>JAWLCQ010000371.1:0-2508 GCA_041687095.1 Phycisphaerae bacterium | reverse complement strand
TGCGGTGGGATCACGGGCTTGGTCGATTCAGCGACCATTATATGCTCGCGGAACACGCCCTCATGGTCGCTGAAGCGACCAAGCCAGGCAACACAAGACCTCGATGGAACCTTTCGACGCCCCGCGTCTGCCCCCGCCTTCGGGTTCCGATGGGCCTTTCCACCCGGAACCCTCACGGGGTGTCATGGTTTCACAAGAAACGCCAACTCGCTCGCCTGCTCCGGAGAACCGCCATGTATCATCGTCACCGTCGCCTCGCCTGCCTCGCCCTGTTGACTCTCGTTGTTGTGCCCTCCCTCGCCCTCGCCACCGAGCGCGAGGACCTGGTCCAGAAGCTCCGCGAGCGGGGCGTGGGGCGGGTCGAGCGCGAGCGGACGGGACAGCCCGTCGACCTCGCGAAGCTCGAGGGGTGGGACATCGTGCTGGACGGAGACGCGAGCCCCGCCGAACGCCACGCCGCCGAGGAACTCCAGGCCCTCTGCGAGCAGGCGACGGGCGTGAGGCTCCCCATCGTCACCGCGACGGACCGGGCGGAGCGGCACGTGTTCGTGGGCGTTTCGGACGCGATGCGGGCGAGCGCGGTGGGGTTCGACGCCAAGGACCTCGGGGAGGAGGGGCTGCGGATCGTCATCGCCGACACCGCCATCGCCCTCGCCGGCGGGCCCCCGCGCGGGACCCTCTACGCCGTCTACGCCTTCGCCGAGGAGCACCTGGGCGTGCGGTTCCTCACGGCCGCCCACACGCACGTCCCGCCCGTGGGCAAGACCCGTCCCGTGGGCCCGCTGGACGTCACCTACCGCCCGCCGCTGGAGTTCCGCTCGTCGTACTACGGGGAGAACGGCGCCAATCCCGCCTTCGCCGTCCGCCTCCGCCTCAACGCCAACGTCCGCGTCCCCGACGAGATGGGCGGGACCACGCGCTACCACCTCATCAACCACAGCTTCCAGAACCTCATCCCCACGCGGGTGTACGGGAAGGAGCACCCCGAGTGGTACGCCCTGCGCGACGGGGTGCGCCGCTGGGACGTCAACGGCCGCGACTGGGCGGGCGACGGGACCGAGCTGTGCTGCACCAACGAAGAGGCCGTCGCCACCCTCACCGCCAACACCCTCAAGATGCTCGAGAAGCACCCCGAGTGGCGGAACATCAGCGTCTCGCAGAACGACAACGACCTCAACTGCCTCTGCGACCGCTGCCGCGAGGTGGACGAGCGGGAGGGGTCGTCGATGGGCTCGCTCCTGTCCGCCGTCAACACCGTCGCCGCCGCCGTCGCCCAGACGCACCCCGACGTGATGGTCGGGACGCTCGCCTACAAGTTCTCCCGCCGCCCGCCCCGCACCGTCCGCCCGCGGCCCAACGTGCAGATCCAGCTCTGCACGTTCGAGCTGTCCGTCTTCCACCCGCTGGACGACCCGAACAGCGCCCGCAACCGCCCCGTCTACTCCGACATCCAGGACTGGGCGAAGATCTGCGACCACATCTACGTGTGGCACTACGTGGTGAACTTCGGGAACTACCTGATCCCGACGGCGAACCTGTACCACCTCGACCGCGACCTCCGCACGTTCGTCGCCCACAACGCGCGGGGCGTGATGACGCAGGCGGCGTGGAACGCGGTGGGCGGGGAGTTCAGCGACCTGCGGAACTACATGATCGCCCGCCTCCTGTGGGACCCCACGCTCGACGGGCGGGCGCTGCTGGACGAGTTCCTGGACCTGCACTACGGACCCGCCGCCGGGCCCGTCCGCGAGTTCATCGCCTTCATGCACGCCCACGCCGCCGACAGCGGCGCCGAGCCCCGCTGCAACGGGCTCGCCCGCACCTATGCGATCAACTCCGCCTACGCCGCCGAGGCCCTCAAGGCGTTCGCCAAGGCCAAGGATGCGTGCAAGGGCGACGCGGAACTCCTCGCCCGCGTGGACAAGCTCTCCATCGTCGCCTACGCCTCCGCCCTCGCCGCCGAGATCGAGCCCCTCCTGCCCCCCGACGTGCACCGCAGGAGCCTCCCCGACATCGCCCGCGAGGTGCTCCCCAAACTCACCCCCGACCGCCGCGACCGCCTCCAGCCCCTCGTGACGGAGTTCTCCCGCATCTGCGAGACCCACGGGATCACCATGGTCAACGAGGGCATGACGTACGCGCAGTGGAAGACCGTCATGGGGCTCCTGCTGGGGGGGAAGGCGCAGGAATAGACCGTCCGCTCGCAAGAGTCACGGTGGTGGGTTGATCTCCAATTGCCGATTCCCATAACCGTTCCTACCTTCGCAGAACAGCAGGGAAGGTGGGAAAGTGAAGGGCCTACCGGAACCCAGGCGTCTTGGGGCTCCCACTCCCCACCGACCCCGCGTCGGTGGTAAGCGGCTACTGACTACTGCGGAGGTTGCCCCCTTTCCTTCTTCCTCCTGCTCCCCACCGACCCCGCGTCGGTGGTAAGCCGGCTTCCTCACTACGGGATCACCAATGGGCGCGGACGATGCGCGGTCCCTGCGCGCTGGCCGTAGTCGGGAG
>JAWLCQ010000370.1:0-2540 GCA_041687095.1 Phycisphaerae bacterium | reverse complement strand
GGACCCGTCGGCGCTGATGGAGGGGTTCTCGCTGGCGAAGAACAGGTCCCCCCCATCGACGTCCACGCTGACGCGGATCGTCGTGCCCGTCAGCCGGTCTCGCCGGAACACGTCCCGCCGGTTGTTCAGGTCGCCCGTCACCAGGGTCGAGGCGTCGGACTCGAAGGCGACGTAGCGCCCGTCGGCGGAGACGACGGGGTCGAAGCTGGGCCCGTTGATCCCCGAGCCCGTCCGCGGGACGCTGATCAGTTCCACGATCCCGGTGAAGCGGTCGTAGAGGTAGATGTCGCTCAGGGAGTTGGTGTCGAGGGAGGGGACGAGGCGGCCGTCGGAGGCGAAGACCACGTACCGCCCGTCGGCGGAGACGTCCCCGGCGATGGCGTCGGCGGCGAAGATGAGGTTGGGGGGGTTGGGGCTGGCGAGGACGTTCAGCCTCGGCGTGGCGAAGGGGGCGGGGCTGTTGCGGGCGAACTGCCCGACCTCGATGAACTGGGCCATGGCGGAGGGGAAGACTCCGGCGGCGACGGCGGCGGCGGCGGCGGGGTAGGCGCTGAGGTACAGGGGCGCGTTGAAGAACGGGGGTGCCTGGCGGCCCTCCAGGACCCCGAACTGCAGGTAGTGGGCGAGGCCCGAGGAGAAGAGCCCGGCATCGACGGCGGCGGCGACGTCGGGGTACAGGGCGAGGTAGGTGTCCTCGGCGAAGGTCGCCTGGAGGCCCGCCTGCTGCCCCAGGAGGGTGAAGTGCGTGAGCCCCGAGCGGATCACGCCCAACGCGGTGGCCGTCGCGACATCGGGGTAGAGGCGCAGGTACAGCGCCTCCGACAGCAGGGCGGGGGCGAGGCGGCCCTCGGCGAACCCGAAGGTGTAGTAGTGGTCCAGGCCGGTGACGAAGTCGCTGGCGGCGACGTCGGGGTTGGCGGTGAGGTAGGTGAGTTCGTCCCAGGTCGCCAGGCGCCCTTCGCGCGCTCCGTGCTGCAGGTAGTGGTCCAGCCCATTGAGGAAGCCGCCCGCGAGGACGGCCGCGTTGACGTCGGGGTTGCGGAGGCGGTAGAGCGGTTCGAGGAAGAAGGGCGAGGGGGTGCGGCCCTCGAATGCGCCGAATTCGGCGTAGTGGTCGTACCCGCTGCGGAAGGTTCCGGCGGTGACGGCGGCGGCGACGTCGGGGTTGGCGCGCAGGTAGGCGGGAGTGTCGAAGAAGGCGTTGGGGTCGCGGCCCTCCTGGAGTCCGTGGGACAAGAAGTGGTCGAACCCGGTGGCGAAGGCCCCGGCGGCGACGGCGGCGGCGACATCGGGGTTGGCGATGAGGTAGTCGGTTTCGCTGTAGAACTCCGCGAGCTGCCCCGGACTCGCCGCGAGGAGCAGGCGGGGTTCGAGGGGTTCGAGGAGAGAAGGGCGAGGGTGCGCCGAGTCGCGAACCGATGACGCTTGGTGCGATGCCTGCCTGGCCATGAGTGGCTCCCCTGTGCTGGCGGTCCCCGATGATCCCTGGGAGCACCGTGCCGCACACGCCGCCCCCACACTGGTTATGATAGTGCGGGGGTGGAGGTGCACGCCCCTCCTGCGTACAACGTACGGTCTGGTCATTGGGGCCGGAGAGAGGGGGATTACGCAGATTTGAGAGATTACACAGATGGGGAGTAACCGCACGTCCTCATCCTCTGCGCAACCTCCGATGGACAAAATCTCCTCTGTGTAATCCCGTAAATCTGCGTAATCCCTTTCTCTCCCCTTCCTCTGGCCGGGCGCCGCGGCGGGGTTCACTGCGCAGATACGGTCATGCACCCGCAGGGCGATCGCAAAGTCGCCGTCGTGGGTGCCACGGCTGTGCTGTTTACAGCCGTGCTCGTACGAGCCCGAGGCGGAACAAGGGTTCTGCGAACCCGTGGCACCCGGCGAATTGAACTTTGCGATGGCCCTGCATGCACCCGGTGGAGGGTTGGCCGGCGCGGGGCGAGACGGTATACTGGCTGGTTTCCACAGGTTGCTTTGGGCAAAGGGCAGAACGCATGAGCTTACTGGTTACCGGCAGCATCGGCATTGATACGGTGGAGGCCCCCTCGGGCAAGGTCGCCAACGCCCTGGGCGGGTCGAGCGTGTACTTCTCGTACGCGGCGAGCTACTTCGCGCCCGTGCGGTTCGTGGGCGTGGTGGGCGAGGACTGCCCCGCGAACTTCCTCCAGCCGCTGCACGCCAACCCCCGCATCGACATGGGTGGGCTGGAGGTCCGCACGGGCAGCAAGACGTTCCGCTGGCACGGGCGATACCACGACGACGTCAACTCCCGCGACACCATCGACGTGGAACTCAACGTCCTGGCGGAGCGCGGCCCCACGATCCCGGGGAGCTTCCGCGACTCCCGCTACGTCTTCCTCGCCAACACGCACCCCGCGCTGCAACTGGAGCTGCTCAAGCAGCTCGACGCTCCCCAACTCGTCGTCGCCGACACCATGGACCTGTGGATCACCACCGAGCGCGACGCCCTGGTGAACCTGCTGGCGAACATCGACGGGCTCGTCCTCAACGACTCCGAGGCCGCCCTC
>JAWLCQ010000369.1:0-2556 GCA_041687095.1 Phycisphaerae bacterium | reverse complement strand
TCAAGCCGCATGCTGTTTGCGGCTTGGGGGTGTTGCGCCTGCCACGCCGTAGCACCCCCAAGCGGCAAACAGCGCCGCTTGAGGGTGGCACCCCGTGAACGGTTACCATGAAAGAATGCCACGAGTCCCGCCGCTGCCGGGCCGTGGTTCCCAAGCCCCCAAAGGGGGCGTCGGACAGTAGCCGGGGGTGGAGCGAAGCGGAACCCCCAGAAGGCGGGGCCATTCTCTGGAGCCCCGAAGGGGCGGGGGAATCCCGGACAATCGGGGCGATTCCCGGTCTTCCAACTCCCTCGCCCCTCCGGGGCTCTGTCTTCCTTGCGCGTGTACCGGGGGCTCCGCTGCGCTGCGCCCCCGGCTACTCTCCCCCGCCCCGTCGGGGCGGAAGACGCCCGGCCGGGATCGACGGGAATGAGTTTCTTCATGCCATTCGACGCGGGGTCGGTGGGGAGGTTCGGATGCCAGGCGTCTTCTTCAAACCCCGCACTGCAGCGCGTGAACGGTTACCCAGGGCAAACCAGGTGGCGACGCGCTGGGCCTCGCGGACGCGGGCGACGAACCACGTGTCGGTGAGGTTGTACGCGTTCATCGCGAATGTGCCCGCGAGCATCGGGAACGCCATCGCGAACAGCGCGTGGGGAACGCTTCGTTGGACCAGGGCGGGCATGGTGCGGGAGTCCTTCGGGGGCTACTTGTCCCGCTTCAGCAGGCGGCGGACGAGCAGTTCCTCCCCGCTGCGGTTGCCCTCGATGGCGTGCCCGACGAACTGCACGACGTACCCGCCCACGAAGCACGCCGCCGCCGGGACCCACTGCTGGAGGATCAGCAGCACGGGGGCCGCGACGAAGCACGCGGGAATCCCCGCCATGTGCAGCCAGAAGCTCGTGCGGTTGCGGTGGCGGGACAACCAGTTCTCGTACGCCGTGACGATGGGGTTGGGCATGGTGGAAACGCTCTCAGAAGATCGGCCGAAAGCCGTACAGGTACACGTAGATGCTGTTCAGGAACATCCCGATGAAGAAGTCCAGGGCGAGGATGGCCATGGTGGCCGCGACGAAGCTCTCGGTGCAGGCCCGCCCCACGCCGGCCGCCCCGGGGGCGGAGCGGAAGCCCTTGTAGCAGCAGATGAGGCTGGTGACCGCCCCGAAGAACACGCTCTTGATGATGCCGTAGAAGATGTCCCACGTTTGGACGGTGGCGGCGTTCTCCCAGAACTCCCCCGCGTTCACGCCGTAGATGTACACGCTGACGCCGTACCCGCCCATGATGCCCATGAAGTTGGCGTAGACCACGAGCACGGGGATGAGCAGCACGCAGGCGATGAACCGCGGGACCACCAGCACGCGGATCGGGTCGGTCCCCATGGCGCGAAGGGCGTCGATCTGCTCGGTGACGCGCATGGTGCCCAACTCGGCCGTCAGGCCCCCCCCCACGCGCCCGGCGAGGATGACTCCGGCGAGGACGGGCCCGAGTTCCTTGAGGACGGAGAGGTTGACGATGGACCCGATGCGCCCGCCGAGGCCGATGGCCTCGAACTGGAGGTAGGCCTGGACGGCGAGGACGGCCCCGACGAAGGCGCCGGTGATCATGACGACGGGGACGCTGCGGGTCCCGACGAAGAACAGTTGCGCGGGCAGGAGGCGGAGGGTGCGGCGCTGCAGGAGCGAGGGCAGCACCCACTCCAGCGTGGCGCCCGAGAAGCGGCACCAGTCGCCGAAGCGCTCCATTGCCTGCACCGTCTTCTGTCCAATCCCGGTCAGCACGCCCATGGGTCCGTCCTGCTGCTCCGCCTCGCGCCCTACCGTCCGCTCGCTAGCTCAATCGAAAATCGAAACTCCAAATTCGAAAAGGATCTACCGCCTTCGGTTCATCTCGCGGGCGATCTCGCGCTGCTGGTCCCGCTTACGAAGGGCGTCACGCTTGTCGTGGGCCTTCTTGCCCTCCGCGATCCCGAGTTCGCACTTGGCCCAGCCGTTCTTGAAGTACAGCGCCAGCAGGACGATGGTCTTGCCCTTCTGGCGGACGTGGGTCTCGAGCGTCTCGATCTGGCGGCGATGGAGGAGGAGCTTGCGGTCGCGGGTGGGGTCGTGCTGCATGCGGGGGTCGGCGTGGGTGTAGGCGCCGATGTTGGCCCCCACGAGGAAGACCTCCCCGCCGCGGATGCGCGCGAAGGCCTCGTCGATGCGGGCGTTGCCCGCCCGCAGGGACTTCACCTCCGTTCCCGCCAGCGTAATGCCGCACTCCAACGTCTCGAGAATGTGATAGTCGTGCCACGCCCGCTTGTTCGCGAACCGGGGCGACTTCTTCTCCGCAGGTTGTTCCGCTTTCTTCGCCACGCTGTACTACCGTGTCCCGTGTCCGGAAAAAGAGGGCCAGGCGCCTCCGCGGCCAGTCCAAAAGGCGGACCGCTCCGGCGCCAGTCCCCATTCTCTTGATCCCTGGTTCCTTGGTTCCCTGGTTCCTGACCGTTCTCGTCTTCCGGGCGCCCCCTCACCGCCTCGCTTCGCTCGGCACCTCTCCCCCAGGGGAGAGGGGTTCCCGTCTTCGCCTGCGGCTACG
>JAWLCQ010000368.1:0-2657 GCA_041687095.1 Phycisphaerae bacterium | reverse complement strand
CATCGCCGCCGCCCCGGCGTCGGTGCGGCCGTAGTCGAAGTCCCACGGGTCGCCCTGGCGGCTGAGGTAGTACTCCTGCGGGCTCTCCAGCGAATCGAACAGCACCAGGCGGTCCCGCCAGCTCACCACGCCGCGGCAGGACGACGGCAGCCGCCCCTGGCGGGCCTGCCAGTCCTGCACCGCCGCCCCCGTCGCCAGCGGGTTGTACTGCCGCGGCCGCACGCCGTCGACGAGGAACGCCATCCCCCCGCACCGCGCCGCCGACACCAGGGGCACGTCGGCGAGGGCGGGCCCGTCGCTCCCCGCCGCCGCCAGCGTCCCGTCGGGGGCCTCGGCGTGCACCACGCCCCCGGCGACGGCGAGCAGGCGGCGGGAGAGGCTCACCGCCCGCGAGCCCGCCCGCAGCAGCCACCGCTTGAGGCGGAAGTCGATCATCGCGTCGGTAATCGGGTTGTCCACCCCCCCGGGGTTGGACATCGACAGCCGCACCCCCGCCTTCCTGCACGTCCCGTCGTGGCGGGGGACGCTGAGGACCTCGCGCCCGAGCCAGTGCACGCGGACGGCCGACGCGTCGGCGACGATCTTCAGCGTCCCGTCGCGGATGCGGTGCAGCACGTCGCGGTACTCCGTCCACGTGCCCGCGTGGGGCCCCGACTGCACGCGGAGGCTCGTCGTCGTCGCGAACCCGTACACCGGCCCGCACACCCAGGTGGAGGCGTGGGTGAGCGTCACCATCGCCCCCCCCGTCGCGGCGTCGTCGGCGTCGCTGACCCAGAGCACCAGTTGCCCGCTGCTGCCGTACGACCAGGCGACGTCGGCGATGAGGGTGAAGTCGTCCCACTCGTCGCCCGCCAGGCCCGTGTAGTACGCCGCCCGGTTCTCCGCGGGGGCGTTGAGCCTCGCGTGCCCGGAGCGGACGATGATGGCCGCGTCGGCGGCCCAGTCGTCGCAGGCGTCGAGGACGGTGTTGTCGGGGTAGTCGAAGGGCTCGTCGAACGTCCTCGCGTCGCCGTAGCCGTAGTCCAGCCACCCCAGCCACTGCACGGGCGCACTCCCCGCGAGCTGCGCGGCGTACGCCGGCGCCAGCCCCGGCCGCGAGCCGCCCCGCGCCCGCTCCCCGCCCGACGACCACGGGCGAACGTTGAGGCACTCGGGCGTCGTCCCGTCGCTGGCGGCCGCGAACGCCCGCGACCGGTCCAGCCCCCGCAGGGGAAAGTCAAGGTCGAGTCTGTGAGTCATCGTGATCTCCTTCCTGGAGTCATGAGTTCCGTAACTGTTCACAGGGTGCCACCCTCAAGCGGCGCTGTCTGCCGCTTGGGGGTGCTGCAACGTAGCGGGCTCAACACCCCCAAACCGCAAACAGCATGCGGCTTGAGGGTGGCACCCCGTTCGTACCGTTCCGTGAACGGTTACTGAGTTCCGATACGCGGGGACTGCGGGCCGCGGGGTTCGGCCCCTCCCAGTTCCGGGGCCCCCAGCGCCCCGCCCACGCAAGCTCCCGCCCTCAGGCGTAGGTCACCGCTCCCCGCCGCCGGCGCCCCACCGGCCCGCCGTCGGCGTTGTAGCCGACGTTCGAGGGCTTCGCGCGGGCGTCGAGGTCGATGGACGCCGCGACGAGGTCGCTCGCGCGGTCGCGGTGGGCGTGCTGGCCGTCGTTGCGGCGCTCCTCGGCGACGGCGAGGCCGCAGGCCAGCACCGCCTGCGCGTGTAGCGCCCCACCCATCGGGTACTCCGCGTCCTCCACCATCCGCTGGGGGTTCACGCGGTAGCGGTACCGCAGCGTGAACTCCGCCGACGGCAGCGGGTGCACCAGCACCTCCCACCGCTGGCCCGTGGCGGCGGCGAAGCCCGAGGGGCACACGGCGAACCAGCGAGGCGTGCCGCGGATCGCCCCGCCCCCGGCCATCGCGCGGAGTTCCCGGACCGTCGCCGGCCGCAGCCCCCCCGCCGCCCCGCCGTCGTACGTGAAGTCGTCCACGAGGTACGCGAAGTCGTCCGGCAGGGCGTACGCCCCCGTCCCCCCCGCCAGCGACAGCGTCGCCTCCGGGACCAGGAACGACCACGTCCCCGCCCGGCCCGTCCGCGGGTCCACGCCCAGCAGGAACCGGGCGTACCCGTCGTTGACGTACCGCTTCATCTCCTCCAGCCGCTCGCCCTCCGGCCCGCGGCCGTACCCGAGGTAGTCGGACACCTCCGTGTACAGATCCTTGAACGTGAGTGAGATCGTGGGTTCGGACATCGTTGCGTCTCCTGCTTCGAGGGAAGGGACTAGGGGAAGGCACTAGGGAATAGGGACTAGGGACTAGGCATTGGGGAATAGGCACTGGGGAAAGGCACTGGGCACTGGGGAATAGGCAATAGGGGGAGGCACTGGGCACTGGTGGGCCTGGACGGCAGGCGATGGACGGTGGACTGTGGACGGTAGACGGTAGACGGTGGATGGTAGACGGCGGTCGGTAGACGGTAGACGGTGGATGGTAGACGGCGGTCGGTAGACGGCGGTCGGTGGATGGTGGATGGTAGACGGCGGATTGTGGCTTGTGACTTATAACTTGTAGACGGTGGATTGTGGATTGTTGTCGGAGGACGGTGGATACCGCCATCGGCCCTTGGACCAGAGCGTCGGGGGTCTCCTGACCCCCGACGTCCCGGAGCGG
>JAWLCQ010000367.1:0-2664 GCA_041687095.1 Phycisphaerae bacterium | reverse complement strand
CTGTTACCTTTCGATCCCCTGCATCCCGTGCATCCCTGCCCTCTCCGCATCCGCGTTCATCCGCGTTCATCCCCGCTGATTCTCCGGGATGTGCAGATGCCTTTGCCGCGGGGAGAGGGCCGCGAGGGGCCGGGGCGGCCCGGGGCCGTCCGCCGGGGCGGGGAGGCCCCGGCGGACGGCGAGGCGGGCGTGCCGCTCGGCCGTGCGGTGCGCTACCGGACCTTCAGGCCGCGGAGGTAGTCGCCGAGCTGCGTTTCCAGGGCCTGGAGCTGCTTGCGGAGTTCTTCGATCTGGCCCTGGAGCCGCTCGATCTGGTCCTCCTCCTCGCTGAGCTTCTTCAGGTATCGCCGCCCGAGTTCCGAGTCCTTCCCGACGGTCTCGATGTTCTTGCGGAGCCGCTCCTGCCCCGCCTCGATCGCCTGCTTCTGCTGCTGGAGCTGGTTGAGCTGCTCGCGGAGGCGGGTGATCTGGACCTTCATGTCCGCGGCCTTCTGGAGGGCGTCGCGAACGTCGGGGCTGATCTCCCCGCTCTTGAGGTACCAGGCGAAGCGGGAGGGGTCCTCGCGGAGGAGGGCGATGGACTCGCCCTGGGTGTACTGCTCCTTGACGGTGAAGGTCTGGGTCTTTCCGGGGGGGACCTCGGTGCGGAAGCGGTACAGCTCGGGGGTGGTCTCGAAGGCGGCCTCGGGCTCGATGAGCTTGCGCTGGGCGTTGCGGGGCTGCTCGATGATGAGTGTGCGGGGGGCGGAGGCGTTGTTCTCGATCTTGTACTGCTGGATGTAGGTGTAGAGGCGGCGGACCTCCAGCACCCCGTCGACGATGGTGGCGCTGACGATCTGGGACTCGGTCCGCTGGGAGGGATCGACGGTGACGTTGAGGTCGATGGCGTAGCTGAGGAACCGCTTGTCGTTCTGGGCGAGGTTGCCGACGCGGGCGTCCCCGGCGTACATGCCCTCGTTGAAGACGGTGACGGGCCCGGCGAGGAGCTTCATGCCGGTGTCGTTGACGAGGTAGGCCCCGTTGAGGGGGTTGGTGGGCAGGACGCTGGGGTTGTAGAGGGAGACCTGCTCGGCGGCGATGGGGGCGTTGACGATGGGGAGCATCGCCGAGCGGCGGCGGGGGAGGGTGACGGGGTCGGCGAGGGTGAACTGGAAGAGTTCGCCGATTTCCGCGGCGGCGGCGATGGACTGGACGCCGCGGGCGAGTTCGACGGCGCGGTCGGCGGCGGGGGCGGCGTCGGCATAGGCGCCGAGCATGGGTTGCCCAGGGGCGGCTCCGCGTTCGCGGCGTGCCGCGCCGCTCTTGCGGGCGAAGGCATCCTCGGCCTCCTCCAGTCGCTTCTCGGACGCAATGCCCTCCCCGTACTGCTGGGGGCGGAGGGAGGCGTAGAGTTCGGGCTCGACGACGGGGCGGGGGGCGTACAGGGGGGTGTAGAGGTCCATGATGAAGGAGATCGGCCGTCCGCTGACGAGGGAGAGCGTGACGTTCTCCCAGTCGCTGTCGGAGGTGTTCTCGACGATGGCCCAGCCCTGGAGGAGGGGCTTGTCGCCGGAGAGGTCGAGGCGGTAGGAGGTCTTCCAGACGGGGGTCTCGATGACGTACCCGACGCGGACCTTCCGCTTGCCCTGGCCCTGGAAGTAGATGGAGACGGGCTTGCGGTTCATGTCGTGCGACTCCATCAGCAGTTCCAGCGCGCGGGTGATCTCCTCCTGGAGCTTGTCGTTCTCGAACTTGATGGACTGGAGGGTGTCGAGCGGGAGCGTCTTGATCCCGTTGGCCGTCAGGAGGCTCAGGACGTTCTCGGTGAGGATCGTGGTCACGCCGTTGGCGACGACCTGCTTCTGGACGGCCTCGACGCCCAGGACCTTGCCCGTGACGGGCTCGGGGGCGAGGGCGGTGACGGTGGCTCCGCGGATCTGCTTGAGGATGTTGGCGACGGAGGGGTCCCCGGAGAGGTCGATGGCGAAGCTCGACAGGGCCCGGGCGAGCGGGTCGCGCGACCCGTAGGTGACGCGCGGGACGGTCCCCCCGTCGAGGTCCATGACGACCATGGACTTGAGGACGTCGTTGATCTGGTCGGGCTTGAACTGGAGCGTGACGGCCGCATCGCCGTCGACGGTCCCGGCGTGCTCGAAGTAGCCCACCCCGCTGGAGAACAGGACGATGCGGGACACCGGGAGCGACGCGGCGGGGGCTCCGTCGGGGGGGGCGGCGGCGGGTTCGGGGACGGGCTGGGCGGACAGCACGGCCGACAGGGCCAACATCGCGATCAGTGCCAGAGCGGGCGAGAGGCGGTTCATGAGAATCTCCTTGGTCAGGGATCGATGGGTTCCAGCGTGCGTAATACTACCTTCGCGACGTTAGACGCACGAGGAGGTGAAATGGTTTTATGCAAGGAGGGGAATCGGAGCGGGGAGAGGGGAACCAGGAACAGGGAGCCAGGAACCAGGAACCAGGAACCAGGAACCGGGAGCGGGAGTCAGGGATTGGGAACCAGACGCCGCGGGATTCGCCGCCGGGCCTCACATGGAAGCGTCGGGGGTCTCCTGACCCCCACCTCCTGCGCCGGGGGTCTCCTGACCCCCGGCGTCCGGGAGGGGCGAGGGACGCCTCCGCGGCAGCGCCGTTGGAGCGCCCCCTTCGCGGCGGGGACCGCCGCGATCG
>JAWLCQ010000366.1:0-2669 GCA_041687095.1 Phycisphaerae bacterium | reverse complement strand
GACATCTTCTCCCCCGGGGGAGAAGGGTTCGCGCGGCCCTTCGGGCCGCGAGTTGGGTTTGTTCTGCACGTTGGCTTTGTTTCGCAGATTGGCTTTGTTTCGCCGATTGGCTTCGTTCCGCAGATTGGCTTTGTTCCGCGCGTTGGCTTCGTTTCGCACCTTGGCTTTGTTTCGCACCTTGGCTTCGTTTTGCCGGTTGGCTTCGTTTCGCACGCTTGCCCTCGCGGGCGGGAGGCCTATCATCATGACGTATCCTCACCCAAACCGGGAGCACCCATAGCATGGCCGAAGACAACGTCTGGTTGAACGGACACCTCCTCCCCGCCAACGCCGCCCAGGTCAGCGTCTGGGATGCGGGGTTCCTCCATGGGTTCAGCACGTTCACGACGATGCTGGCGCACCGGGGGGTGGTCTTCCGCCTCGACCGCCACCTCGCCCGCCTCGCCGACACCGTC
Source organism: Phycisphaerae bacterium (assembly GCA_041687095.1). Lineage (GTDB taxonomy): Bacteria > Planctomycetota > Phycisphaerae > SM23-33 > SM23-33 > JAWLCQ01. The sequence goes on along the minus strand of JAWLCQ010000366.1, from coordinate 2,214 downwards.
CGCCTCCTCGACCTCCGCACCGACGCCACCGTCCAGACCCTCGCCGAGGGCGTCGATGCGCTGCTCAAGGCCAACGGGCTCGCCGAGGCGCGGGTCCGCATCACGCTGACCCCGGGCTCGACGCGGGACGAACGCCCCACCACGCTCATCACCGCCGACCCCCTCCCCACCTACCCCCGCGAGTGGTACGCAAAGGGCATCGGCGTGGTCGTCAGCTCGTTCCGCCAGCACGCGGGCGATCCGATCTACGGGCACAAGACGGGGAACTACCTCGCCCGCCTGCTGGCCCAGAAGGAGGCGGCGGTCAAGGGCATGCAGGAGGCCCTGTGGTACACGCCCGACCACCGGCTGGCGGAGGCGTGCTTCTGCAACGTCTTCCTCGTCCGCGAGGGCGTGGTCCGCACGCCCCCCCGCGACACGCCCGTCCTGCCCGGGATCGTCCGCGACGCCGTCCTGGAACTGTGCGCCCACCTCGACATCCCCCACGACCAGGAAACGCCCCTGTACGTCCGCGACATGCTCGATGCGGAGGAGATCTTCCTCACCGCCTCGTGCAGCGGCATCCGCCCGGTCCACCGCGTCGAGGCCCACACCGTCGGGAGCGGGCAGCCCGGGGAGGTCACCCAACGCATCATGGCCGCCTACCGCGACCTGCTGGAGAAGGAGTGCGGCGGGCAGTGAAGACGCCGTCAGCAATACCCGGGAATCCGCGGGGATGAACGCAGATGAACACCGATACGGAGAGAGCAGGGATACAGGAGATGCAGGGGATGCGAGCTGATTCACTCGTATCCCCTGCATCCCCTGCATCCCCGCTCGCTTTCCCGGATGTGGAGAGACCCGTGGTTCTGCGATAGAGGAGGGACACGTGAAAGTCCTGCAGATCGTCAAAGCCTTGGAAGCCTACGCCCCCCCGCACCTGGCGGCGGAGTGGGACAACGTGGGGCTGCTCATCGGAGACCCCACCGCCAATGCCGCCTCCGCCCTGCTGTGCATCGACGCCACCGAGTCCGTGCTCGCCGAGGCCCTCACCGCCAAGGCGTCGATAATCGTGGCGTACCACCCCGTCATCTTCAAGCCCCTCGCCCGCCTCACCCCCGGCGACGCGGGCGTGGCCTTCACCGCCGCCCGCAAGGGCCTCGCCGTCTACTCCCTCCACACCGCCATGGACGCCGTGCCCGGAGGCACGAACGACGTGCTCGCCGACACGCTGGGCATGGAGGATCGCCAACCCCTCGAACCCTCCGCCCGCCGCGACCAGTGCAAGGTCGTCACCTTCGTCCCCCCCGCCGACCTCTCCCGCGTCGCCGACGCCGCCTTCGCCGCCGGGGCCGGACGCATCGGGAACTACTTCGACTGCGCGTTCTTCGGCCATGGGATCGGTTCGTTCTGCGGGGCGGCGGGTACGCACCCAACGATCGGGCAGTCCGGCCGCCACGAGGCCGTCGAGGAACTCCGCCTGGAGATCATCGCCCCGCGAAGCAAGGCCCCCACCGTCTGTTCCGCCATCCGCGCCGCCCACAGCTACGAGACCGCCCCCGTCGACGTGTACCCCATCGACGACTACCCGGGGGACACGGGCATGGGGCGGATCGGGACGCTCAGGCGACCGGTCACGCTGCGGGCGCTGCTGGGACGGATCAAGAAGGCGACCGGGATCCAACACCTCCAGGTCGCCAGGGCGAGAAACACCGATCCCTCCGCCCCCCTCCGCACCGTCGCCTGCTGCGCGGGCTCGTGCGGGCCGGCGTTCCGATCGGCGGTGCGGGCGGGCGCGGGGCTGTACCTCACGGGCGAGATGCGCCACCACGACGCCCTGGCGGCCGCGGGGTCGGGCATGCACGTCGTGTGCCTGGGCCACTCCCACAGCGAACGGATGGCTCTGCGGAGAGTGCAGGACGTCCTCCACGAGGCCCTGCCGGAGTTGAAGGTAACGATGTCCAAGCAGGACCGGGATCCGTTCGAGATCGTGTGATACGCGTCCCCGTTGGTTCGCAGGCGGCGTGGATCGGACGTGGGTTACCGTTCACGCTTTTGCATCGAACCGGAGGCGAAAAAGCGTGAAGAGAGAAAGAAACGGCCCCGAAGAGGGGGATTACGCAGATTAGAGGATTGCACAGCGCTGCCTTCGGCCGCAACCAAAGGGGCCGCAGGCCCTTGCGATACGTTCGGCGGTTGCCGGGGCCCCTTGGGTCGCGGTCGAAGGCAGGGAAT
>JAWLCQ010000365.1:0-2684 GCA_041687095.1 Phycisphaerae bacterium | reverse complement strand
CCGCGCCGCCGTGGCCCCCGCGACGGCGACGTTGCGATGGCCCTGAGGCTCAGGCGTACTCCTGCGCGACCTCCATGGCCACGGTCTCCCAGTCCCACAGGCGCTGGGGCTCGTTGCGGACGGTGGAGATGTCCTTGAGGACGATCTCGACGACGTTGGTGCGGGTGGCGTCCATCGCCTCGCGGAGGACGGTGCGAACGAGTTCGCGGTCCCACCCGTCCATCGCCACGTACGAGGGGTTGGGCTTGTGCGAGAAGACGAAGTCCTTGCCCATGTTCTCACTGGCGATGTCGAGCTTCACGTACGGGCTCATCGACACCTTCCGCAGGCGGGGGATCTTCCGCATGAGGTGCAGCTTGTTGTGCAGCGGCTCGCAGCAGCCGTAGCAGTTGAGCCCGAACCGCTCCAGCAGGCGCATCTCGTACTGCAGGCAGAACTCCCAGTGCATGTCGGGGGAGACCTCGGAGAAGATCTGCCCGGTGGACGTGCCCCACAGGTCGCGCGTGGCGGCGGGCCCGTCCTTCTCGCGGGGCAGCTCGTCGGTGATGCCCAGCCCCCCGCTGCCCACGCGGAAGTTGTTCTCGCTGACCGACAGGGCGCCCTGCTGCTCCAACTGGTCGAGCCGATGGCCCATGGCCGTCACCATCCGGTCGATGGCGGCCTTGACGAGCTGCGGGCGGTCCATCATGTCCATGTACAGCTCCGTGATGCCGTACCACTGGATGAGCTGGTCCCACGGGGCGAACCACATGTGGCGGATGCCGCACTTGCGCACGGGGACGACCCCGTCGAAGAGTTCCTGCAGCGTCTGGTAGTTCCGCTCGGTGGCGTCCCAGTCGACGGTGACGGTGGGCAGTTGGATCTTCTCGACGTCGGATTCGCTCGCGATGATCGGCACGTAGTCGGCGGCCGTCATGCCCTCCTGCTGCGCCCGCACCGCGTGCGTCTGCATCCCGTACCCGGTGTCGTGGATGACGTAGGTGCTGACGATCTCGGGGCGGACGACCATGTCGCCGCGGAAGTGATCCCACTGGTAGATCGTGCGGCGGAGGCTGCCTTCGAGGCCCTGGAGGTTCTTGTCCTCGCAGCGGAGCGTCAGCTCGTCGTTGACGTTCATCTCCCACCACGGGACCTCGTCGATGTACAGCAGCGGGCGGACGCGCTGAAGCCCGTTGAGCCGCCGCCACAGGTCGCGCTTCTCGTCCTGCACGGGCAGGTTCCCGATCTCCGCGATCCGCTGTCCCAACTGCCGCAGGATGTTCCGGTCATTCGTCGTCATTGCCATCACCAGTCTCCAGTTCGTACTCGTGTGCGCATGGATGCGGGGGGATTATAGGGCATGCAGGCGGCGGAAGGGCAAGCCCGGAATCCGCGAACTTGAATCTACGAGAGGGGGCCAATAACGGTCAGGAACTCGGCGGGAGAGAACACGGAGACAGCCGCCGTGGGGCTGAAGTCGCGAGCGTTCCGCGTCACCAGGGCCTGGGCGTGGGCATCGGATGCGGTGAAGTACTGCAGGGCATCCTCGAAATCCTGCCATCCCACCGCTCGCGCCGCCGAAACAGTCGCCGCGGACGTCACCGCAAGCTCAAAGACGCCCAGCATGAGATCGAGCGCATCGTAGGCTTTTTCGCGGGAGACAATCTTCCGCGCGAAGTAGAAGACGTCCCGCACACTCGCGGTGGAGATCAGCCCCGTGTGCTGGGGCTCCTCCGCGAGAGCCCAGACGGCCTGGGCGGGGGGACGGAACTCTTTGCGATCCAGCAGAACGTCCAACAGCACATTGGTGTCCACGAGGAAACGCATCAGCCCGCCTTATGCAGTTCGTCCGTACCGTGCTTGCGGGCGATGTGCTCCACTCGCAGTTGCTCCATCGCCGCGTCGTCCCATTCCCGTCCGTCTTCGGGCTTGAGCAGGCCCACCGCCTGCGCGGTCAGCCTCCCCCGCCCCGCTCCCGCGGGAGCGGGGCTGCCGGAACCGGACGAGGCAAGGGAGTCCAGGTAGGCGGACACCATGTCCTGAACGCTGGTGTTGTGCCTGCGGGCGTACTCCTCCGCCTTCGCCAGCGTCTTCTCGTCCGCCTCAATGGTGAGTCTGCGCGTCATGGGGGTCTCCGCTACAACACCTGTAAGTATACCCGCTCAGAACCAGAGCTTCACGGTCTGGATCTGGAACGGGGTGAAGGGCAGTTCGATGCTGCCGTTCTTCACGGGCAGGTCCTGTTCGGGCTTCTCCATGAGGTTGGTCAGTTCGGCGCGGCGGATGGGGAGCGTGGTGGTCAGCGTCCGCGTGCCCCGGGCGCCGTGGGCCTCGTAGAGGCGCACGATGATGGCCGCGTCGTCCTCGGCCTTCTTGACGGTGTCGAGGATGACGTTGTCCCCGCTGACGGCGAAGAAGCTGCGGGCGGCCGGTGCGCCGCCGTTGGCCGCCTTGGCGGTGCGGGCGGTGAGGGGCACGTTCAGCTCATAGCCCTGGCGGACCACGCCGCTGCGCCAGTCGCCCGCGTGCGGGGCGAGGGCGTAGGTGAAGCGGTGGATCTTGTTGACGTCGGCAGTGGGGTCGGGGCTCTTGGGCGCCCGCAGCAGCGACAGCCGCATGACGTTGTCCCGCGTATCGTGCCCGTACTTGCAGTCGTTCAGCAGGGCCGCCCCGTAGTCGCCCTCGGACAGGTCCGCCCACTTCTG
>JAWLCQ010000364.1:0-2694 GCA_041687095.1 Phycisphaerae bacterium | reverse complement strand
TTGCTCGCGCGGGTCTGGTCGATCACGCGGATCCACGCGCTGGCGGGGTAGACGACGGGGACGATCCGCCCCCCCGAGCGGGCGAAGGTGACATCCCAGCAGTTGTTGCTCACATTCAGGCCCGACACCGGGGCGCAGTACCACTGCGTCCGCTGATCGGCCGGCCAGGCGGGGTGGCGGTAGGCCTCCAGCGGGCGCTGCTGCTGGGGCGTGAAGCAGGGGAAGACCACCAGGTCCCGCGGGGCGCCGGGACCGGCCCAGTTCGCCGCCGCCTGCGCCGCCAGGTCGTCCATGTCGGCGTGGGGGGGGCGTTTGCGCTCCTCGGCGAGGCGGGGGTCGTCAAAGACCGGGTCGCCCGATCCGACGACCCACAGGTTCCCGTCCACCGCGTAGATCGCCGTCTCGAACTGGAAGTCCGTCCCGAGGCGGGCGACGGCGAAGGCGGTGGTGAGGAGCTTCTGGTTGCTGGCGGGGATGCGGAGCTGCTCGGGGCGGTGGGCGGCGAGGACGTGCCCCGTCCGCAGGTCCACGATCGACAGCGAGACCGAGGCGCGGGTGGTGGCCTCGTACTGCTTCACCAGGGCCGCGACGCGGGCGGCGAGGGGTTCGTCCGCCTTCGCCGCCCCCCCCGCAAGCGCGAGCACCAGGGGGACCCAGAGCAGACGCCACGGGGCTCGCCGCACCCGGGGCGACTGCGAGGATCCCCGCCGGGGGGCCGTCCCCCCGCCGCGCGGGGTCCGCGCGGCCTCGGGCCTGCTAAGGGGCAACGTGGGTGCACCGGCATCCATGCCCGCACTCGATGTCCGCGATCGTCCGTGACTCAAGATCCAAACCTCCGATCCCTCTGCACGGTTCAGGGTGTGTAGGGTCAGTCCTTCGCCCTGTCTCCGAAGCACGTCCCCACCGAGCGGGCGGAGAGGACGAGGTCGTCGTCGAGCGCCACGGTGCGAACGCGGTCGGCGGCGTCGGTGATGGGGATGGACGTGATCTCGCCCTTCTGCTTCACGACGAGGCGGTTGAGTTCCCCGCGCGAGAGCAGGTCGAACGCGTGGTATCCGAACTGCGTCGCCAGCAGCCGGTCGCGGGCCGTCGGGGTCCCGCCCCGCTGCACGTGCCCCAGCACGACGTAGCGCGACTCGATCTGGGTGCGGCGCTGGATCTCGTCGGCGAGGTACTTGGCGATCCCGCCCAGGCGGATGGGGTCGGGCGAGGTGGGATCGGTGTGGTTGACGAACTGCTCCCCGCCCCGGGGGATGGCGCCTTCCCCGGCGGCGATGATCGTGAACCGCTTGCCGTACCGCGACCGCTCGCGGCAGGTGTCGCAGACGGCTTCGATGTCGAAGCGGATCTCGGGGATGAGGATCACGTCCGCCCCCGACGCCACGCCCGACCGCAGCGCCAGCCACCCGGCGTAGCGGCCCATGATCTCGACGACCATCACGCGGTGGTGCGACGACGCCGTCGTGTGCACCTTGTCGAGGGCGTCGGTGGCGGTGGCGACGGCGGTGTCGTGCCCGAAGGTGATCTCCGTGCCCCACAGGTCGTTGTCGATCGTCTTGGGCACGCCGATGAACTTCAGTCCCTTCTCGACCATGCGGGCGGCCCCGCTCATCGTCCCGTCGCCCCCGATGACGACGATCGCGTCCAGGCCCGCGGCGGCGATGTTGGCGAGCACCTGCGGGGTGACGTCGCACATCTCGTGCCCGCCCTTCCCGTCGGGGACGGCGAACTGGGCGGGGTTGGCCTTGTTGCTCGAACCCAGGATCGTGCCCCCGACGGTGAGGATGTTGCTCACGTCCTCGCGGCAGAGCACGCGCATGCGGTTCTCGATGAGGCCCAGGTACCCGTCCTCGATCCCCACGACCTCGATCCCCCCGCCCATCGCCGCCTTGCTGACGGCGCGGATGACGGCGTTGAGGCCGGGGCAGTCGCCCCCGCCCGTCAGGACCCCGATCCGCTTCAGTGAACTCGCCATGCGACCAACCTCCGTGTGTGCGTGACCGTCCCGCGACAGGAACCCGGACACCAGGAACCAGGAGCCAGGAACCAGGAGCCAGGAGCCCGGAGCCCGGAACCAGGAGCCGGGAAAAGGGGACTGGCTCCGCAGCGGCCGCTGTCCGCCGCGCAGGTGCCTGTCCCCTTTTCCCGCCCGATCGCGGACCCGGGAACCGGGAAAAGGGGACTGGCTCCGTAGCGGCCGCTGTCCGCCGCGCAGGTGCCTGTCCCCTTTTCCCGTCCCGATCGCGGACCGAGGAACCAGGGAACCCGGATTCGCGTCCCGTCTTCCCGACAACCTTTCAGCAAACTCTACCGAATCGCCGATAGATTTCCAACGGCCCTTTGCGCCCCCGAATCCGCGAACCCCCAGACCGGCCCCACCGGAGGGTGAACGACGATGGTTGCCCCAACCCGATCCGAACGCCGCCGCACCGCCCGCTTCCCCTTCACCGCCAGCGTCGAGCTGCACCACGGCCCCTCGCGCCGCCACTTCCACGCCCGCAGCACCGACGTCTCCGGGGGCGGGATGCGGATGTGGATCCCCGCCACCGCCCCCGTCCGCGTGGGCCAGTCCGTCCGCGTCGAACTGCCCGAGTTCGACCTGCCCCACCTCACCCCCCTCAGCGGCCAGGCCGTCACCGGCACCGTCGTCCACGTCGACCGCGACGCCCTCCTCACCACCGGCCGCCGCGCCGT
>JAWLCQ010000363.1:0-2698 GCA_041687095.1 Phycisphaerae bacterium | reverse complement strand
CTTCACACCTTCCATAAACCCGAAAACGCGAGGCTTTTCGAGCTTTTTCACCCAAAGACCGGAAAACGACCTTCAGGGTTCGCTTGTTTGAGGCCTAGTCCAGCTGTCATCACCTTCACGACCGACCTCGCGTGCATGGCCATCGACGAGCTTCTCCACCGCCTTACCGGTTACAGACGGGCAGGGAGTGTTGACAACAGGGTTCGAAAATACCACCTGATCGAAGACAAGCGCCCAGGGCCGCAGCGCGATGGCATCTGCCGAATCTGTCTCCAGGGAGGCTACTGGGGACGTGGTGATATGAATCCCTTCCTGGACCGAGTAGGATGAGTGGAATGAGAGCGTTTGTACGCCAACTGCTAGTTTGCCTGCATCTTGTTGAGCGACCCGACTTAGTCGGACGAGTTATTGCCAAGCATCCGTCTCTTGATGACCTAGTTCCGGGCCTGCTTGTGGTCGTAGTGGACGGCAGAATCGAGAAATGGATATGCCTTCGCTGTCCGTGCGGCTGCGGCGAAAAGATCATGCTATCTCTGGCGACACAGCGGACTCCTCATTGGGCCGTCGCGCTTGACTGGCTGGGGCGGCCGTCAGTGTGGCCGTCCGTTCGGCAGACTACGCAATGCAGGAGCCACTATTGGATTAGACGCGGTCGCGTCGTCTGGTGCCCCGATGGTGTTCCGGGACCTCGCCTGGGATAGAGAAGAGCCAGACGGGCCTTACGGGAATCGCCTGGACGACATGCAGCATCCTATCGCCCCTCCTGCCCGGACAGCCCCGTGAACGCCCGCCAGACCGCAGGGCTCCCTCGCAGGAGCGACGAACAGCAGATTCGGGGGATTCCCCACGACGCACTCGCGCGTGAACCCACATGACCTCCTTGGCGCAGAGCCGCCGATGCCCCTCAGCCCTTCACCCTCCCTCACATCGCCGGCAGGGCCGCCACCGCAGTCGCGGTGCCGGAGAGGCAGAGGCGGGGGGCAAGTCCTCATACGGTCTCGCCTAGACTACGCTGGACAGGTCGTCATGCGGATGTCACTTTGGCGCATAAGCGTGTGGGCGATGCTCCGAGACGTTCCCTTACGCCCCAAGAGGGCCGCAAGAGTGTAACGTGGGCAGGGGAGGACGACGGGCGACACATCCAGCACATCCAATCTGCGCGGCAAATCCTCCCCTTCTGCGGATATAGCGGTTAACAGGCACCGAGCACCCGGGAAGGAGTCCGAGTCTTGCCGCGAATGCGAAGGAACGCACCGGCCCTGACGCCGCGCCAGCGGCGGGGGCAGATCGTCTCGATTCTCTCCAGTGGCCTGGCCGCCATGCGGGCGGCGACGGCCGTGCCGGGGGGAGGGGCAGAGGAGACCGCTCCGGGGCGGGTGGACTCAGTGGCGGCCAACCCTGGCGCAGAATCCTACGCCCCCACCGCGACGTCCCCGCCCCCAGGTGGGGCTTCGCCCTCCCCTACCGCTATCCAGCCGACGGGTGGTTCGCGTTCTGCCTCCCCCACCGCTGGCCGCCCCGCGGGCGGTTCCGCGGGCCCCGCAGGGTCATCTCGCGCCCCCGCCGAACCGTCCCCTGCCCCCCGCGGACGGCCCCGCTCGGCCCGCCGCAAAACCTCTCGAATCCTCCCCGTTTCGCCTTGAGCTGGGGCGTGAATCGAGGCTCAGTGTCCCCACTCGTTAACGCAAGAGAACGGAGACGGCTGTATGAGCAACGACGCGATCGACGTGCCGCGGGAGCTGGCGGCGATGGAGACCATGACGGCGAGGGATCTGCGGGAGAAGTACCGCGAGCTGTTCGGGGACGAGTCCCGCTCGGGCAACCGCCAGTGGCTGTTCCGCCGCTGCGCCTGGCGCATCCAGGCCCTCGCCGAGGGCGGGCTCACCGAGCGAGCCCTGCGGCGGGCGCGGGACCTGGCGCGGGACGTGGACGTGCGCCTGCGCCCCCCGGCGGACGTGGCGGGCCAACCCCTGCCGCGGCCCGGGCAGGTGACGGTGACCAGCCGCGAGCGGATCCCCCGCCCCCGCGACTGCCGCCTGCCGGCGCCCGGGACGGTCCTCATGCGGCCCTACAAGGGCCAGATGCACATTATCGAGATCCTCGACAACGGGATCTTCTACGACGGACAGGTCTACCATAGCCTCTCCGCCGTCGCCCACGCCATCACCGGGGGCCACTGGAACGGGTACCTCTTCCACCCCACCGGCATCCGGTCACTGACCGAAAGCCCCCAGGAGACTCAAGCATGACCGCAGGCATGACGCAGACGCACCGCATCCACTTCTCCAACGCGAAAAAGGGCAAGCGGAAGCTCCAGCCCGGCCCCGCCCCCGTGCGGGACACCCCGGCGGGGCGGGTGCCGCGGGTGTCGCGGCTGGTGGCGCTGGCGATCAAGTTCGACGGGCTGCTGGGCAGCGGGGCCGTACGCGACCAGGCGGAACTCGCCGAGCTGGGCCACGTCACGCGGGCGCGGGTGACGCAGATCATGAATCTCCTGCACCTCGCGCCCGACATCCAGGACGAACTGCTGCATGCGTCCCTCGGGGACCGCGCCTCCGTACCACCCCGGGTGAGCCCGGGGTGGTACGGAGGCGGTCGCGGCAGGGGCGGGTCAGGGCAGGGGCCTGGGGGCGCGGCCCTCGTACTGCCCCAGCCGCAGGTAGTGCTCCAGGCCTGACGCCCACCAGCCGTTCCCGAC
>JAWLCQ010000362.1:0-2739 GCA_041687095.1 Phycisphaerae bacterium | reverse complement strand
CCGCGAAAGGGGGACAGGCACCTCCGGGGCGAACGGCACGCCCCTGCGGAGCCAGTCCCCGTTTCGCTCGCCGTGGGTCAGTCTGGGTTTGTTTTGCACGGTCGGTCGGCCGGTGGGTTTGTTCCGCACGGTGGGCCGGCGCGGGGGACGAAACCCCTCTCCCCGCGGGGAGAGGTCCCCGAGCGCAGCGAGGGGGGTGAGGGGGCGCCCGGAACGTGAGGACGGCCCGGCGAGCAAGGAGCGGCCGGATGGGTTGGTTTCGGACGGCGAGGATGGACCCGTTCTCGCACGGGAGGCCCCCCCTCATCTGTCGCTGCGCGACATCTTCTCCCCCCGGGGAGAAGGGTTGGGGACGCAGGCAGTGCGTTGGCTTCGTTCCGCACGGACGCCCTGGTTGGCTTTGTTTCCCACGGCGGGAGCGGATTGCGGGAATTGGGAGTTCCCCCCTGGGGCTCCTGCGGTATCATGCTCCCCGGCCGCGAGACCCCTCGATCAAGGAGACCGCCGATGCGCTGCACATGGTGGAAGGATCACGTTCGTCAGGTCCACATGGACTTTCACATGCCCGAGTTCCCCCGCGACGCCATCGTCGACTTCGACGCCAAGGAGTTCGTCGACCACCTGGAGCGCGGGCGGATCAACATGGTCGCCCTGTTCGCCAAGTGCCACTTCGGCAACTCGTTCTACGACACGAAGGTCGGGCACAAGCACTCCGGGCTGCCGCAGGACTTCCTCATGGAGACGGCCGCCGAGTGCCGCCGCCGCCGCATCCGCACGCTGGGGTACTACTCGCTGTGCGTGGACAAGCGGGCGTGGGACGAGAACCCCGCCTGGCGGTGGCGGGACGCGGAGGGCAAGGAGGCGTGGGAGGGCACGTTCTGGTCGCACCTGTGCATGAACACGCCCTACAAGGACGAGTTGATGATCCCGCAGCTCGAGGAGATCGGGCGGGACTACCCGGTGGACGGGTTCTGGCTGGACATTCCCATGCCCGGGGACCGCACGTGCTTCTGCGAGTCCTGCAAGCGGAAGTGGCGGAACGAGTTGGGGATCGAGCTGTCGGCGAGCACGCCCGAACCGCTGCAGCAGAAGCTCCGCATGCGGACGATCGAGGACTACCTCCGCGAGATCCGCGCCCTCATCGAGCGGGTCAACCCCGCGCTCGTCGTCGCCTGCAACGCCACCGCCCAGATGCGCGTCAACCGCGCCATCAAGGAACTCATCGAGATCGGCGTGTGGGAATCCCAGCCGCACCCGGGGAACTACCTCGGCCACTCCCTCGCCGCCCGCACCACCCGCAACGACCTCATGGACGTGCAGGTGATGAGCGTCCGCTTCTATCAGGGCTGGGGCGACCTCACCCTCAAGCCCACCGCGCAGATGACCACCGAGTTCGCGGCGATGATCGGAAACGGCGCCGCGGCCGTCTCGGGCGACCAGGTCAACGTCGACGGGACGCTCCAGCCTCCGGTGTACGAGATGTTCCGCTCATCCTTCGGGTTCGTCCAGGACCGCGAGCCCATCCTCCGCCACGCCGACAGCGTCCGCCACACCGTGGTCCTCATCCCCACGCCCGATCCGGAGTTGCCCTTCCACTACGCCCTGCGGAGCAGCCCGCAGTCCGGCGGGGACGATCCGGTGCTGGGGGCGCACAAGATGCTCGTCGAGTCGCACGTGCAGGTGGACCTCGCCTACTCCGCGCTCGCGGACGACCTCTCCCAGTACCCCGTCCTCGTCCTGCCCGAACCCGGGGCGTACACGCCCGAGACCTACGGCCGCCTCCGCGAGTACGTCGAGGGCGGCGGGACGCTGGTGGCGGTGGGCAACTCGCTCCTGCACGACGGGCGGTTCCAACTCGAGGACGTGTTCGGGCTGCGCTACATCGAGCCGCTGTCGTTCAAGAACGTGCACTTCGTCCCCGACGCGCGGGTGAAGGGCGCGACGGACGCGATCCCCCTGCAGGTCCGCGGGCAGGCGTACAAGGTGGTCCGCGACGGGGCGGAGGAGCTGGCGGCGATCCACTTCCCGATGACCGACAGCCAGGGCCTCGCCCGCAAGGAGTTCCGCTCGCAGTGGTCCCCCGCGCGGTACGAGCGCTCGCCCTACCCGTTCGCGACGGTGAACGCGTTCGGCAAGGGCAAGGCCGTCTACGTCGCCGGGTCGATCTTCGCCATCTACTGGCGGACGAACCACCACTGGCTGCGGCAGTTCATGGAGGCGCTGCTGGCCCACGTGGACCCGGCCGTCCCGTACACCGTCGACGCCGCGAGCACCATCGAGACCAACCTGATGCGGACGGGGGACGACCTGCTGCTGAACCTGATCCATTACGCCCTGGGCCACCAGGGCGGGCAGAGCGCGATCTCGGCGATCGAGAAGGTGCACCCGGTGCACCAGATCCCCTGCCGCGTCCGCTGCGCGGGCGTGCAGAAGGTGGTGATGGAGCCCGAGGGCGTGGAGGTCCCCTTCGAGTACAAGGACGGGATGTGCTCGTTCACGGTCCCCGAGGTCGAGTACCTCGCCATCGCCCGCCTCGTCGGAGCGGCGAAGGCGGCGGCGGATCGCCCGCAGCGCAAGGCGGCGAAGAAGAGCGCGAAGGCGGCGGGCGAACGGCTGGCGGCGATGGGTGGAAGTCAGCGGAACGCGAAGGCCGCCCCCCGCCGTCGCCCCCGCTGACGCGGCGGCGGACGCGGAGCGTCAGGGCCGGGTGCCACGGCTGCGCCGTTTGCAGCCGTGCCC
>JAWLCQ010000361.1:0-2749 GCA_041687095.1 Phycisphaerae bacterium | reverse complement strand
CAGTTAACCAGTCAACCAGTTCACATCTTTCGTTGCAGTGTTACCCATTGGCGCGGCCTCGACTGCTGCGCCATTTGCGGATACCAAGTGTCCACTGGGCGTGCGGGGGGTGGGGGGGAAGATTCCCGCCGTCGCAACCTGCTGGGACTACGGCGGTTGCGGCTCTGGTGTGCCTCGGTCCCAATTTTGGCGGGACGGCGCTGTTGGGCGTTCATAATAATAACTATAGTAGGAGTTGCCTATGGGCCGAACGGGCGGAGGCGAGGTCCGCGCGGAATGCGCGGCACGACGGCGGCGGGATGGACGGGGGCGGCGGGACCCCCCGGCCCGGCGGCGCGAGGCAGCCGAGGCCCCGTCAGGGTGGCGGGCTCGACACCATCCGAAGATGAGCGGGGATGAACGCAGATGAACGCGGATCAGGAGAAGAAGGATGAGAAGAAGCAGGACCGGCAGCTCTCATAACCCTCTGACCTCCAACCCTTTACCCTTCGATCCCTTGCATCCCGTGCATCCCTGCCCTCTCCGTATCTGCGTTCATCCCCGCTCATTCTCCGGGATGTGCAGATGCCTGTGCCGCAGGGAAAGGGTTGGAAATCGGAATAGTCTGCGCTGGGTTCGTTCCGCACGGCGGGGCGCGCCCGTGGGGGGCGTGCCGGTGGGTTCGTTTTCGAGGATGGGGAGGAGAGGTGTGGTGGGTTTGTTTTGCACGGTCGGTGCGAGTGGGACCGCGAAAGGGGGACAGGCACCTCCGGGGCGAACGGCGCGCCCCTACGGAGCCCGTCCCCGTTTCGCTCGCTCGCGGGTGGGTCCGGGCCCCCCTCACCTGTCGCTGCGCGACATCCTCTCCCCGCGGGGAGAGGGGTCAAGAATAGAGAGGGACGGTGACTCTTTGCCTTCATCTTGCGCCTCGCGCTTCGGACGGCCGCGGGGGGTTGGCGGCGCGGGCGATTTGCTGGAGGAGGTCCGCTTCGCCCGCGACGATCTCCATGCGGATCACGAGGCGGTAGAGCGGGCGGTCGAAGGGGGCGGGGGGGAGCTTGACGTCGTCTTTTTCGGTGGTGACGAGGGCGTCGGCGTGGGCGGCGTCGGCGCGGGAGGCGATGGCGGCGAGGGCGGGGGCGTCGTAGTGGGCGTGATCGGGCAGGGCGATGCGCTCGACGACACCGCCCGCGAAACGCTCAACGCTTTCCCGCCCGAGGCGCTCGGTATCGCCGCCTCCGAGGCCATCGACGTTCTCACCCGCGAGGCGCTCGACGGTGGCGAAGAACGCGTCCGGGTTGCCCAGCCCGCAGAACGCGCAGACCCTCCGCCCCCGCAGGGCGTCGGGGGGCAGCAGGTTCCCCGCGTCGTCCCGCCAGCCCACCGGGGCATGCACGGCTCGCGCCCGCACCGCACCGGGGGCGAGAGCGCCCAGCCGCTCGTCGAGCCTCCGCAGGGCATCGGGGCCGATGGCGTCGCTGCGGGTGATGACGATCGCACCCGCACAGCGGAGGGCGGAGAGCGGTTCGCGGAGCAGCCCGCGGGGGAGCGTGTGACCGAACCCGAAGGGGTTCGTGGCGTCGATGAGCACGATGTCCAGGTCCCTCCGCAGGCGGAGGTGCTGCAGCCCGTCGTCCATCACCAGCACGTCCGCCCCGCTCGCGGCCGCGTCGCGGGCGCCGGCGACGCGGTCGGGGTTGACGATCACGGGGACGGAAGCGAGGCGGGCGAGGAGGTCGGCTTCGTCGGATGCCCCGTCGCGGGCGCGGTATCCGCGGGTGAGGATGGCGGGGTGGCGGTTCATCTCCTGGAGGCGTTGGACGCACCAGGCGACCATGGGCGTCTTGCCGGTTCCGCCCGTGGTGAGGTTCCCCACGCAGAGCACCGGGACGGGGGCCCAGTGCGAGGGCAGGAGGCGGCGGCGGTAGGCGAAGCGGCGCAGGCGCATGGCGGCGGCGTAGGGCAGGGAGGCGGTGCAGAGCCCCGCGCGCAGGAGGCGGGCGGTGGGGGTAGTGCGGGTCCCGCCGAGGATGTCCATCGCTGTTGCATGGTCCATGGGCGTGCATACTATCCGAAAAAGACAGAATTCTCCTTGCGATTGAACGACGAGAGAGTGAAAGTCCCGGCGCAGGGCCCCGGGCGAGGATGACGGGGCTCGGGAATCGGGAACGCTGTAATACGCATCCCAGTTAATCCTCGGGCAGCGTCGGTCTGACGTGGTTGCTCCCGGCTTCGCCAAGGCTACGCCGTGGCAAGCCGCTGCGCTCCGCAAACCACGGCACCCACCCGAGAATTAAGTGGAACGCGCATAAGGAAGATGCGATGTCTCCGCGACACGGCCGCCGCGAGAAACGCGAGAAGCACGGTTCGGACGACTTTGACGTACGGCACTACACGCTGGGGGAGATCCTCAGCCGCATGCGGCCGCTGGCGGCGCCCCACCGGGGGCCGCTGACGGCGGCGCTGCTGCTGATGCTCACGACCGCCGCGGCCGTGGCGGTCATGCCCCTGCTGCCCAAGCTCATGCTGGACTGGGCGATCCCCCGCCACAGCCTGTGGCTGATCCTGGGGGTGGCGGGCGGATTCTTCGTCGTCGGCGTGGTGCGGATGAGCGCGTACTACGTCGCCACGCTCATCCTGCTGTGGGTGGGGGAGGCGGTGGTCTTCCGCATGCGGCAGATGGGGTTCCGGCATCTGCAGCGGCTGTGCCTGCGGTTCCACAGCAAGTATCCCTCGGGCTTCCTGTACAACCGCGTCTTCGAGAACGCCA
>JAWLCQ010000360.1:0-2765 GCA_041687095.1 Phycisphaerae bacterium | reverse complement strand
ACAATCTTGCCATTCCACCGCAACCGCCCGCGCGGACCGCTGGAAACGCATGGGGGTCTGCGGGTATGCTGGCGGATTCGAATGATGGAAGGATTTCCGTGTCACTGATCACCGGACAGAGCGTGACCAAGACGTACGGGACGCGGGACGTGCTGAAGAACGCCTCGTTCCGCCTCGACGCCGGTTCGCGCGTCGGACTCGTCGGGCCCAACGGGTCGGGCAAGACGACGCTGCTGCGCATCCTGGCGGGGCTCGATACGCCCACCGAGGGCACGCTCCAGCGGGCCCGCGACCTGCGCCTGGGCTACCTCCCGCAGGACCCCCCGGCCCTGGTGGGCACGACCCTCCGCGACGCCATGCTCAGCGTCTTCGCCGACCTGCAGCGCATGGAGGACGAGATCCACGAGCTGTCCCAGCACCTGGGCGACGCGGACGAGCGGATGATCGAGCGCTACGGGCGGCTGCAGCACGAGTTCGAGACCCGCGGGGGCTACGGGTTCCGCAACCGCGTCGAGACCGTCCTCAGCGGGCTGGGCTTCCCCCGCGAGCTGTGGGACCGCGAACTGGGCAAGCTCAGCGGCGGGCAGCGGACGCGGGGATACCTGGCGCGGCTGCTGCTGGAGGAGCCCGACATGCTGCTCCTCGACGAGCCCACCAACCACCTGGACCTCGACGCGGTGGAGTGGCTCGAGCGGTGGGTGCAGTCGTTCCGCGGGGCGTTCGTCGTGGTCTCGCACGACCGCTACTTCCTCGACCACACCTGCGAGCAGACGTGGGAGGTGACGTTCGGGGCCCTGGAGGCCTACCGCGGGGGGTACACCGAGTACGTCAAGAAGCGCGAGGACCGCTTCCGCGAGCGGATGAAGACGTGGGAGTCGCAGCAGGAGTTCATCGCCTCGACCGAGGACTTCATCCGCCGCTTCCTCGCCGGGCAGCGCTCCAAGGAAGCCCAGGGCCGGCGGACCCGCCTGGAGCGGTTCCTCAAGACCGAGGCCATCCCCAAGCCCCGCAAGCCCGACGAACTGCACCTGCGCCTCCTGCCCGTGCAGCGAACGGGCGACCTGGTCCTGCGCGCGGGGGACCTGACCGTGGGGTACTCCGCGGACCGCCCGCTGCTGGGCATCGAGGAACTCGAAGTCCGCCGCGGGCAGCGGATCGCCATCGTCGGGCCCAACGGGGCGGGCAAGACCACGCTCCTGCGGACGCTCCTGCACCGCCTGCCCGCCCTCGGGGGGAAGGTGACGTACGGCACGCACGTGGTGCCCGGATACCTCTCGCAGACGCAGGAGACGCTCGCCCAGGTCGAGACCGCCCTCGACGCCGTCCGCACCTGCATCCCCGGGGGCGTGCGGACCGACGAGGCCCGCGACATCCTCGGGCGGTTCCTCTTCCGCGGGGACGACGTCTTCAAGCGGATCGACATGCTCAGCGGGGGGGAGCGCTCGCGGGTGGTCCTCGCCCAGCTCAGCGTGCAGCACGCCAACCTCCTCGCCCTCGACGAGCCCACCAACCACCTGGACATCCCGGCCACCGAGACGATGCAGGAGGCCCTGTCGGAGTTCCCCGAGACGATCCTGTTCGTCACGCACGACCGCTACCTCGTCCAGGAGGTCGCCACCAACATCTGGGCGATCGACGGGTCCACCGTCCGCGTCCTGCCCGGAAAGTGGGAGGAGTACCTCCGCTGGCGGAGCGAGCGGGCCAGCGAGCCCCCCCCCGCCGCGGCCGAGGGGCGCGGGGCGGCGGGGGGCGCAGCGGCGTCCAGGCCCGCCCCCCCGGCCACGGCCGACTACGAGCAGCGCAAGCGGGAGAAGAACCGCCTCCAGCGCCTCCACCGCCGCCACGGTGAACTCGAGGAGGAGATCCACGCCCTGGAGCAGCGGCTGGAGACGATCAACAAGGCCATCTCCTCCGCTGGGGCGGGGGGGGACGTCGGACGGATCGCCGCCCTGGGCACCGAGTACGAGCAGGTCAGCACCACGCTCCACCAGCGGATGGAGGAGTGGGAGCAGGTGGGCGAGGAACTCGAGCAGGTCTAGCAGCGCAACGAAGCTTGATTGACTGGTTAACTGGTTAATTGGTTAATTGGTTAACTGGCAATGCCTTGCAACCATGTTGGCCTCTCCGGCAGTCCCAGGCGGGCAGCCTACGCAAACTGCTGTCCCAGCCACCTGTTAACCAGTCAACCAGTGGACATCTTTCGTTGTAGTGCCAGGCCCTTGCGATTTTCATAACCGTTCATGGGATGGGGCGAACGGGTGCCACCCTCAAGCCGCATGCTGTTTGCGGCTTGGGGGTGCTGCCCCCTCGTTGTTCCACACATCTCGGCCTCTCCGCCCCCACACCGGGCCGGTCCGCACTGGCATAGGGCGAGGACATCGACGCGCGATCCGATAAGGGGAGGGAGGGCCGGTTGCCCGCCCCAGCCCGGGCTCGTCCCGGGGGAGCGAGGGTTTCTAAGCTAGCCGGCGGCACCCTGTCCCCTCTCTTCCTGCTGTTTCTTCTTCCCGCGCCCACCGGCTTCACGCCGGTGGAGCGAAGCTTTGACGCCCTCGGGGCCCGCCAGTAGCTTAGAAACCTTCGCTCCACCCGGACAAGCCGGAATGGCATGAAGAAACTCGCTCCCGTCGATCCCGGCCGGGCCTCTTCCGCCCCGACGGGGCGGGGGAGAATAGCCGGGGGCGCAGCGCAGCGGAGCCCCCGGTACACGCGCAAGAACGGCAGAGCCCCGTAGGGGCGAGGGAGTTGGAAGACCAGGAATCGCC
>JAWLCQ010000359.1:0-2770 GCA_041687095.1 Phycisphaerae bacterium | reverse complement strand
CTGACGGTCTTCGGGGACCTCGACGTGAGCGTGATCGACCAGGCCCCGCCCGGGCGGGGGCGGACGGAGACGCTCGCGCTGTCGCAGGACCGGATGGCCGAGGTGCTCAAGCTCGTCCGCGAGAGGCTCCAGGCCGGCCAGCAGGCCTACTTCATCTACCCGCTGGTGAACCCCTCGCCCGAGCTGGAGCTGACGGCCGCCGAGGACGCGTACCGCGAGCTGGCGGGGGGGCCGCTGGGGCAGTTCGGGGTGGGGCTCATCCACGGGCAGCTCCCCAGCGCGGAGAAGGACCGCGTGATGGACGCGTTCCGCAAGGGCGAGGTGCGGGTGCTGGCGGCGTCGGTGGTGGTGGAGGTGGGCGTGGACGTGCCCGCCGCCAACGTCATGGTGATCCTGCACGCCGAGCGGTTCGGCCTGGCGCAGTTGCACCAGTTGCGCGGGCGGATCGGGCGTTCGAGCGAGAACGCCACGTGCATCCTCGTCGCCTCGCCCCGCAACCCGCTGGCCAACGACCGCCTCGCCGTGCTGACGAAGACGAGCAACGGGTTCCGCATCGCCGAGGAGGACCTCCGCCTCCGCGGGCCCGGGGAGTTCTTCGGAACCCGCCAGCACGGGCTGCCGGAGATCAAGGTCGCCGACCTGATCGAGGACTACGACCTGCTCCGCATGGCCCGCCGCGACGCCTTCGCCCTCCTGCACACCGACCCCACGCTCGACAACCCCGAGCACCAAAACCTCCGCCGCGCGATGCTCAAGGCGTACGGGGGGAAGCTGGGATTGCTGGACGGGGCGTAGAAGGCCTGTCGGGTGGTCACAGCGAAGAGACGTAACCGTTCACGCCTTCGCAAACAGCAGCGAAGGCGTGAAGAGAAGAAACAGCCCCGAAGAAAGGGATTTCGCAGATTATGAGATTACGCAGATTACGAAGAAGGAGAACATCGCTCTTCTCTCTCTTCTGTGGAATCCTGAAATCTGTGTAATCCCCTTCTCTCCGGCTGTTTCTTCAGGCTCCTGTCGCCGCATGCATAGGCGTGAACGGTTACGAAGAGACGAATCTGAGGTTGTTGGCAATCCCAAATCCGAAATCCGAAGCACGAAACCCCAAACAAATCCGAAACAGCAAATCCAAATGCTCAAAACGGGACCACGGACCTGTTATCCCCAAGCCTACCGACTGCGTCGGTGGGATGCATCGAGGTGAAGCGGACGATCACTTCCCATCTTCCCGTTTCTGTCATTTGCATTTGCTGTTTTGGATTTGTTTCGGATTTCGGATTTCGGATTTCGGGTTTCGGATTTGATCGCCTCCGGCGGTTCCGCCGCGTTTGACGCCGGGATGCGGTTCCGGTAGCATTGCCGCTTTGACCTCGGGAACTAGAGGAGCCCTACCGTGTCCAAACTGCAAGAGACGATCGCCGCCCTGAAGTACGACGACAAGGGCCTGATCCCCGCCGTCATCATCGACGCCGATACCCGCGCCGTGCTGATGGTCGCCTACATGAACGACACCTCCCTCGCCGAAACCCTCCGAACGGGCAAGACCCACTTCTGGTCGCGCTCGCGGCAGAAGTACTGGATGAAGGGCGAGTCCAGCGGGCATACGCAGGACGTCAAGGCCGTCTACACCGACTGCGATCAGGACACGCTGGTGATCGAGGTCCTCCAGCACGGGGCCGCCTGCCACGAGGGCTACCAGT
This sequence comes from Phycisphaerae bacterium, assembly GCA_041687095.1. Classification (GTDB taxonomy): domain Bacteria; phylum Planctomycetota; class Phycisphaerae; order SM23-33; family SM23-33; genus JAWLCQ01. Next base: position 1,073 of record JAWLCQ010000359.1, on the reverse strand, counting down.
CCTGCTTCTACCGCCGCCTCACCCCCGACGGGCAGTGGGAGGTCGTCGCCGACCGCCTGTTCGACCCCAGCGAGGTCTATGGCAAGAAGGGCGGGTAGGCGGCCCGGGCGGTACGCCCCAGCACCGCGAGCATGAGGCCGTCCGTCATGAACCCGCGGTTCGCCCGCCGGGCCCCGAAAACCGGGGCAGGGGCCTGCAGGGCGAACCGCGTGCCCCCGCGGGGCGAACCGCGTGCCCCCGCGGCGCGCGCCCGTCGGTTCGAGGCGGGCGGCGGGGCAGACCGATGTGCCGCGCCAGAGCCGGTCCTCTTTTCGAGGCAGCACCCAAAGGCATGAACGGGCCTGACATCAAGACTGACCGCTTCGGCCGTGCGCGATCGACGGTGCGAACGCTGGATCTGCTCCTGAGCGTGGCGGGGGCGTTGGCTGTCGCTGCGCTGGTGCTGGAGTACGGGTTCCGCGAGCGGCCGGTGCCCCCGGCGATCCTGCATGTGATCGAGGGCGGGATCGTCGTCTGGTTCATCATCGACCGGGTGGTGCGGCTGGGGCTGGCGAGGCGGAAGTGGCGGGAGTACCTGCGGACCAACTGGGTGGACTTCGCGCTGATCGGCCTGCTGGGGGTCGGGGGCGTGGCGGGCTACCAGTTCCTGGGTTCCATCCTGGGCGCGGGGCTGCTGTACGTCCTCATCACGCAGGCCTACCTCGGGATCGCCCTGCTCCTGCACGCCGTCACCGTCAACTTCCGCTTCGCGGGGAGCGGCATTCACCCGTCGTGGCTGCTGGCGGGCAGCTTCGCGTTCCTGTGCGCGGCGGGGTCGGGGTTGCTCATGCTCCCGGCCGCCCGCCCCCGGGGGGCGGCCCCGCTGGCGTACCTGGATTCGCTCTTCACCTCCGTCAGCGCCACGTGCGTGACGGGCCTCATCGTCGTGCGGACGGGGAACGACTTCACCGTCTTCGGGCAGGCGGTGATCCTCGCGCTCATCCAACTGGGGGGGCTGGGGATCATGCTCTTCGGGACCACGCTGGCGATGCTGATGGGCAAAGCGCTGTCGGTCCGCAGCAAGACCGCGGTGG
>JAWLCQ010000358.1:0-2804 GCA_041687095.1 Phycisphaerae bacterium | reverse complement strand
CCTATAAGCTTCCGGCCCGCCGGGGGGGAGGGCCTGCCGGTAGCTTATAGGCCTTCGCTCCGCCGGGACAAGCCCGACGGGGGCGAGAAGAAGAAGCAAGAGAGGGGGTGGCCTGCTGGTAGCTTACAGGCCTTCGCTCCGCCGGGGCAAGCCCGACGGGGGCGGGAGAGCGAGAGCTTGCCTGCATCGTGAAACCATCACGCGGGGAGTGTGCTTGCCGAGATGTGTAGAACAAGGAGGTACTACCGCCCGTTCCCGGCCGCTTGGCTGCCCTCGTCCCCCGCTTCCGCCAGGAAGTCCGCCAGGATGCAGTTGGCGGTGAACAGGGCTTCGGGGGCGATGTGGAGGCGTGCGTCGGTGACCCGCAGCGCCCCCGCCGACGCCCATCGCCGCACCGTCCGCGGGAAGGCGGCGACGGGGTCCTCCCCGTATCGCCGCGCGAACTCCGCCCGGTCCACCCCCGCCGTCAGCCGCAGGCCCAGCATGAGGGCCTCGGCCATCGCATCGCGCGGGCCCAGCCGCTCGCTCTGCCGCGGGGGCGGCTGGTGGGCGTCGAGGGCGGCGATGTAGGCGGGGAGGTCGGGCAGATTGGCGATGCGGGCACCGGCGAGGAAGCTCGCCGCCGCCGGGCCCAGGCCCACGTACGCCTCGTTGTGCCAGTAGGTGAGGTTGTGGCGGCTTTGGCGGGCGGGGCGGGCGAAGTTGGAGATCTCGTAGCGCTCCAGCCCGGCGGCCTGGCACACCTCCACGGCGTGGGCGTACAGATCGGCCTGTGCGTCCTCCCCGAGTTCCCGCACATCCCCGCGTTCGACGGCCGATCCCAGGGGCGTGTCGGGCTCGATCTCCAGGGCGTAGCAGCTCAGATGCTCGATCCCCAGGTCGATCGTCCGCCGCAGCGACTCGTCCCACGTCGCGAGCGTCTGGCCGGGGATCGCGTAGATCAGGTCCGCCCCCAGGTTCTCCAGGCCCGCCTCCCGGAGCGTTCGCACGGCCGAGCGGATCTCGGGGGCGGTGACGGCGCGGTCGAGGGTGCGGCGTTCGGCGGTGACCATGGACTGCACGCCCAGCGTGACGCGGTTGACGCCCCCCGCCCGGAGCGTGCGGGCAATGGCGGGGGAGCAGGTGGCGGGGTTGGCCTCGACGGAGAACTCGGCGGTTCCGCGGGTGAGGGGGGCGAGGAGGTGCAGCAGTTCGGCGAGCCCCTCGGGGCCGAGGCTCGTGGGCGTCCCTCCCCCGACGTACGCGCTGGACAGCGGGCGGTGGAGCAGGGGGGCGTGCATTTGCGCATCGCGCTCGAGCGCCCGCAGGTAGGCGCGGGCGAGGGCGGGGTCGAGGGCGGGGTCGAGGGGGCGGCTGTAGAAGTCGCAGTACCCGCACTTGCGGAGGCAGAAGGGGACGTGGACGTACAGCGCCCCCGCCGTCGCGCCCCGCGCATCTCCGAAGGCCGCACGATTTTGCTTGCAGTCGTTCATCCTGCTCTTAGAATAGGACACTCAGAGTGCATTTCGATACGGCATCTTGGGCGACCGTGTGACGGTCTCGGCGAGCAGGACGGAAGTATGGACGTCAAACTGGTAATGTTCAAGAGCAATGGGCAGCGCAAGGACCTCCCGGTCATCAATCCCACCAGCGTGATCGGCCGCGCCGAGAACTGCGACCTGCGGATCCCGCTCGTCAGCGTGTCCCGGCGGCACTGCCAGCTCACCAAGGACCCGGCCCGCATCAAGGTCAAGGACCTCGGGTCGTCCAACGGCACGTACGTGAACAACAAGCGGGTCAACGAGGCCATCCTCAAGCCGGGCGACCGGCTGGTCATCGGGCCCGTGGTGTTCACGCTCCAGGTCGATGGCCGTCCGGAGGTCATCCGCCCGGTGAAGACTCGCGGCCAGATCCAGGCCGAGGGCAGCGGCGTGGGCGTGGTGGACCTGGAGGAGGACGAGGTCGTGGCCCAGCCGGGCGCGTCGGCCCTCCAGGAAGACACCGCCATCGGCGGCCTGCCCGGCGAGGACGATGACGTGGACCCGATCTCGGCGCTCGAGGCCCTGGCGGACGACGACGACAAGTAGTCCGTCGGCGGCTTGGCGGATCGTGCGGGTCTGACGTCTGCTCCCATCCCGCGTCCCCCTCCGGGGCGCCGGGTTCCTTACTGCTATGTCCCGGGACGCAGCCCGGGGCATTGGCGAAGGGTCCCCTCTCGCAGGGCTATCTTACGCATCCCATTTGATTCATGCGCGGGTGCCGTGGTTTGCGAAGCGAAGCGTAGCAACCACGTCAAACCAACGGTGCGCACAAATGACTTGGGATGCGTATCAGCAGGGGCGAGACGCCCCTGCGACACACGGGCGAGACGCCCGTGCCACGGAGATGCGCCCTGCCACGGGATGCGACGGCCTTGGCGCCGCTCGGGTCCTCCCCTGTCTGCCCGTCAGCGGCCCATCGCATCGAACTGGCGGATGAACCACTCCGTTCGCCCCAGGAAGACGGTCCAGTGGTCGGCGAGGGGGGCGGTTTCCATGTGTTTGGCGGTGGGGGCGGCGTCGAAGACTCTTCGCCCCTGGCGGTAGGGAACGGTCCAGTCGCAGCGTCCATGCAGGAGCACCAGGGGGCATTGCAGACGGGCGGCCGCGGCGACGACGTCGGCCTCGGCGGGGTCCATGTCCGCCAGTTCCGTCGCCTTCGTCAACGCCTCGGTGAACTTCCCCCGCGCCATGCACCGCCCGTGGTGCCGCGCGATCGATTCCACGTCCGCGTAGGGCGCCACGGCCAGCACGCCGCGGCAGCGCGGATCGAGGGCCGCGTACAGC
>JAWLCQ010000357.1:0-2816 GCA_041687095.1 Phycisphaerae bacterium | reverse complement strand
TCCCCACCGACCCTGCGTCGGTGGTAGGCCGGCGTCCTCACGACGGGATGACCAACAGGCGCGGACGGTGCGCGGACCCGGCGCAGCGGCCGTAGTCGAGAGCCGTTTGAACCACCGACGCAGGGTCGGTGGGAAGAAGAAGAAGCAAGAGAACCGTGGGGGCGTGTGCGTAGTCGATAGCCGCCTTCCACCGACGCGGGGTCGGTGGGGAGGTTCGGACGGCGGCCGCCTGTCTGAAACCCCCGAGGGCACCGCGTGAACGGTTACCAAAAAGCAAGCTGCGGGCAGGCTCCCCAGCGAGAGGCGGACCTCGCTTGCCCTTTTGGCGTAACGCCAAGAAGCAAGCTGCGGGCAGGCTCTTCTGCGAGAGGCAGACATCGCTCGCGCTTTTGGCGTAACGCCAAAAGGCAAGCCACGGGCAAGCTCCACAGTGAGAGGCGAAGCTCGCTTGGCCTTTTGGCGTAACGCCAAAAAGCAAGCTGCAGGCAAGCTCCCCAGCGAGAGGCAGACCTCGCTTGCCCTTTGGCGTTACGCCTCCCGCTCGCGGGCCCCGGAAACCGGGTTTCACGACGGGCCTTGCGGTGATGCGACCGGCCTGCGGTGTGGCGGCGGACGGTGGCGGACGCCCGGGGGAGGTTGGGCGCAAAAAAGCGGCAGGTCTGGAAGGGGGAGGCCAGACCTGCCTTCGTCATCCAAGCCGGTGGGGGGAGACCGGCTTGGTGGGGGTACTGTATTTTAGCGTCGGGGGGGAATCTGAGGGTCCCGTACGGCTGTGGCTCTCAGGAACAGCGACTTCCTCTCGGGAGCCATCGGGGGGACCTCTCTGACCGCCCCGTCATCATGCTGTTACTATTATAGTCCGGCGTGCCGGAAGTCAACGGTGAAAACACAAAATAATGCGGTTTTCTCCGTAGCGGGGCGGCCGGGAGGGGTCCCTTTATTCCATAAGGGGAACTCCCTGCAGGAGTTGGGGGATGTGGACGGCCGAGCCGGCATCGATGCTCTTGGCCGCCGCCACGCCGATCAGGATGGAGTACGCCCCATCCGCCTGCGAGGCCCGCTGCCCCAGCGGGTCGGCGCCGGGGGTGGGCAGGAAAAGGTCATCAAGGAGTTTGGGGTCGCCCCCGCCATGCCCGCCCTTGCCCGTGCGGACTTCGATCGCCTGGGGCTGGGCGAACTCGGGGATCAGCGTGATCGTCGTGTTGCCCCGCTGCAGCTCGCCCGGGATCGTCCCGTCCCCGCTGATGTACGTGTTCTCGCAGCACACGTGCTCGATCCGCCCCTTCGTGCCGTTGAACGCGATCCGGTAGCCCTCGACGGGGCTGTACGCGTGGAGCATGTAGTTGAGCAGAGCCCCGCGGCGGTAGCGGACGGAGACGCTCATCGTGTCCCAGATGTCGATGCGGTCCCCGAAGACGCAGCGGTCGCGGAAGTACCCGTCCTCGTGCTCGTGATCGAGGTAGAGGCTCTTGAGCCCCGCGTTGCCCGCCAGGTCCAGGTGGAAGCGGCAGCGGTCCTTGGCGGGGCAGTCCAGGCAGCGCTCGGAGCGGTCGGACAGGCCCATCGCGTCGGCGTGCTGCGGGGTGTAGTACTTGCGCGACCCGTGGCAGAAGACCTCCTCCGGGCGATCGCCCAGCCACCAGTTCACCAGGTCGAAGTGGTGCGTCGCCTTGTGCACCAGCAGCGAGCCCGAGTTCGCCCGCTCCCCGTGCCAGCGGCGGAAGTAGTCCGCCCCGTGCCGCGTGTCCAGCATCCACGCGAAGTCCACGCTCAGCACCTCCCCGATCGTCCCGGCCGCCAGCATCTCCTTCATCTGCTCGCGCGGGGGCGAGTAGCGGTAGTTGAACGTGACCCGCACGCTCCGCCCGGTCGCGGCGGCGGTCTGCAGGATGCTCCGGCAGCGGGCGTCGTCGGTGGTCATGGGCTTTTCGGTGATGACGTCGCAGCCAAGCTCCATCGCGCGGAGGATGTAGTCGCTGTGCGTGACGTCCATGCTGGTGACGACCACCACGTCGGGGCGGGTCTCGGCGAGCATGCGGTCGAAGGCGTCGGGGCCGTACATGGGCACGGGCGCCTCGAGCTTGCCGCTGACCAACTCCATGCGCCCGCGGTTGCGGTCGCACAGGCCGACGAGTTCGGCGTGGTCCGGGTAGGTCTGGGTGATGGCCTTGGTGTACATGCCGCTGCGAGAGCCCAGGCCCACCTGGACGTAGCGCGTCTTGCCGTTGCTCATGCGTCTATCTCCTTCGGCCGCAACCCTGCGGTGCGGCCGTTCTGCCGCCAGTGGAACTCCCCGCCAGTCTACCGGCTGGGGCCGGGAAGTAAAGGTTCAGACTCGCCGCATGTCAGACTCGCCGCACCAGGGCAGACGCAACGTCCGCTTCGCCGGGGGCTGCGGGTTCGCAGAGCCCGTGTTCGCTCCGCCACGCGCCTTCGCCGCGGATACCCTGACCCGCTTCCCTTGTCTGCGCCGGGGGTTCCCTGACCCGCCCCTCCTGCGCCGGAGGTCTCCTGACCCGCCCCACGCGCATGCGCCGGGGGTCTCCTGACCCCCGGCGTCCGGGAGGGGCGAGGGGTGCCTCCGCGGCAGCGTCGTTGGAGCGATCCCTTCGCGGCGGCGGCCGCCGCGACCGAAGCGCCGCCATGACGCTACCGCGGAACCGTTCCGCTCGTTCCCGGACGTTGGGGGTCAGGAGACCCCCAACGCACGCGCGCGAGGCGTCGCACGCGCGCGAGGCGTCGCACGCGCTCGGGGCGTCGCGCGCTTGGGCGCCGCCGGTGCTCGATCCGCCGCCGGCGCTTGGGGCGGCGGATCG
>JAWLCQ010000356.1:0-2823 GCA_041687095.1 Phycisphaerae bacterium | reverse complement strand
GACTTCGTCGGCGGGGCGGGGGGGCTCGACGGCGAGTCGCCAGCGGCCCTCGCCCAGGTTTTCGACCAGCCGCACGGTGGGGGCCTGCTCCCTGTCGCCGGGGTCGCGCTGCTCTTCGGTGGCGGGTTCGCCGGAGCCCACCCCCCCGGTCCGCTCGCCCGCGAGCGTGAAGGTCAGTCGCTCGCCCGCTCGGCAGCGGTTGGCCCCGCGGAGCATGACGTCCCAGGTCCCGACGGCCGGCTCGTGCAGGAACAGCCCATCGATCCTTCCCCCGCTGGTGCGGCGGAGGACGAACCGGGCGGGGACGACGCGGGTATCATTGACGATCAGCAGGTCGCCCGGGCGGAGCAGGTCGGGCAGGTCGCGGAAGACGTGGTGGCTCACCGTCCCGGCGGCCCGCCGCAGGACGAGCAGGCGGGACTCGTCGCGGCGGTCCGTGGGGCTCTGGGCGATGAGCGATTCGTCGAGGGGATAGTCGAAATCGTCCACTGTCAGCGCCACACCGTGCCTCCCATGCCGCCTTCTCGCGGGCCCGTTATAGGGGGTTCTTCCTATGGGATTCGGGGAAACCCCTAGATCATACACACACCGCCCTCGGGGCCGTGCTTTGCGGTAACTGAGGGTGTTGCCGTGTCTTGCGGCGCATCCTCGCCGGTTGTTCACACGTTATCCACATCGGGACAACGCCCCAGGAACGTCCGCGGGGTCCCTCGCGGGGCCTCTTGATCTATCTGCCGCAGGGGGAAGGGGTTCCGGTCCGGGGTGGTGGGGCTCTATGCCCCCTCCTGCCGCTTCCCGATCACGGCGATCCCGAGGGAATCGGCGAGGGCGAGGGTGGTTTCCTTGTCGACGATGAGGGTCTTGCCGGCCTCGACGACGAGGCAGGTGCAGCGGGCGTCCTTGAGGTTGCGGATCGTGCCGGGCCCGATGGTGGGCACGTCGAAGCGCATGTCCTGCTGGGGGCGGGCGACCTTCACGAGGGTCCAGCCGCCGACGCGGCACAGCCGCCCGGCGCGGCGGATCATGGAGTCCGTGCCCTCCATGGCCTCGACGGCGATGATGTCGCACTCCTTGACGGCGATGGCCTGGCCGATGTCGAGGTCGGCGGAGGCCTTGGCGATCCGCCAGCCGAACTCCACGTCCTCCCTCGTGTCGGAGGACGGGCCCGTGCGGGTCATCTGTCCCTCATCGGCGAGATGCTCTTGGCAGTACTTCACGCAGGAGACCAATTGGATCCCATCCTTCCGCAGTTCGTCCGCCACGGCCAGCAGGACCGAGTTGTCGCGTTTGTCCTTTCGCACGGTGCGGTACCAGAGTTTCGCGGACCGCAGGTCCGGAATGTGGCGCAGGAAGCGCAGGGGCGAGTAGATCTCCCGTTTGCGGACGGCCCCGATCATGACGGCCTCGCGGACGTTGTGGGCCCGGAGGAAGGAGATCCAACTCCCGATGCGGGTGATCCCGCACCACTTGAACGCGTCGGCATTGTATTGCAGGCGCGGGGAGGCGAGGTGGGGAAAACCCACCACGACGAGTTTCTTGCCCGCCCGGTGGATGCCGTCGGCCACGAGGAACGGCGGGCGGCCGTACCCCGCGATCAGGCCCACGGGGGTGCTGTCGTCCGTCACGCGTCACCCCCGGGGGGCGGGGGGCTGGGGGCGAGTTGGCGCTTGAGGTCGTCCAGTTCGCGGCGGAGGCGTTTGATCTCGTTCCGCATCTCGGGCAGGTGTTTTCGCGTCACCCAGTACCGCCGCGCCTCGGCGAGCGGCATTCCGGGCATGGATCCGATGCTCGTCCCGGCGGGGGTGTCGCTGATCGCCCCGCCCCGCCCCGCGACGCGGACCCCGTCGCCCAGCCGCGTGTGCCCCGCCACGCCCGACTGGCCCCCGAAGACGCAGTACTTCCCGATCGTGACCGATCCGGCGATCCCGGTCTGGGCGACGAGGAGGCAGTGCTCCCCGAGCCTCGTCCCGTGCCCGATGGCGATGAGGTTGGAGAACTTCGTGCCCGCCCCGATGACCGTCGGGCCCATCGCCGCGCGGTCGATCGTGCAGCACGCCCCGATCTCCACGTCGTCCCCCAGCTCCACCCATCCGACCTGGGGGATCTTCTCGTGCCGGCCCCGGTGCGTGGCGTATCCGAACCCGTCGTGCCCGATGGAGGACCCGGCGTGCACGGTCACGCGGTCGCCCAGCACGGACCCGTCGTAGAGCGTCACGTTGGGGTAGAGGATGCAGTCGCTCCCGATGCGGGTCCGCGGGCCGATGAACGCCCCCGGGTAGATCACCGTGTTGGGCCCGATGGTGACGTCGCGGCTGATGACGGCCAGGGGCCCGACGCGGACGCCCTCGGCGAGCGTGGCGGACGGGTCGATGATCGCCCGCTCGTCGATACCCTCGAAGGGGTGCTGGCGGAACCCGTAGAACGCCACCATCGCCTGGCGGAAGGCGAAGTACGAGTCCTGGCTGCGGATGAGCGTCCCGGCCGGGGGGCGGGGGCCGGCGTAGTCGGCGGGGACGATGACGGCCAGCGCGCCGGTGCGCGCCACGTGCTTCTCGTACTTCACATTCGACAGGAACGTGACCTCGTCGCCGCCGGCGGACTCGATCGGGGCCACGCCGCGCACCACGCGCGCACCGTCGCCCTCGCACTGTCCGCCCACCAGGGCGCAAAGATCCGACAACGTCATCTCAGGCATTCCAAACCACCTCGACGCGCGGGGGCCCACCGGAAACCAGCGTCCCCGCCCGATTCTGCTAAACGACTGTTTCGCAACCGGCGTCCGAAGGGGTGCCACCCTCAAGCGGCTGAACAGCATGCTGCTCG
>JAWLCQ010000355.1:0-2829 GCA_041687095.1 Phycisphaerae bacterium | reverse complement strand
CCCGCTGGGCTGCAACGTAAGGTTTTGCTCATGACCCTCAGTCCATGTCGCGCCTCCTTACCCAGGCTTCGCCTGGCGCACGAGCAACCACGTTCCGCGGCTGCGGTGGTTCCTGGTTCGATCTCGCGACCGTTTCGGCCGTGCCGGACGTGGTTGCTCCGGCCTTACAGGCCTTCGCGAACCACGGCACCCGGGCGCGGGGCTGACCGCCGGTCGCGTCGCCGATGGCCTCCTACCGCCCCTCGTCGAGGCTGGCGGCGAGGTCGCGGAGGGCGGTGGTGTAGCGGTCGGCGGCGACGTGGACGAGGTCGTTGTGGCCTGCGCCTTCGACCCACAGGCAGCGTTTGGGGTCGGGGGCGGCGGCGTAGAGGGCTTGGCCGTGCCAGGCGGGGACGATCCAGTCGTTCTGCCCGTGGATCACCAGCACGGGGCAGCGGACGCGGGGGAGCTTGGCGAGGTTGTCGAACTTGTCCCACGGCAGCAGGCGGACGCGGAGCGGTATGCGGAAGGCGGAGGTGAACGCGCCTTCGAGGATCAGCCCGCCCACCGGCTTTCGCGAGGCGAGGTCCACGCTGGGCCCGCCGCCGACGGACCGGCCCAGCAGGAGGATCCGCTCGGGCGGCACGGCGAGCGGGCCCGTCAGGTAGTCGTAGGCGGATTCGATATCGACGCACGCGCTGCGCTCCCCGGCCGACCCCTCGCTCGTCCCGTACCCGCGGTAGTCGTAGACCAGCACGTTGAACCCCGCCCCCCGCAGCAACCGGCAGACGCCCAGCACCCGCCCGATGTCCTCCCCGTTGCCGTGACTGTACAGGATCGTGTACCGGGCCCCGGGCTCCTGGAGGTGCACCGCGGAGACAGCGCCGCCGTCGGGCGTGGGGATCTTGAACAGGCCCGGAAGGTCGCTGTAGCTGGACTGCGGGCAGGGGAACAGCAGCCGGTCCGCGCAGCCGGCGGCGACGACCAGCAACAGCACGTACAAGCAACCCAGCAGAACCGCCAGCCGCTTGACCTGCCGCTTCCAGGTCATCGGGCGGCGTTTCGTAGAATCCTGATTCTGTCCGGTCTGAGTCATGGTGTCCGGCCTCCCTCGCGGCCCGACTCCTTGCCGGCCGCACGATTGATAGGATACCCCGCCACGACGCGAAGGGCACGGGGCAGTATGAAGAAACAGCCGGGGAGAGGGGGATTACACAGATTTCAGGATTACGCAGAAGCGAGAGAAGAGCGGTGCTCCGTTCCTCAATCTGTGCAATCTCATCATCTGCGTAATCCCTTTCTTCGGGGCTGTTTCGTTTCTTTGCGCGCGACACCAGGCGTCAGGGTGTTCAAAGGCCGTCCCACGGGGCCAACAGCGCCCCGTGGGCATTGCTTGTGGGAAGCGGTAGCGGACGGGAGCGGTGGAGGCGGTTCACGAGGCGATGGTCGCAGGCTCCCCCACCTCTAACCTCTCCCCTCTAACCTCTCACCTCTAACCTCTCACCTCTAACCTGCTTCTCAGTGCTCGGCCTTGGGCGGGCGGGTCATGAGGGTTTCGATGGCGTGGCGGGGGCGGACGTTGTCGAAGAGGACGTCGTGGACGGCCTGGACGATGGGCATTTCGATGTCGTGGCGGGCGGCGAGTTGGACGACGCTGACGGTGGTGGCGATGCCCTCGACGACGCCCTCGGTGATCGCGCGGGCCTGCTCGACGGTCTTGCCCTGCCCGATGGCCTCCCCGAAGCTGCGGTTGCGCCCGATGGGCGAGAAGCACGTCGTCACCAGGTCCCCCATGCCCGCCAGGCCGCTGAAGGTCTCCGCGTCCCCGCCCAGGGCCACGCCCAGGCGGCAGATCTCCGTCAGTCCGCGGGTGAGGAGGGCGGCCTTGCAGTTCACGCCCGTTCCCAGCCCGTCGAGGATCCCGGCCGCGATGGCGATGACGTTCTTGGTGGCTCCGGCGATCTCGACCCCGACGAGGTCGGGGTTAGTGTAGACGCGGAAGTACGGGCGGAGGAACAGGTGCTGAACCCACTCGCACAGGGCGGCGTCGGCGGAGGCGACGGCGACGCTGGCGGGGAGCTTGCGGGCGATCTCCGGGGCGATGGACGGGCCCGACAGGGCCGCGAGGGAACGCGCGGGCTCGCCCCCGTCCAACACGTCGCACAGGATGCCCGTGGGCGGCAGGAGCGTCTGGTTCTCGACGCCCTTGGTGACGGAGCAGATCGGGACGCCCGGGGGGCAGTGCGGGCGCAGGCGCGTCCAGACCGGCCGCATGTACTCGGTGGGGACGGCGGAGACGGCGAGGTCGGCGCCTTGGAGGGCGGAGGCGTCATCGGCGGAGACGTCGATGTTGTCGGGCAGGGGCGTCCCGGGCAGGAAGCGGCGGTTTTCGCGGGCGGCGGCGACGGCGGCGGCGTTTTCGGCGAAGGCGGACCACAGCGTCACGCGGTGCCCGTTCTCCGCCAGCATGATCGCGCACAGCGTCCCCATCGCTCCGTCACCGATGACCGTGATTCTCTTGCTCATGGCGGCAAAGAGTAGTGCACGCGCGGGCGGATTTCCACTGGGAAGGCGGGGGAAGGCACTAGGGAACAGGCAATAGGGAATAGGGAATAGGCAGAAGAAGCGGAAGCAGCACGGACACCGGAGAGCCCTGGATCAGCGGTATCCGATTCCCGGTTCCGGAGGCAAGAGGGACGGGCCGAGAGAAGGCACTAGGGGTTAGGGACTAGGGACTAGGGGGGAGGAACAGGAATCAGGAGCCAGGAACCGGGGACCAGGCGCCGGGAGCCGGGAGCCGGGAATCGGGGCGATTGCGCGCATCTGCGACGGGGGTCTCCTGACCCCCGT
>JAWLCQ010000354.1:0-2833 GCA_041687095.1 Phycisphaerae bacterium | reverse complement strand
GCTGGGTGACCATGTCCTCGCCCTTCTCGGTGAACCCGGCCCAGGAGGCTTCGAGGATGACGGTCGCCCCGTTGTCGAAGCGGATGAGGGCCGCCCCCAGATCCTCGACGTCGAAGGTCTTCTTCTGCTCCTTCGCCAGGCGCGCGCCGATGACGTTGTACGTCGAGGCGCTGACGGTGACGGGGCGGGGGTTGCCCATCAGCCACATCGCCAGGTCCAGGCGGTGCACGCCGAGGTCGATGATCGGCCCGCCCCCGGAGAGCTTCCGCGTCCCGAACCACCCGCCGAACCCGGGCAGCCCGCGCCGGCGGTGCCAGACCGTCCGCCCGTAGTAGACGTTCCCGATCGCCCCGCTGTCGACGAAGCGCTTCAGCGCCTGCGACGTGGGGTGGAAGCGGAACGAGAAGTTGATCATCAGCGTGCGGTTGTGCCTGCGGGCGGTCTCGAGCATCCGCTTCGCCTGGATCGCCGTCATCGCCATGGGCTTCTCGCACAGCACGTGCAGCCCGCTCTCCAACGCCGCGATCGTCACCGGGGCGTGCAGCGTGTTGGGCAGCGCCACGCTCACCGCGTGCAGCCCGTGCTTCTTCGCGTCGCACAGCAGCGCCTTGTAGTCCGTGTAGCAGCGGTCGGTGGGGATGGCGTGCTGCTCGCTCGTCGCCTTCAGCCGCGTGGCGTCCATGTCGCACAGGAACACCGACCCGCAACGGGGGTTGCGGACGTAGTCGTTCAGGTGCCCCCGCCCCATGCCCAGACCGATCACCCCGAGATTCATCCTGTCCAGCATCGTGCTCACGATCGCCTTCCTTTCGCTGTAGGTCTTCCTTGCGACGGTCCCCACAGCATGCCCGGCCCATGCGCCCGGGTCAAGGGGCAGGAGAAGGCCGCTCACGGGAGGACGGTGCGGGGAAAAAACTCGCACACCGCTTCGGCGTATTGGCGTATGATGCGGTTAAGGCAATGGCCTGCATAGACCGATCCTGTCTGATGATGACGTGATACACCTGTTGGGGGGGACATGTCCGACGCTAGTGAGGAGCGTGCATGACCGCACTTCTCAAGATCGTGGCCGCTCTCGGCCTTGCTGCAGCGGTGCTCGCCCTGTCCCTCCTGCTGCTGGGCCAGGAGGCCGGGAACCGCATACAGCAGCGATTCTTCTTCGCCGTCACCAACGGAGACGCCGAGGCGCTGCTGACGGAGATGCACCCGAAGCTCCGCGAGCAGATCGACCCGCCCGTGCTGGAGCTGTGGATGCGCACGGTCAACGAACGCCTCGGGAAGGTCCGCGAAACGACCGTCAGCCGCTCCACCGTGACCGAGATCGACGGCCAGGCCGGCCGACTCATCGAGGGCAACATCGCCTTTGAGCGAGGCGATGCGCGGGCGAGGCTCATCACGATCGACGGGCTCGTCCGCGAGTTCGACGTCCACTCCCCCTCCCTGCCCCAGAACTGGCTCTCGCCCTCGCTGTCCACCGAGCTGTACCGCCAGCGCGGCCGCTACTTCCTCGAACGCTTCCTCGCCAACGACACCGAGTCGGTCTCCCGGCTCATGCACCCCGCGCTGCGCCGCGAGTGGCCGGTGGAGGCGTTGGCCCGGATGATGGCCGACGTGGACGCCGAGTGCGGCAGCCTGCAGCAGATGACGATCGAGGGCGAACGGTTCCGCTTCGGGCAGGAGAAGAAGCTGGAGATCGAGTACCGCCTCGAGTGCTCCAGCACGACGTTGCGGCCGGTGATCGAGTTCCGCTTCGACCTGGGGGACTGGCGCGGCCACCTCACGGGGCTGCAGTTCCACCGCACCGCGCCCTAGCACTGCAACGAAGCTTGGTTGACTGGTTGAGTGGTTGACTGGTTAACTGGTTGACTGGTTGATTGGTTGATTGGTTGATTGGCAACGGCTTGCAGCCAGGTCAACCGCTCCGGCAGTCCCAGGCAGGCAGCTTACGCAAAGTGCTGTCCCAATCCCCGGTCAACCAGTCACCAGTTAACCAGTCAACCAGTTACCATCTTTCGCTGCAGCGCTAGGCGCCTCGGGGCTACTCGTAGCTCTTGAGGGCGGCGAGTTCGCGGGGGAGGTGGGTGCGGTAGGGCTCCCACTGGATCCACTCCCCGCTGAGGTAGCCCTCGTAGCCCATCCCCTGCAGGAGCTGGATGGCGCGGCGGTGATCGGTGCAGCCCTCGCCCATCGGGACGAGCGTGAGCTTCCCGTCGGGGTCCTGGATCGCGTCGTGGACGTGGAGGTGGCGGATCCACGGGCGGAGGATCTCGAAGGATTCCTCGACCGTCGCGAGCTTCAGGCGGACGGGGTGCAGGACGTCCCAGTTGACGGCGAGGCTGGGGTGATCGCAGCGTTCCATGACGGCGGCGACGTGGCGGGGGTCGCACCAGGCGTCGTGGGTTTCGAGGCAGAGGGTGACGCGGCGGTGCGCGGCGTGGTCGGCGAGGGAGCGGAGGGCGGCGGCGACCTGCACGACGGCCGACGCGCGGGGGAGCGCCTCCGGGAACGCCCCCCCGAACACCCGCAGGCGGGGGCAGCCCACGTCCCCGGCGAGGTCGATCCGCTCGTGGGCGGACTGGACGTTGGCGGGGGTCTTGGCGGGATCGGCGAAGACGCAGGAGGTGGCGAGGCATGCGAGGGCGATCCCGCCGGCCTCGACGGTCTGCCGCAGGGCGTGGCGCGTCTCGGCCGACGCGGCGACCTCGATCCCGTGGGCGTGCCCGGCGTCGAGGCGCGGCTCGATGCCGTCGTACCCCAGCTCCTTCGCCAAGGCGAGCATGTCGGGGAGGGAGAGTTCGGGGGTCGAGAAACTCATGAACGCGTACTTCATGGC
>JAWLCQ010000353.1:0-2891 GCA_041687095.1 Phycisphaerae bacterium | reverse complement strand
TTTGTGGGTCCCCCCCCTGCGCGGCGGTTCCCGCCGCGACCGACGCGCCGCCATAACGCTGTCGCGGAAGCGTTCGTTGGCGTTCCCGGACGTTGGGGGTCAGGAGACCCCCAACGCACGCGCTTGCGGACCGGCCCGGTGGGGACGGAGAGGCCGAGATGTGTGGAACAACGAGGCCTCCTGACCCCCACCTCCTGCGCCGGGGGTCTCCTGACCCCCGGCGTCCCGGAGGGGTGAGGGGCGCCTCCGCGGCAGCGCCGTTGGAGCGCCCCCTTCGCGGCGGGAACCGCCGCGACCGACGCGCCGCCATAACGCTGTCGCGGAAGCGTTCGTTGGCGTTCCCGGACGTTGGGGGTCAGGAGACCCCCAACGCACGCGCTTGAGGCGCCGCCTGCGTGCGCGGGCCTTCGCCCCCCAACGCACGCGCTTGAGGCGCCGCCTGCGTGCGCGGGCCTTCGCCCCCCAACGCACGCGCTTGGGGCGCCGCCTGCGTGCGTGGGCGTTTGCGGCGTCGCGTTGGAGTGCGGCGGTTCACCGCCGTGTTTTGCCCAGCGGCGGGGACACCGTGGAATGCTCCCTTCCAGGCCATCCGTCCACGCCCCGGCATCCCTCGAACCGCGCGTCTAGAATTCAGGCGGATGCGGGCGGTTTCCGCGGGTGGGAAGGCGGCTGGAACGTGCACGTCTGCCGCACCGCGCAGCACGGGCACGGGTTGGTTGCGCCCGGATCGGTCGGGGCGAAAGGAGTAGCGGTAAGAGCTCATGTTCCTCAAGTGGCTGCCATGGCGGATGATCGCGTCGTGGGTGGCGCGGTCGCATGGGATGCTGGACCCGGCGAGGGTGCTGGCCAGGCTCGAGCGCTTCGCGCAGCCCTCGGAGGTCTACACGCCCCTGGAACTCCTCCGCGCGGGGGTCGCGTTCCACGCCCGCGGGGTGTTGAACATGAAGATCATCCAGCAGAACCTCGACTGGGCGTGGCCCTACTGGGTCCGCCGGCAGTTCGACCCGGGGGATGAGGCGTTCCTGCCCCGCGGGTTCGCCATCTCGCACGTCAACCTCACGCACCGCAACTGGACGGCCGTCGGCCTCCCCGGGTGCCACGCCATGCCCATCGTCGATCCGCGGGGGCTGGTGACGGCGTTCTACGACGGGTGGTCGCTGGACGTGTGGCTGGCGCCCGACGAGGGCGACTTGCTCCTGCCGGCGGAGGCGGTGGCGGCGACGCAGGAGTGGCTGCTCGAGGAAACCGGCCCCTGCGTTCGCACCGTCGTGGTCCGCGGGGCGCAGCGGATCGAGACGCGCGTCCACGTGCTCCTCGCCCATGGGATCCCGCTGTGCCGCATCGAGGCCCACGCCACCGGGGAGGGCCCGGGGTGGCTGGCGGTGGCGTTGCGGCCGTTCAACCCCGAGGGCGTGAGCTTCGTCCCGTCGATCGCCCTTTCGCAGGACCGCAGGCACTGGCTGGTGGAGGGCAAGCGGTGCGTGACGTTCGACGCGGCGGTGGGGCGGCACGTGGTGTCGATCTACCGCCACGGGGACGTGTACCGCGGGCTGCTGCAGCGGGAGGATTACCCGCGCTGCCAGTGCCCGGCGGGGCTGGCGTCGGCGGCGGCGTTGTTCGCCCTCGACGGGAGCCACACGCGGCGGGTGACGGTGGACGTGGACCTCACCGCCGACCGCCGCAGCGCCCCGGCCATCGAGCACGGGCACGTGCAGTCGTGGGGCGATGCGCTGCGGGGGGCGGGGCGGCTGGACATCCCCGACGCGCAGTTCCGGTTCCTGTACGACGCCGCCGTCCGATCCCTGCTCGTGCTGTCCCCCCACGACGTCTACCCGGGCCCGTACACCTACAAGCGGTTCTGGTTCCGCGACGCCGTCTTCATGCTCCACGCCCTGCTGTGCGCCAACCTGCCCGACCGCGCCCGCGGATGCATCGACCGCTTCTTCGACCGCCAGCAGGTCGGGGGGTTCTTCCACTCGCAGGAGGGCGAGTGGGACTCCAACGGGCAGGTGCTGTGGCTGCTCCGCCGCATGTGCCTGCTGACCCGCAACCACTGCCCGCGCGACTGGCACAAGCCCGTCGTCAAGGCCGGCCTGTGGATCCGCCGCAAACGCTGCACCGACACCGACGCCCTGCACACGGGCCTCCTCCCCGCGGGGTTCAGCGCGGAGCACCTGGGCAACAACGACTTCTACCTCTGGGACGACTACTGGGCGGCCGCGGGGCTGCGGGCGGCCGCCCACATGTGCGCCGAGTGGAACGACCCCCACAACGCCGACCTCTTCCTGCGCGAATCCGACAGCCTCCTGGCGGCCATCACCCGGTCCCTGGCGCAGTCGCGGGGCATCCGCGACTGGGAAGGCCTCCCCGCCTCCCCGTACCGCCGCATGGACGCCGGGTGCGTGGGCTCCCTCGCCGCGGGCTACCCGCTGCAGATCCTGCCCCCCGACGACCCCGAGCTGCTGGGAACCGTCGAGTGGATCCTGGCCCACGGGCTCGTGCGCGGGGCGTTCTTCCAGCAGATGATCCACTCGGGCATGAACGCGTACCTCACGCTGCACGTGGCGCAGGTGCTGCTCCGCGCGGGGGACTGGCGGTTCCGCCCCCTCGTCCGCCGCGTCGCCGAGATGGCCAGCCCGACGGGGCAGTGGCCCGAGGCGGTGCACCCGCGAACCGACGGGGGGTGCATGGGCGACGGGCATCACGGGTGGGCGGCCGCCGAGTGGGTGATGATGATCCGCAACCTCTTCGTTCGCGAGGAGGGCGAGGGGTTGGTGCTCTGCGCGGGCGTATGGCCGCAGTGGCTGCGTGGGGGGGGGGAGGCGAGCTTCGGCCCGACCCCGACGCCGCATGGCCCCGTGACGGTGCGGGCGCAGGAGG
The DNA here is from genome assembly GCA_041687095.1 of Phycisphaerae bacterium. Classification (GTDB taxonomy): domain Bacteria; phylum Planctomycetota; class Phycisphaerae; order SM23-33; family SM23-33; genus JAWLCQ01. Next base: position 11 of record JAWLCQ010000353.1, on the reverse strand, counting down.
CGGGGGGGGGC
>JAWLCQ010000352.1:0-2957 GCA_041687095.1 Phycisphaerae bacterium | reverse complement strand
CCCGAGGGCCTGCCCCCGCTGGACTTCTCGAAGTACTGGGCCAACGAGACGCTCCCCGAGGGCACGACCATCAACGCCAGCGGGGTCGCCATGGTCCCCAGCGGGTTCTACCACTTCTGGGGCTACATCTCCCCGCTCCGCAACGCCACGCACCTGCGCGAGATCGAGGAGTACCCCATGCACGACCTGTCCACCTGGGACGGTTCGCACATGGCCCAGCAGGTCGCCGACGCCCACGCCCGCGGACAGGTCACCACCGGGTGGGTCGGGCACATGTACGAGACCGCCTGGCAGATCCGCGGGTACGAGCAGTTCCTCATGGACATGATCGAGCGCCCCGCCTGGGCGGAGTGCCTCCTCGAGCGCCTCATGCGGGAGAACCTCGTCAAGGCGACCGCCTACGCCCGGGCGGGCGTGGACTACATCCACTGCGGGGACGACGTCGCCAACCAGAACGCCCTCATGTTCCAGCCGCAGATGTGGCGGGACATGATGCTCTCGCGCTGGAGTCGGGTCTGGGCCGAGGCGAAGTCCCTCCATCCCGACCTCTCGATCTGGTACCACAGCGACGGGAACATCCTCGCCATCGTCGACGAACTCGCCGACGCGGGCGTGGACATCTTCAACCCCCTCCAGCCCGAGTGCCTCGACATGGACGAAGTCTACCGCCGCCTCGGTCACCGCGTGACCTTCGACGGGCTCATGGGCACGCAGTCCACCATGCCCTGGGGCAGCCCCGACGACGTCCGCGCCCGCGTCCGTGAGTGCATCGACAAGTACGGGCGAAACGGGGGGCTCATCCTCTCGCCCACCCACACCCTCGAGCCCGAGGTCCCCCTCGCCAACATCGACGCCTTCGCCGACGCCTGCAGGGCCTACGCACCATGAACCACCGCCCAACCCCCATCGCCTGCCGCCGTCTCCCGCTCGTCCTGATCGTTCTTTGCGCGTCCCCCGCCCTGTCCGCCGACCCTGCCTCCGCACCCCCCGAGCGGGCGAAGGTGCTTGGCGGGTGGCGGGAGTGGTGGAAGGCGCAGTAGTCCACGAATGGCACGAATGACACGAAGGCGCGCGATCGGTGGGGAGGATATCGGGTTGCGGGTTTCGGCGACGGGGGGTAAGCTGTTCGTTCCTGTCCCGGTTCCCGGGCGCGGAGAGCGCCGGGCCCCGGCCGCACCGGAACCTCGCTGAAAAGGAAATCGTCATGCAGCCGATCAAGGTCGTCCTGAACGAAGACGAGATGCCGCGGCAGTGGTACAACCTCGCCGCCGACCTGCCCGCCGTCCCCCCGCCGCTGGGGCCCGACGGGAAGCCCATCGGGCCCGAGATGCTCGCCCCGGTGTTCCCGATGAACATCATCGAGCAGGAGGTCTCCACCGAGCGGTGGATCGACATCCCCTCCGAGGTGCTGGGCATGCTGGCGATCTGGCGGCCGACCCCGCTGTACCGGGCGCGGCGGCTCGAGCAGCACCTCAAGACCCCCGCCCACATCTACTACAAGAACGAGGGCGTCTCCCCGCCCGGATCGCACAAGCCCAACACCTCCATCCCGCAGGCCTGGTACAACAAGCAGTTCGGGATCGAGCGCCTCACCACCGAGACCGGGGCGGGGCAGTGGGGCAGCGCCCTGTCCTTCGCCTGCTCGCTGGTGGGCCTGGAGTGCAAGGTCTTCATGGTCCGCATCAGCTTCGACCAGAAGCCCTACCGCAAGCTCATGATGTCCACCTGGGGCGCCGAGTGCATCGCCAGCCCCTCCCCCCTCACCGGGGCGGGGCGCGACATCCTCGCCCGGTTCCCCGACACCCCCGGGTCGCTCGGGATCGCCATCAGCGAGGCCATCGAGGCCGCCGTCTCCGACCCCACCGGCAAGACGCGCTACTCGCTGGGCTCGGTGCTCAACCACGTCATGCTGCACCAGTCCATCATCGGCTTGGAGGCCAAGGCCCAGCTCAAGAAGCTCGGGGAGAAGGCCGTCAACGTCGTCATCGGCTGCGCCGGCGGCGGGTCGAACTTCGCGGGCCTGAGCTTCCCGTTCGTCTGCGACAAGATCCACGGGGCGGACATCGACATCCTCCCCGTCGAGCCCGAGAGCTGCCCCACCCTCACGCGGGCGCCCTACGCGTACGACCACGGGGACACGGCGGGCATGACCCCGCTGATGGCCATGCACTCGCTGGGGCACGCCTTCGTGCCCCCGCCCATCCACGCCGGGGGGCTGCGGTATCACGGCATGGCCCCGCTGGTGAGCAAGGCGGTCGTCGAGGGGCTGATGCGGCCCCAGGCGGTCCACCAGCTCAAGTGCTACGAGTCGGCGGTGCTGTTCGCCCGGACCGAGGGCTTCATCCCCGCCCCCGAGACCTCCCACGCCATCGCCGCCACCATCGATCAGGCCATCCAGGCCCGCGAGGAGGGCAAGGAGAAGGTCATCCTCATGAACTTCTCCGGGCACGGGCTGATGGACCTGGGCGGGTACGACGCCTACTTCAGCGGCCGCCTGCACGACCACTCCATGCCGCAGGCGGACCTGGAGAAGTTCACCGAGGTCCTCGGCCAGTACCCCAAGCCGTAGGGGCTGGCGGGTTGGGTGACTGGTTAACTGGTTAACTGGTTAACTGGTTGATTGGTAACTGGTTGATTGGTTGACAGGTGAACGAGAACAGGGACAGGCGCCGCAGCGGCGGGTCCGCCAAAGGCGGACCGCTCCGGCGCCTGTCTCTTTTTTGTAACCGTTCACGCCCTTCCAAACAGCAGGAAGGGCGAGAAGGAAGGGGCACGTCGGTGCCCAGGCGAGCGTCCGATTCCCTCTCCCCACCGGCCCCGTGCCGCTTGCCTCTTCTTCTCCCCACCGACCCTGCGTCGGTGGTAAACGGCTATCGACTACTGCGGCGGTCCCCTCCCATCCCGTTCTTCCTCCTGCTCCCCACCGACCCCGCGTCGGTGGTAAGCCGGCTCCTGAC
>JAWLCQ010000351.1:0-2973 GCA_041687095.1 Phycisphaerae bacterium | reverse complement strand
GAGATCTCCAACGCGATCTACATCTCGGGCTTCAAGAACAAGAAGGTCGAACTCCCCGTCGACGCCGCCGAAATCGACCGCCTCATCGCCAAGCTGGAGAAGGAACGCTCCACGGGCAAGGGCGGCAACGAGCGCAAGGCCGCCAAGCGCGAGATGGCCAAGCTGCTGAAGTGACGTTCGCCCGCGAACGTCCCCGGATGTGGAGCGGGGATGAACGCGGATGATACGAAACCGGGCCGCGGAGCAGAGACAGCACCTGCTCCGCGGCCCGGTGTGTTTGTGCCAGGACTGCACTTCAGGGAATCCGAGGCTTCGGTGCGGCGCGACACCCGGGACAGTGTCAGAGTCCCTCAAATACCTTCAGCCTCGTCCCAGCCGACATCCTTTTCCAGGGCCGCAATCAGACTCTCGAGTTCCGCGAGCAGCGGCGGCAGGTGGCGGGTCACGACGCTGTAGACCTTATCCGCATTCACGACGCCATAGTCGTGGGCGAGTATGTGGCGCATGCCCACGATGAGCGGCCAAGCGATGCCCGGTGCTCGTTGGCGGGTTTCATCGGACACCATCCGGGCGGCCTCACCGATAACTTCGACGCACCGGATCACCGCCGACTGGATCAGGTCGTTTGCCAGAAACTCTTCCAGCGTCAGTTCGCCCAGGTATTGCCGCGCCCGCCGCGCATACAGGCGCATGTCCTCGCACTTGACGAGGTCGCGTTCGCGTGGGTCAGGCCGCATGCTCATAGAGCGGCTCCGTGTGGCGGAGGGCAAAGCGGCGGAAGTACTTGTTGGGGCTGTTCTCGACGGACGCACGGGTCAGCAGGTCGACGGCTCGTCCGACGGCGGCCTCCAACTCCCGCTGGAACGCCACGAACCCCAACCCTTCCGCGGAACCGGGCTCGAAGGTGACGAGCACGTCCAGATCGCTACCCGACGTCGCCTGGCCCGAGACGAAGCTGCCGAAAACCTCCAGGCGCACGACGCCATACCGCCGGCAGATGCTCGCCAGCGACTCCTGGTCGATGTTCAGATCGCTAATGCGCATGCGACCTCCTCTGCTGCTGCATCCTACTCTCTATCGGCACGATGGCAAGCCGATCTGCCGCGTGGACTCCGATGGGTACGATCTCCCAGCCCTTGCTCCACGGTCCTGGGAAGCGAACTGAAAAACAGCGGTCGCGGGCGGACAGGGCAACCACCATGAGTTGGGTCGAAAATGGGGACTGGCTCCGCAGGGGCATGCTGTTCGCCCCCGGAGGTGCCTGTCCCCATTTTCGACATTCACTCCAGCTCCTCGATGAACCGGCGGATGATCTCCTTGTCCTTCTCGGGCAGGTTGTGGTGCTTGTCGCCGGGCTTTTTGTGCTTGCCGATCACGGTGTAGACGCGGGACTGGTCGGGCTTTCCGGGTCGCAGCCAGCCGCTGGTGCGGAGGGCGGCGACGCTCGCGCACTCCTTGCGGTGGCAGCGGGCGCAGGAGGGGCGGATGACGGCCATGAACTCGGCCTCCGTCACGGGCGGTTCGGTGAGCGCGGCGGAGTCGCAGAGGTCCGGGAAGGCGAAGTTCTCGGCGCGGAAGGTCGCGAGGGCGGCGGCGCGGCGGTCCTTGGGGGCCTTGGCGAGGGACCGGGCGAGTTGTTGGAGGCGTTTCTCGGCGTCGGTGCGGGCGGCGGCGAGGCGTTCGAGGGCCTTCTCGCGTGCGGTCTGCACCTGGGGATCGAGGGAGGCGGTGTGGTTCGTGAGGGCCAGCAGGATGGGCGCGTCGTCGGGGAGGGCCTCGTCAGCGGCGTGCTGCAGCGCGATGGGCTCGGGGGCGGCGTTGGCGGGGGGCAGTTCCAGGTCGCGCACGGCCACCAGGGCCCGCAGCGCTTCGATCCGCGTCTGCCCCACCCCCGGGACGTCCCGCGTGCCCAGCCAGGGCTGGGCGTTCTCCAGGGCGGCCGTGGCGTCGGAGAGGCGGAGGAAGGCAACGAGCGTGTTGGCGGGGAAGGTTTCCCCGGTCGGTTCGGCGGAGAGGATGGCCTGCTGCGCGCTGCGGGCGCGCAGGTGCAGCAGGGCTCTGGCCCCGCCCGGATCGTCTTTGGCCGCGAGCAGCACCACGGGGCGGGCATCCTCGACGGAAGCGGGGGTTGCTCCGGAGGGCTCCGCCAGGACCGGGCGGACCAGCATGAGCCCGGCGGCGTTCTTGGCCGTGTGGGTGAATGCCTCCATCGCCGCCTCCGCCCCCGACCCGACGCCCACGACCACGACGCGCCCCTCGTCCACGCCATGGACTGTCAGCAGCGTGCGGCGGGCGCGGACGATCTCGCGGACGACGGCATCGGCGGTGTCGGTCTTGGGCATGACGATGGCGAAGGCCGCGTTGAGTTCGCCCGCCAGTTCGGCCAGGCGGCCGTCCTTGGCGAGGCTCTTCTCAAACGCGTCGGGATCGGCGGGATCGGGGGGCACGACCACCACCACGCCCCGCCGCCCCTCAACGCCGGCCGCCTTGCGCGGGGCAACGATCCGCACGCGGGCCAGGGGCCCCTCGGGCTCCATGGTGTAGGGGCTCTCGGGGACCGCCTCGCGGCCAACCAGATGCACCACCGCCCCCCCCACCACCGCCAGCACGATCAACACGAGAGCAACTGTACGCCCTGCACGCATTCGCAGCTCCTTTGCCTTGGCGAGCACTGCCGGTCGGCAGCGACCCCGGGCCATTCTACTCACCGCACGAGCCCGTGGGAACAGGGACAGACACGGCGGGCGACTGGGCGGAGGGCCTTGCCGCCACGCCGGTGGGCACCAGTACAGTGACGGGATGCGCAAGCTCGCCGCCGACCTGCTGGAGCATCTCAAGGCGTCCGCGGAAGGCCCGTCGCAGGAGGGGACGCTCAAGGAGCATTGAACGGGGATAACCGTTACGCCTTCGTCCGCCGGCTTGGTCGCTTCAGCGACCATGACTTGCCTGCGAAACGGGGCCACATGGTCACAG
>JAWLCQ010000350.1:0-2984 GCA_041687095.1 Phycisphaerae bacterium | reverse complement strand
CCCCCGCGTCCCGGAACGCGCGGAACGCTTCCGCGGCAGCGTTATGGCGGCGCTTCGGTCGCGGCGGCGACCGCCGCGAAGGGGGCGCCCCAACGACGCTTCCGCGGAAGGCTCTCTCGCCCTCCAGGACGCGGCGGGTCAGGAGACCCGCCGCGCACACGAGTTGGCGGGTCAGGAGACCGGCCGCGCACGCGAGTTGGGCGGGTCATACGCTCCCCAGGTGATTCGTGCGCACCGTTGGTTTGACGTGGTTGCTGCGCTTCGCTCCGCAAACCACGGCACCCGGCAAACCACGGCACCCGGCTCGTTCTACGCCACCGCGTGCAAGGCCTTTATGACGGATTCGCGGACCTCACCGCTGAGGGGCATGACGACGAAGAAGCTCTCCGGGTAGAGGTAGTCCTCGTCGGATTCATCCATGACCCGCAACAGGCCCTTCTCGGCTGCCTTCGGATCCGGGAGCACACGATAGAGCTTGAGCAGTTCCAGGGACGCCTCGTAGCCTTCGTTCCGCAAACACAGCACGAACTGCTGTTCCAGGTTGTCGGATGACTTGCTCATAGGAGTCGTTTGATCTTGAGTTCTCGTCTGCCGATACCGTGACACTCGTACCAGTGGATCTCGGCGTGCGCTACCGTTTCATCAGGGAAGCGAATGAGTGCGACGCCTTTCAGCTTCCGCCACCGCCCGGGGCCGTAGAGCTTCTCAAGTCTTGCCAGAAGCCGCACGCCCCGCCCTGCGGCGATGACCTGGACCTCTCGAAGATCGCCCACGATTTCGAAAGCCTCTGGCATGCCCGTTCATTATACCCGAACTCAAGCTTCTGGAGTCGAAACCTGCATGCGGAACCCCTCCTCGCTCACGGTCACGGTGACCGCCGGGAGTTCCGCCATTCCCAGCAGGTCCGCGGGATTCTGGGACGCCATGCGCCAGGCGGTCTCGAAGGGGATCCCGCAGTGGAGGGTGACGTTCACCACCGCGCGATCGAGCGTGAGGACGCTGCCGGCGAGGTTGGGTTCGCCGGGCTTGGCGGCCCGGCCGGTGGGGGAGACCTCGACCGTCATGCCCCCCAGCGTGTAGCGCCCCGGGGGCAGTTCGGCGGCGGCGATGGCGTCGGTGACGAGGAGGCTGCGGGCGGGGGTCTTGGCGCGGAGGAAGTTCTGGAGCGTGGGGAAGGGCACGTGGTGCCCGTCGGCGACGAACGACGCGCGGAGGCGGTCGTCGGCGAGCTGGCGCTGGACGTAGTTGTCCAGGCGCGGGAGCACCTGGTGCGACCCGTTGCCCAGGTGCGAGGACAGGAGGGCCCCGGCGGAGACGGCGTCGCGGAGCTGGTCGGCCGACGCGCTGGTGTGCCCGAGGGCGGGGACGATCCCGCGCTCGCGGAGGCGCTCGATGAAGGCGAGGGCCCCGGGCAGTTCGGGTGCGAGCGTGACGAGCCCCACGCGGTTGTGCGCAGCGTCGAGCATGCGGTCGAGGAAGTCGGGCTGCTGGTCGGGCGTCGCGGCGTGCTCGCGCGGGTGCGCGCCCCGGGGCCCGTCCTCGGGCGAGATGAACGGGCCCTCAAGGTGCAGGAGGGGGAAGAACGCCCGCAGGTCCGCGTCGCGCTCGGTCGCCCGGACGATGGCCTTGGCGCGGGCGAGCATGCGCTCGGGGTCGTCGGTGATAAGCGTCGGGCACGCCGCCCCGATCCCGCGGCGAACCATGCGGAGCCTGACCCCCCGCAGCGCCTCGGGCGTGAGGGCCTTGGGGTCGCCGTTGAAGTCCAGCCCGGCGTACCCGTTGACCTGGAGGTCGAGAAGGGCGGGAGCGGTGTGGACGAAGGGAAGCGGGGTTGGCGGTTCCATGATTCTGCTCCGAGGTCAGGCGATTTCGGATTTGGGATTTCGGAATTCGGATTTGCGGCAATGGCAGTCCAGGCTTCCCTCCGCGGATGAAGACTTAGCGGGGATGAACGCAGATGAACGCAGATGAGGAAGAGAGAGCGGGGATGCAGGAGATGCAGGAGATGGGAGTTGACTCACTCTCATCTCCTGCATCCCCGCCTTCTCTCTATCCGCGTTCATCTGCGTTCATCCCCGCTCAGTCCTGGAGCGAGTGAAAGACCCGCCTCCGCGGACGGGATCCCGATCGACATCCACGCAAATCCGAATTCCGAAATCCCAAATCCGAAATCCTTCTCAGTGTTTCATCTTCTTCGCTGCCGGGGTGTCGAGGAACAGCGTGCAGTCGTCGTGCTGCTGGAGGATGGACGCGGGGACCATGGGCGTGACGGGGCCATCCACGCTCGCCCGGACCGCGTCGGCCTTGCGGGCGTCGGGGACGGTGCAGACGATGCGCCCGGCCTTCATGATCTGCCGGATCGACATCGAGATCGCCTGCGTGGGGACGTCGTCGAGGGTTTGGAACCAGCCCTCGCCCACCTGCTGGAGGCGGCACTTCTCGTCGAGGTCGACGACGAGGTAGGGCTTCTCGGTCTCGAAGTCGGCGGGCGGGTCGTTGAACGCGAGGTGCCCGTTCTCCCCGATCCCGACGAAGGCGACGTCGATGGGGCAGCGGGCGATGATCCCGCCGAGGCGCTCGCACTCGCCCTGGGGGTCGGTCTCGGCGTTGATGTAGTGAAAGGCGGCCAGCGGGACGGGCAGGCGATCCACGAAGCGTTCCTTGAGGTACTTGCGGAACGACGCGGGGTGGTCCATGTCCATGCCCACGTACTCGTCGAGGTGGAAGGCGGTGACCTTCGACCAGTCGATGTCGGGCTCGGCGACGAGGCGCCCGAGCATCTCGAACTGAGAGGCCCCGGTGGCGACGATGATGTTGGCGGCCCCGTTCGCGGCGAGGGCGTCGCGGAGGCGGACGGCCCCGTAGTCGGCGGCCCGCTGGCCCATGGTGTCCTTGGCCTGGCTGATCATAACTTTCATGTGAGACTCCTCGGTTGGGGATCGTGTCGTTGTCTGCGCATTAGCGTCGGCGAGGGGGGACGGGTC
>JAWLCQ010000349.1:0-2988 GCA_041687095.1 Phycisphaerae bacterium | reverse complement strand
GTCCTTTCCGGTCCAATATTCTCTACGTATCGAACCCGCAAAAATGTGATAAAGAGACAGCCCCGAGGGGAGAGGGGTTCGCCCGGGAGAGGGGCTCGCCCGTTGACCTTGATGCGCACGCCACTTACGATTGGCCTTCGGAGGTGCGGCCCCCATGGACATCCCAATCCTGATCGATGAGACCACCGGCCTGGACCGCCCCGGGGAGCCCCTCCTCGGGGGCGTGCCGCTGGCGCGGGGCGAGGTGTGCGAGGGCGGGCCCTTCACGCTCCTCCGCGACGATGGGCGCGAGTTCCCCGTCGAGGGCACGCCCGCGGCCTGGTGGCCCGACCGGTCCGTCAAGTGGCTGCACGTCTGCGGACGCGTGGACCTGCGGGGCGGGCAGCGCAACGCCTTCACGCTCACCGACGCCCCGGAGCATCCCTCCCCAACGCCCCAGGGGGCTCCCCTCCCGCTCCGCGTCGACACCGCCCCCGATTCCGTCCGCGTCCGCGGGGGGATGCTGGACGTTGAACTTCGCTGCGACGCCTCGCGGGTCCTGTCCGTCGCCCGCGAGGGGCGCGACTGCCTCCGCGACGCGGGGGTGGCGGTGAACCTGGAGTTCGTCGCCCCCGACGGGACCCACCGCCGCACCTTCCGCTGGATCCCCGAGGGCGACGTCCGCGCCGTCGTCCACACCGCCAACCGCGTCGTCCTCCGCCTGGGCGGGTTCTTCCGCCCCGACGGCGATTCTTCCGTGGCACGGGCGTCTCGCCCGTGTGTCGCAGGGGCATCTTGCCCCTGCCCTAGCGGCGCAACGGAAGAGGAAAGCCCGGGCACCGCAGGGAACCATCCAACGGGGACCCCAGCGGCCGACGGCGGGGGAGGAGCGGGTTCCGCAGGCGACGAGGCGTCCCCCGCGAACCCGGAGCACGGGCGGGACGCCCGTGCGACGCATGGGCAAGATGCCCATGCCACGGAACCTCAGTCGCCCCCGGCCTCCGAGCTGATCCTCTTCGTCGAGGTCCTCCGCCACGCGCCCGAGGTCCGCCTCCAGCCGGTCTTCCTCTACCTGGGCGACCCGCGGACGGACTGCCTCGCCGCCCTCGAACTCATCGTCCACACCCCCCTGCACGGCCCCGAGGCCCGCTACGCCCTCGCCACCGAGCGCGGGCGGGGCTACCGCGACACCGTCCAGCCGTTCCCCAATGGCCCGCAGTGGTGGCAGGGGCGGATGGTCCAACTCGGATCGAGCTTCTTCCGCATCGACAAGCGGGTCGGGAGCGAGGGCGCCTGGGTCAAAGCCGCCGAGGGCCGCCGCTCCCAGGGCTGGGCCTCGCTCGCCCTGCCCCACGCCGGTTCGGTGACGGCCGCGGTGCGCTACGCATGGCAGGAGTACCCCCGCTCGCTGCACCTCGACGCCCGCGAGGGCACGCTCACGCTGGGCCTGTGGGCCCGCGAGGGCGAGCCGCTCGACCTCCGCCGCTACTGTCCCCGCTCCTGCGGGAAGGACATCTACGAGACCCGCATCGACAAGCTCCTGGAGAGCGACGGGACCGTCCCGGTGGGCTTCGGGGCGTTCGGGATCGCCAAGGCCCACGAATGCCTGCTGCACTTCGGTGGCCCGGGCGAGGACGACGGGGGCGAACGGGCGGTGCGCTTCACGCACCCCGTCCGCCTGCGGAGCGACCCGGTCCATTTCGCCGCCACCGGGGTGGTGGGGCGGCTGGTCGCGGCCACCGACTCCCCGCGGCCCGAGTCCGAGGCCCAGATCGCCGCCATCGTGGACTTCTACCTCGCCCAGCGCCACGAGCGGGGGTGGTACGGGCAGATGGACTTCGGGGACTTCCAGCTCGCCTACTACGCGGAACTCGACCGCTGGGCGTTCGACGACGGGGGCTACGCGTGGCTCAACGGCGAGCACGCGCCCGACTACGGGCTGTGGCTGGCGAGCCTGCGGAGCGGGCAGAGCGACTGGCTGGAGGCCGCCATCGCCATGACCCGCCACAACCGCGACGTGGACGTCTACCACCGCGGGCCGCTGCGGGGGCTGGGCTCCCGCCACAACGTCAACCACTGGGGCTGCATGTGCAAGGAGTGGCGGCTCGCCATGCCCCTCACCCGCCGCCTGCACTGGTACGTGACGGGCGATGCGTGGACGCGGGAGTGCGTCGAGAACGTCACCTCCGCCATCTGCGCCCGCATGCGACAGGCCAACGACCCCCGCCCGGCGGACCTTCCGCCCGCCGAGGCGTACGCCCGCAACTTCGCCCGCGGAGGGGCCCCGCGGACCGCGCCCGACGCCACGAGCGTGCTGGGGGCGCTGCTGGTGCGGTGGGAGCTGTCCGGGGCGCGGTCCGACGGGGAGATCCTTCGCAACCTCTGCCTGGCCTTCGCCCGCGCGGTCCTGCCCGATGGGCAATTCGCCGCCCACCTCCGCCTGGACGTGGACACCGGGACCGGCGAACCCGCCACCGCCGAACCCATGGACGGGCGGTTCTTCATGAACCTCTTCGGGGGCCAGCACCTCCTCGTCGAACTCGCCGAACTCGTCGGGTGCGACACGCTCCAGGACGCCCTCGTCCGCCACGCCCGCTGGCAGCTCGACAGCGGGCAGGGCGAGGACCCCCGCGTACTGCAGCCCTTCCTGGCCCTGGCGTACCGGCGGACGGGGGACACGTGCTTCCGCGACGCCCTCCGTCGCGGCCTGGCGGCCGAGTTGCCCCCCTTCGCCCTCGCCGGGGGCGGCGACAGCCCCCTCGACGACCCGCCCCACACCGTCCTGCCCGACGCCCACCGCCGGAACAAGATCACCTGCACGCTCTCGGACTCCCTGCTGATGATCCCGTTCGGCCTGACGGGGGGATAGAGGGGTAACGGGCCTCCGCAGCGTCATAGCGTGGGCGTCTTGCCGGGACGTCATACGCATCCCACATAATTCGCAGGCAGCGTCGATTGGACGTGGTTGCTCCCGTCTCCGCCGAGGCTCCGCCGAGGCAAGCCGCTGCG
>JAWLCQ010000348.1:0-2995 GCA_041687095.1 Phycisphaerae bacterium | reverse complement strand
GGCTTTGCATATGCCTGTGGTCATATCCCCGGCCCTGATCAGTGAACTCAATCATATGCCGTCACTTGAGACAAGAAGCAAGCCCTCCGGCTCGTCGAACGGCCAGGCCGTGAAGGCGATCCAGCCACCACCCGGGGAGACGATGGGCTCCGCGAAGCGACCGGGGTGGTACGAGGGCACGTCAGCCAGGGCAGGCTCGACACAGGCCGCCGGTTCACACGTCTCGCGATGGAGACTGCCTAGATCGCCGCGGAAGCGGATGACGGCCCCGTCGCCCAGCTGATACGCCAGCGGTGGGCCCGGCGGCCCGGGCTAACTGCCTATTCCCCCTATTGTCCCCCATATCCTATATCGTATGAACAGCCGGAACGTAACACCTCTTTTTCGGGACATATCCCCCCATCCGGTCAGAATGGTCTTCTTTGCCTATCTCCGTGCCTCCTCTGTGGTCCTCCGTGTGATAGACCAGTCGCACCGCGGCTCCTACCCGTACGCGATGATACCTAATCAGTCATGACCTCAACCACCCAGACCCCCCCGCGACCGTTCATCAACAGCAGCCGCTCGCCCTCAGGCTCCAGGTCGAACCACGCATCCCACCGCGGCTCGCTCAGATCCAGCACCGTCCCGCTGTTCGCGTCCACCGTCACGATCCGCCGCCCGCCGAAGGGCGATGTCTGCACGAACAGCCGCCCCCCATCTGACGCCCACTGCGGCGCTCCCGCGGCGCCGTCGGGCGCGATGGTCACGCGGTGCTCGATGCGCCCGCCCTGCGCTGCGACCGTGAGCACCACGTCCTCCTGGCCCTCCCGGGCCACGGCTGCCAGCCGGGACCCATCCGGGCTCCAGGCCATCCGCTGGGCCGCGGCGTCGATGGTGCGCCGCGCTCCGCCGCTCCGGTCCTGGAGACAGACCCCGGCGCTGCAACCGTAGGCGATGGTCGAGCCGTCGGGCGCTGGTCGCACGGGCCCTTCCGCGCCCCAGTGTGCCGCCTCAATCCTCCGGGCCGGCCCGCCGTCGTAGGGCGCCAGCCAGAGGTCGCCCTCCGATGCGTACCACACGCCAGTGTCACTCAGTCCGGGGAAGCTACTCAAGTCTGTGCCCGTGCGCGGGGCGAGTTGCCGCTCCCAGCCTTCCCCGATGGAGATGGCAACGAGACCGCCCCCTTGCGTCCCACCGCGCCGGGCGAAGGCGACGACGGTCTCTCCATCGGGCGACCAGCCAAAGTCGATGACGCCCTCGACCAGCCGCTCGGGACGCCCGCCGTCCACGGGCACCAGCCACAGGTCATCGCGGTCGTAACTGAAGAAGGAGCGGGTCACGAAGCTCTCGCCGTTCGGGGACCAGGCCACCTGCCGGAAGAATCCGCGGCGGCCCGTTGTTCGCCAAGTCCAGTTCGACGGGTCCGCCGTGTCCAGGTCCTGTGCTTGCCGGGGCGGCAGCAGGCGCTGCGGCTCCCCCAACCGCACGGCGGAGGTCTTGCCGGCGAAGGGCGTCCCCGCCAGCTCCCGATGCACGGTGCGCAGGCGGGCCAGGCCGTCGTAGGTCCACCCGGACTGGTAGAGGCGGCGGAAGCCGACGGCCCCGCGGGATTGGTAGAGCGGGATGGCGTAGGTGCGCTTGGAGCCGTCAGCATAGGTGAAGCGGGTCACCACCTCGACCGGCGCGCGGAAGCGGGATGGCACCTGCACCCGCACGATGTCGTAGCGGTCCAGGGGCGAGGTCGGATCGAGGGGATCGAGCCCCGTTTGGCCGATCAGCCCGTCCAGCCAGGGGCGCAGGCTGGCGACGGGCGATCCGGCGACCAGGAAGCGATCGGCGAAGGGCAGCCGTGGATCGTGGGCGTACCCGCCCAGCGCGCCCCAGATGACGCCCAGCGGATCGGGTACATAGGAAAAGGGTGGCACGAGGGTGATCAGCAGCAGGCCGACGCCGATGATCCCCACGACGCGCGTGCGTCTGGGACGGCGGCGGAGCCAGACGAGGATCGCGCCGACCGCGAGAAGGCTCGTTGCCCAGGCGCCCCAGTAAGTGACGTGCCTGACAGGCGGAACGGGCTGCGGCTCGGCCACAACCACCGTCTGCGTGTCCGACGTGACCGAGCGTCCGTCGGCGAGCGCAAGGGTGGCCCGGGGATGATAGGTACCGGCTGAAGCGTAGGTGTGGCGAGCGGCGACGTGCCACGGTGCCTCGCCCGTCGGGCAGGGCTGTTCGCTCTCACTGCCGTCGTCGAAGTCCCACCGGACCGAGCGACACGCTGCCTCCCCGTCCGGGTAGACCAGCCCAGAGAGCCCGGCCGTGAACGGCGGCTCCCCGTGCAGAGGGCGTGAGTCGAGTTTAACCCGAGTCTCCTGGCCCGGCGCGATCTCCGTCGACACGGGCATCGGCTGCTCCGTCGGAGGCGTTTGTCTCGGTGCCCCGCAGCCACCGGACAGGAGCATCGCCAGGCCTGTTGCCACCCCCAACACTGCACGTGTGAGCTTACGTTGCCGAATCATGCTGGTTCTCCTCTTCCTGGGCTCGCCCTGGGAGTTAGTCCCCCGAGCGACCGGGCCTGATCGTCACCTCTACCGTCACGTGTCCCTCGTTGTCGCTCAGTATGTCGTCATCGATGCGAAGAAAGAGGCGTCCTGCTCTTCTGGCGCGGAAGTCGAAGCTGTCCCCCACGTAGAAGGGTTCGCCGTCTCTGCCGATCCGACCGATGAGCGCGCCGCCTGGCGCGTCGGGCAGCGGGTAGAACTCCGGCGCACGGTAGCGCTCGTGTCCCTGCGGGCTGTGATACTCGCCCGGTGTGTAGAGCCAGGTCCCCCTGGCCCGCATTTGGACCTTGTCGTCTCGCTCGACCAACACGTCTGTGCGTTGCCATCCCCGGCGCGCGGAGACACGGGTGCTCGAGATAGCGCCTCGATACACACATCCCATGGTCGTTGCGATCACCAAGCCGACCGACGCAGACAGCAAGACCGGGTCCAGCGCCACGATCGTTCTCCTTCTC
>JAWLCQ010000347.1:0-3005 GCA_041687095.1 Phycisphaerae bacterium | reverse complement strand
CCGTCGACGTACTCGGCCATGCCCTCACCGACGAGCCGGTCCGCGACCTGCTGCGCCCGCTCGGGTTCCTCCGGCCAGCCGGCGGCATCGGCGACCCGATCGAGGTCGACCGGGCCGGTGCGCAGGGCCTGGACCAGCCGGCCACGGCCCTGCCGGTCGGAGCCCGCGAACCGGGGCTGGCGTCCGGAGGTGCCGGCCGTGCCCTCCGCCGGGTCGGGGGGCGCGAACCCGGTCCGCGCCCCGGCGCAGGAGGTGCGGATGAGCGGTTCCCGTTGCCCCGAGAGGAGCGTGTTTCCGCCCTACGCGGCCGCCCGCTGCGGGAGGTTCGCCAGGCGGGACAGGCGGAGGACCCGGAGGCGCCCGGCGCGCCGGCGGATGCGGGCGGGACGGCCCAGCAGGAGCCGGAGCACGTGCACCGACACCACCATCCCCCCCAGCGTCCCGAAGGTGACGGCGAGGGCGATGGTGGAGATGAGGTTCTTCGTTTCGGCGGCCTGCGGATTGCCCGCGGCGGCGGCGAGGGGGTGCAGCGGTTGCGCGAACAGCTTGCCCAGGCCCCAGCCCGTGACCCACACCGCCGCCACGACCGCCAGGGCGAATCCGCACAGCACGAGCGCCTGGCGGCGGCGGCGGGCGGTGGAGCGGCCGCGAACGATCGCGCCCAGTTCGTTCACGGGCATCCACAGCGCGCAGAGGAGGTAGAAGATCCCGCCAATACCCGACCCAGGAATCCCGGCGATCATGTCAATGACCCTTCTCAAAGGTTCGCAGCGGCCGCCGAAGCACGAGTTCCTTCCACAGTGCGTCGAGCATGTAAAAGCCGTTCACGGTTCGCAGTACGAAGAAGCTGGGGATGCTCACCAACGCCTTGCCCACTTCCTTGCGTCGGGCGGCGGCGAGGCAGACGCAGACCACCACAACGGGCAGGTCGATCAGGTATCCCAGCAGGAACAGGGGTTCACGAAACAGCAGTGCCAGCAGCGGCAGGAGCACGAGGTAGGCGAAGGAGGCGACGGTGGCGTCCCAGAGGGCGATGGCGGTGGCGATGCGGAGGTACGGCACGTCGAGGTTGTTCCGCCAGTGCAGGCACATGTTCTGCACGAACCCGTGCGACCAGCGCTTGAGCTGCTTGTGCATGAAGTGGAAGTTGTGGGGCTCGATGGGGTAGGAGCACGCCTCGGGGACGAAGCGGACCTTGAGGCCCTTGTGGTAGAGCCTCCAGGTGAGGTCCATGTCCTCGGCGACGGTGCGGGTGGACCAGGCCCCGGCCTTGCGCAACACGTCGGTGCGGTAGGCGCTGAAGCAGCCCGAGGCGATCATGGGCTTCTCGTAGTAGTCCTGGATGGGCTTGTAGAACCCGAAGGCGAAGAGGTACTCGACGTACCGCCCGCGTTCCCAGAGCGTGCGGACGTGGCGGGGCAGGACGAACCCGCACGCCGCCACCACCTCCGGGTCGTCGAACGCCGCGAGCATGCGCTCGACGGCCTGGGGTTCGAGGGTGGTGTCGGCGTCGATGGCCATGACCAAGGGCGTCTGGACGAGGGTCATGGCGAAGTTCTGCGCCCCGGCCTTGGACCCGGTGTTCTGCGGGGGGCGGACGACGCGCGCCCCGGCGGCGGCGGCGACGGCGGAGGTGTCATCCGTCGAGCAGTCGTCGATGACGAGGATCTCCTCGGGCGGCAGGGTCTGGTTGCGGAGCGAGCGCACCGTGTCCCCAATCGACGCCGACTCGTTGTAGGCGGGGACAAGGACGGTCAGGCCGCTCCGGAGTTTCCGTGTGACATCGATCTCTTCGGTCATATCGATCCGTGAGTCCATGCCCGGCGCAAACGCGGGGCCCAGCGGTTTTCGGTGGAGCAAAGGGGGGGGCATATCCTCGCTTCCGTTTCCCGAATGCGTGGCAGACGAAAAACGCAATCCGGGCACTATACCACATTTTTCCAGCCGCAAGGGAAAAATACGTTCCCCCCGCGTGAAAGGCGCATCGGGGCGCGCGCTCCGCCGCCCCGCGCGCGTTGCCCCCCGCGCGTGCGACGCCCCGAGCGCGTGCGACGCCTAGAGCGCGAGGGTTGGGGGTGTCTCCTGACCCCGGCACAGGAGGTGGGCGCGTGCGACGCCCCGTGCGCGAGCGTTGGGGGTCTCCTGACCCCCAACGTCCGGGAACGTCAACCAACGTCTCCGCGACAGCGTTATGGCGGCGCTTCGGTCGCGGCGGCGGCCGCCGCGATGGGCGCGCTCCAACGACGCTGACGCGGAGGCGCCCCTCGCCCCTCCAGGACGCCGGGGGTCAGGAGACCCCCGGGGCAGACGCGCGGGACGGGTCAGGAGACCCCCGGCGCAGATGCGCGGGACGGATCAGGAGACCCGCAGTGAACGGGCGCGGGGCGGGCCAGGAGAGCCGGCGGCGAAGGGGCGGTGCGCGGGTCCGCGGCCGGCGGCGGGGATGCTGGCCCACCCCGTCGCCGCGGGGAGACGGTCGGCTACTTGCCCACGCAGAAGCGGGAGAAGATGCGTCCCAGGGCGTCCTCGGTGAGGGAGTGGAGCGCTCCGGCGGGCGAGCGGCCCGTGACGAGGCCCAAGTCCGCCAGGGCGGTGCGGAGTTCGAGGGCGGCGAGTTCGGCGACGGCGGCGAGGTCGGGGGCCGGGGCGAGAAGGTCGGCGGCGCGGGCGAGGGCGGCGGCGGCGGAGAGCAGGCAGCGCTTCTGGCGGGCATGGAGGCCCAGGGCCTCGCCCGCGCGGCCCGCGTGGACGTGCAGCAGCTCGCGCAGACGCGACCGCAGGACCTCCAGGTTCTCGCCCGTGCGGGCGGAGACGGAGAGCGGCGGGGCGCCGCCCGCGGCCCCCGCGCCCTCTCCATCCGGGGAGCGGTCCAACCCCCGTCCCCTGGGGGGGCGTTCCAACCCCTCTCCCCTCGGGGCGAGGTCCGACCCCTCTCCCCTCGGGGAGAGGTCCCCGAGCGCAGCGAGGGGGGTGAGGGGGTGCCCGGAGGGCTGCGACGGTTGGGA
>JAWLCQ010000346.1:0-3013 GCA_041687095.1 Phycisphaerae bacterium | reverse complement strand
CCCTGAGCGAATCCATGCCCACAGGAGCCGGATGCGGTAGTCCCGCACGTCCGGATCTGAGGGGGCCGGGGGCGGGCAACCGCCCTCGGCTACCCGATCCGGCTTCGCCAAGGCTACGTCGGGGCAAGCCGCTGCGCTCCGCAAACCACGGCACCCACCCGCGAATTCAGTGGAACCCGTATGATCCCAACCGAGTGACATGAGGTCTTCAGAGGACCCCATCGCACCGGGATCAGCCTTCCGCCACGCGCCGATAGACCCCCGCCAGTTCCGCCACCATCCTCGCGGGGCTGTGGTGCTCGCGGAGATAGGTGAGGGCGTTTTCGGCGAGGTCGCGGGCGGCGGGGCGGTCGAGGGCGAGGGCCTGGAGCTTCTCCGACAGGTCCCGCTCGTCGCCCGGGCGGAACAGCCTCGCCGTCTCGCCCTCCTGCAGGAAGTCGGCCGCCCCGCCCGAGGCGCCCAGCACGGGCACGCCGGCCGCCATCGCCAGCAGGGAGGAGACGTCCAGTTCCCGCCTCGCCCGGACCGACAGGTAGACGTCGGCGGCCTTGAAGATCCCGGGCAGTTGCTGGGCGGGCAGGGGGGCGGCGAAGGTGACGTCGCCGCGCACCCCCAGGCGCTCCGTCAGCGCCCGCAGGCGCTTCTCCGCCCGCCCCACGCCCAGCAGGAACAGCACGCTGTCCTCCCGGTTGGCCTTGAGGGCGGCGAACGCCTGCAGGACGGCCGCGTACGGCGCGTACGCGTCCAGCGGCCCGCAGGTGATGAGCGAGAGGGACTGCTGGGGGTTGGTGAAGCAGGTGGCGTGGCGGACCTGGTGCACCCCGGGCCGCAGCACGTGAATGCGTTCGGGGGGGAGGTGCGACCGCTCGCGGAGGGCCTCGGCGATCGGGTCGGAGGCCGCCAGCACCGCCGCGGGGGCCGGGGCCAGCTTCCGCAGCCTGCGGGCGTCGTCGAGCGAGTAGGCGCTGACGACGTAGGGGAGGGCGGCGTCGGCGGCGATGCGGGCGGTGAGGGGAGCGGCCGATCCGTCCAGGGCGTGGAGGACTTCGCAGCCCTCCTCGCGGGCGCGCTGGGCGAGGGGATCGCTGGCGGGGTTCCACGGGGCGTACCACCGGCCCCGGAGGTAGGGCTCGATCCCGATGGGCGGGGAGGGCAACTGGCGCTCGTCCGTCCCGGTGGGGCAGATGGCCAGCAGGTGCACTCGCTCCCCGAGCAGGCCGATGGCGAGGGGCATGAGGGTGCGGCCCAGGCGGTCGAACGTGCCTGCGCAGGCAACCCAGGCGGCGCATACGGGTCGCGGGGCGGGCTTGTCCTCCTGCCACAACTCCGCCCGCGGGGCCACGACGGGTTCGGACTGTTCGGTCTCGGTCACAGGCCCGGATTGTACCCGAAAGCCCCCGGCGGGGGAGAGGGAGTCTTGGGATGGCCCGCCTTTCTGCTCCCCCCCGTTGACCCGCTCGGTCCGCGCGGCTACAAGACGCTCCATGAGTGCGTTGCTGCGAACCCTGGGAGCCTTTGGGCTCATCCTCGTCCTCTCCCGCCTGCGCGTCCCGCTGGCGGTGGCGATTCTGATCGGGGCGGCCGTGCTGGGGCTGGCCTTCCAGCCGCTGCCGTTGGACGCCCTCGGATTCGCCGGGGAGTTTCTCGAAGGCTCCGCCCACGCCGTCATCGACCCCAGCACGGTGGGGCTGCTGGTGATTACGGCGGTGCTGTTGGTGCTGTCGAGCGCGATGCGGGAGGGGGGGCAGTTGGAGCGGATCGTGGGCCTCTCGCGCGATCTGCTGCGGCGGCCGGCAACGACGATGATGGCCCTGCCGGCCCTGATCGGCCTGCTGCCCATGCCCGGGGGCGCGCTGTTCTCCGCCCCCATGGTCGAAGCCGCCGCCGGGGAAGGCCCCGCCGGACGCGGCAAGGTCCCCGGGGCGCTCCTGTCGGCCGTCAACTACTGGTTCCGCCACCCCTGGGAGTACTGGTGGCCGCTCTACCCGGGCGTGATCTGGGCGATCGTCCTGACGAAGAACCCCACCTGGTGGTTCATCGTCACGCAGGCGCCGCTGACGCTGTTCATGCTCGGGGGCGGGCTGCTGATCGTACGCCAGGTGCACCCGGACCTGCACGCCAAGTCCGCCCCCGCCCCCGCGGGCACCCGGCGGAAACTGCTGTGGGCGACGTCGTCGATCTGGCTGATCATCGTCCTGTGGGTCCCGGCCGCGTGGCTGCTGTCCCTCGTGCCCGAGTCCGTCCTCGCCGGTCCCCTCCGCGAGGCCGTCACCCGCATGGGCCCCATCGCCATCGGGCTGCTGGTGGCGCTGCTGTGGACGGCGCGCCTCAACCGCCAGCCGTTGCGGCGGGTCGCGCGCAGCTTCGCCACCCCGGGCGTCTACCAGATGGTCGCCCTGGTGCTGTGCGTGATGATCTTCAAGTTCACCATCGACCGGGTGGAGGCGGCGACGCGGATCGGGGAGGAACTGCAGGCCCTGCACATTCCCCCGGTGCTGGTCTTCATCGCCCTGCCGTTCATCGCGGGCATGGTGACGGGGCTGGCGTACGGGTTCGTCTCGACGACGTTCCCGATCCTGCTGGGCATCCTGACGGTCATGCCCGACGCCCCCCCCGAGCGGGCGTACATGGCCCTGGCGTACGCGATGGGGCACGTGGGGCAGATGCTCAGTCCGCTGCACATGTGCCACGTGATGAGCAACCAGTACTTCCGCACGCCCTTCGGGGCGGTCTACCGCTACATCCTGCCCCCCGCGGTCATCATGGCCGTGGGGTCCTTCGCGTACTTCCTGCTGCTGCGGGCGATCCTGTAGAGGACCGCAGCAGCGCGGAGCGCAGACGCCCGCGTGCGGAACGCCGGCAAGCCCCGGGGCAGGCGCGTGGGTGCGTGCGGCACCTCCAGCGCGTGCGGCGCGTGCGGCGCGTGCGGCGCCCCAAGCGCGAGCGGCGGTTCAAGCGCGAGCGACGCCCTAAGCGCGTGCGTTGGGGGTCTCCTGACCCCCAACGTCCCGGA
>JAWLCQ010000345.1:0-3015 GCA_041687095.1 Phycisphaerae bacterium | reverse complement strand
GGGCTGTCTCTTTATCACATTTCCGCCGCCCGCTCCCGCCCCCTCCCGGGCTTGTCCCGGGGGAGCGAGGGTCGGGCCAGCTACACGCGACGCCTCCTTTTCCTTCTGTTTCTTCTTCTCCCGCCCCCTCTGGGCTTGCCCCAGAGGAGCGAGGGTCGGGACAGCTACCTCCGCCTTCAACGCTGCTCGCTCCGCCATAGCTGTCCCGACCTTCGCTCCACCCGGACAAGCCGGGCGGGGGCGGCAGGCGGGGGAGCGGAGTGTGCGGGTCCTGCACGTCCAGAAGCGCCTAAATGTGATAAAGAGACAGCCCCGCGGGGAGAGGGGTTTGGGCCAGCCTCCTGCGCCGACGGATGATCTGCACCGCCCCGACGACCGCACCGATTCCGCCCCCGACGTACGCCCCCAGGTGCACGCCCCAGACGGCGGTGAAGAGCGGGCGGCCCGTGGGGTCCATCCAGTCCAGGTCGCTCACCCATCCGTCCAGCAGGCCGACATAGCCCGCCAGCCCGCCCGCGATCGACACGAGCACCGCTCCCGCGAGCGGGCGCGTCAGTAGCCAGAAGCACTGGCGGTAGGGCAGTTGCGGGCGGCGCCGCCACGGGTTGTTCGCCAGGACGTACACCACGCCCATCAGCAGCCCCGCCGACCACGACGACGCCACCCCCAGCTTCGTCGCCTCCCACCGCAACGCCATCGCGTCCGGCGGCAGGGCGTACCCGAGCGTCTCCATCAGCCCCTTGCCGTAGAAGAAGTACTCCCACGAGATCGTCACCGTGACGTTGTCGTTCATTGCCCCATAGGCCGCCCCTCCCGCCGTCGCCCCCGCCAGCAGCAGGTACTCCCGCCACCGCACGGACGCCCGGCCGTGCCGGACCAGGTCCCACGCGAGCAGCACACCGAGGACGGACAGGCCGACAGCGATGCGCACGGCCGAACCCGTCGGCGAATGCAGCAGCCAGTGCAAGAGTCCGCCCATCGCGCATGCCTCCCTGGGAGCAGTGCAGTGGTCACACGGAGGTCACGGGTTCGCTGGCGCCTTCATCCGCGTCGCCGGTGGGCTCATCGGTGGGCTCATCGGCGGATTCGAGCGGGACGTACGGGTCTTCGTCCGGTGCGGGGGTGGCGGACACCGCAGTCGGCCCGCCCTCGGGAGCGTCCTCGATGGCGGGGGCGGGGATGAACGGGGCGGCAGCGGGGGAGTACGCGGGCGGTTCGCTCGCGGGCGTTTTTACGCTGTCCTCGCTGGGGGCGACGAGGTCGTCAACGGTCACCGCCGGGGGAATCGCCGCATCCTCGGCGTCGGGGAGGTCGGTTTGGGGATCCGCGTCGGTGGACAGCGCCTGGGGGGGCTCGGCGGCGGCGCGGGGGGCGGAGGGTTTGCGCTTGCGGGATCGCCTGGGCACGGGCAGCTGGAAGTGCTCGATGAACTCGTCGGCCAACGCGCCGTAATCGGTCGCCCCGTTGGAGGAGCGGTCGTAGTCGAAGATCGCCTGGCCGTGGGAGGGGCACTCGGCGAGCTTGATGTTGCGGCGGATGACGGTGTCGAAGAGGCGGGCGTCGGCCCAGGGGGCGTCCTGGCCGCGGGAGGCGTCGAAGAACGCGCGGAGGTCCTGGACGACCTCCCCGGCGAGGCGGGTGGCGGTTTCGTACATGCACAGCAGCACGCCCGAGACGCGGAGGTTGGGGTTGATGCGCTGGCGGACGAGGCCGACGGTTTCGAGGAGCTTTCCCAGCCCCTGCAGGGCGAGGAAGTGCGGCTGCAGGGGGATGACGACGTCGTCGGCGGCGGCGAGGGCATTGAGCGTGAGCAGGCCCAGCGAGGGGGGGCAGTCGATCATCATCAGGTCGCAGGGAAGCTCGACGTTGCGGAGGGAGTCGCGGAGGATCTGTTCGCGTCCGACGGTGGTGACGAGTTCGACCTCGGCGGCGGCGAGATCGATGACCGAGGGGACGACCATGAGGTGCTCGTTGATGCCCAGGACGGTGGAGAGGAAGGGGGCGTCAGAGACGAGGACGTCATAGATACTGTGCTCGGGCTGCCCGGGCTCCACGCCGAAGTGCAGCGTGAGGTGTGCCTGTGGGTCGAGGTCGAGGAGGCACACGGTGAGCCCGCGGAGGGCGAGGGCGGCTCCGAGGTTGGCGACGGTGGTGGTCTTGCCGACCCCACCCTTCTGGTTGATGACGGCTATGGTGCGCACGGGGCCATTATACGAACTGCGGGGGGGAGGGAGAAGAGAGGGCAAAAAACCGCGGCAGGTGCCGCCGTGGCTGGGCACCCGCCGCTGAGTGTTTCCTGCAGCCGCCAATCCGCGGGCGGCTGCGACCGCTACGGCTTGAGCGGTGTTACTTCTTCGCAGATTTCTTGGCCGTCTTCTTCGCCGTCTTCTTGGCCGTCTTGGGAGCGGCCTTCGGGGCTGCCTTCGGGGCGGCCTTCGGGGCCTTCTTCACCGCCTTCTTGGGGGCGGCCTTCGGGGCCTTCTTCTCGGTCTTCTTCGCGGCCTTCTTCGCTGCCTTTGCCATTGCACATCACCTCCTTCCGTGGCGTCTATGCGTGAGATGAAATGTAGCAAACTGACTTGAGCTACCTTGTACCTCTACGCGTTGATTCAATGCAATACTCACTGAACATTTTTATCGTGATTTCTTCGGCAAAACTGGTGCCAATCGTACGCAATTTGCGGGGGCGTCTTTCGCCCGCGTCGGAGCGGGCGTCATATCGCCGCCGACGAGGTGGATAGAGCAGCGCCCCACGTTGCGTTTGCGCCCGGTTTTCGCGGCGATTCTGTCGCGTGCGTCTGTGTAGATGTGGGGATGGCTCCACGGCGCGAGGCCCGGGCCTCCGCGAGGAGAAACGCTCGATCACGCCGCGCGAGGCACGCCGCGCACGCGCGTGCGTTGGGGGTCTCCTGACCGCGTTGTTCTACACATCTCGGCGGGTGCATCTCTGCGGGAGCATCCCCGGGCTCGCGGCGGCTCTTGTGGAGTGCGGCGGTTCACCGCCGCTTTTCCTCC
>JAWLCQ010000344.1:0-3047 GCA_041687095.1 Phycisphaerae bacterium | reverse complement strand
ACTGGAGCCGCTCGGCCGTTCGCCGCTCCTGGCGCGCCTCCAGCTCCCCCCGCGCCGCGTCGAGCGCCCGCTGGATCCGCGTGACGTACAGGCTCGTGCGGTCCATCTCCCGCATCGACGGTTCGAGCGTGGCCTGCGGCGGGCGGTCGACGGCGCGGAGGCACTCGTCGTGGCGGATCTCCAGGTCCACGCGCCCCAGCAGCAGCGACTCGATCCCCAGCAGCCGCCGCATCCGCCAGGTCTGCACGGCGAGTTGGGCGACGAGGGCGGCCTCGGCGGGTCCGTGGGGCTCGTACTGCTCCAGCAGGTCGTGGACGAGGGCCTCGTAGGGGCCGGGGTCTTCGCTCGCCAGGACGACCTGCCGCGTGAAGAGGCCGTGCTTGAGGGCGTTGCGGGACACCCGCGCCCGGCCGGCGGGGCTGCGGGGGCCGGTGGAGAGCTGGGCGTTGGCGCGGTTGGCGGTCTGCTGGGCTTCGCTGATCATGGCGGGGCTCCTTTCAGTGTAGAGGCAACAGTGCCGCAGATTATCTCGCGAGATAAAGTATGCCCCGGGAGGCCCGGACCTCCTAACTTGAAGAGTTGTCCACTTTACAACCGGCTGCGGCCACAGGGGTTGCGAGCGAGGAATTCCTGTCTGTGGGGGTGCCCTCCAGCAACCCGCACGCTCCGGGCGCGTCCCGGCAATGCCCACGGGACAAGCCCCAACGGGGCGGTCCCGTGGGACGGTCTGAGCCACCGAACCGTCCCCGGCCCATCTGCAGAACCCGGAGCGGCCGCGGTCCTGCAGGGCCTCCCTGCAGGAGCCAACCCAGTCCGGTTGCCCAGACCGTCCCACGGGGCAAACAGCGCCCCGTGGGCATTGCGCTCCGCGTCCTCTGCGGGTTCCGGGCCGTTCCCGTCTTCCGGGCGCCCCCTCACCCCCCTCGCTGCGCTCGGGGACCTCTCCCCGAGGGGAGAGGGGTTGAAGCGCCCGCATCCCGGGCCCTTCCTGATTCCCGGTTCCTGGTTCCTGGTTCCCGGTTCCCGGTTCCTGGCTCCTGGTTCCTGGCTCCTGGTTCCTGGTTCCCGCCCTTCGACTCGCTGCGCTCGCTCAGGGTTTCGGTTCTCGGGGATCAGACGGCCGCGAACTCGTCTTCGAGGCCCTTGAGGAGTTTGCGGTTGCCCATTTTGGCGACGGGGGACATGCGGTCGGTGAGGAGCATTCCGTCGAGGTGGTCGTTCTCGTGCTGGACGATGCGGGCGTGGAAGTCGCTGCAGGTTTCCTCGAACCGCCGCCCCTCGGGATCGGCGGCCTCGATGGTGACGGTCTGGAACCGCTTGATCTTGCAGTAGATTCCGGGCAGGGAGAGGCAGCCCTCCTCCTCCTCCTGCTTGCCCTCCCCGCCGACGATCCGCGGGTTGATGTAGACGCAGCGGTCGGCGGGGTCGAAGGAGGGGGAGGCGACGAACAGGCGGACGTTGAGCCCCACCTGCGGGGCCGCGAGCCCCACCCCGCGGTGCTCGAACATCAACTCGAACATCCGCTCCACGAGGTCCCGCACGCGCTCATCCACCGCGTCCACGGGGACGCAGGCGTCGCGCAGGCGCGGGTCCGGGTAGTGGATGATCCGCAGGTCGGGGACAACAACCGACTGGATGATCTCGCTGGCGTTCATTTCTTTCTCATCGTAGCCCCCCGGGCGGGTTGGCTGCAAGCCGCAAGGCACGCGCGCCGGGGCCAACGCCAAGTTCCATTCGCCGGGCGCCACGGGTTCGCAAAGCCCGTGTTCCGCCCCGCGCTCGTAGGAGCACGGCTGCAAACGGCGCAGCCGTGGCACCCGCGACGGCGACGTTGCGGTAGCGAACGCGAACGCAGCCGCGACCGCAACGCTGCAATGGCCGGGGCGTGCGCGCACCTCTTGCCCCTCCTAACGATTGAGGCGGCGGGGGAGTTCCAAGCGGGCCGCCGCGGAAACCCGCTCCCGCAATCGAGGAGGTGCGGGTATAATCGGGAGGTACATCTCGGCAGGCGGGCCCCTGACGGGGATCGTGGCGGACGGGCCGCGACGATCCCCGTCAGCGACCCGGGCCGATCGCATGAGGATCGACCTGTGGTTTCATCCGACACGATCAAGACCTGTGAGGACCTCATCGGGTACTCGTTCTCCGACCCGGAACTCCTCCGCTGCGCGCTGACCCACGCGTCGGTGGCGCCCACGCGGCTCCAGAGCAACGAACGCATGGAGTTTTTGGGCGACGCGGTGCTGGGGCTCATCGTCTGCGACGAACTCTACCGCCGCGCCGAGGGCATGTTCGAGGGCGAGATGACCAAGATCAAGTCATCCGTCGTCTCCCGCCAGACCTGCGCCGTCATGACCGAGGACCTGGGCCTGGAGGAGGTGCTGGTCCTGGGCAAGGGCATGGGGCGGTCGACGGGGTTGCCCACGTCGATCCTGGCGGCCGTGCTGGAGTCGGTCATCGGAGCCATCTACCTCGACGGGGGGCTGGAGGCGGCGCGGGAGTTCGTCCTGCGGGCGGTCCTGCCGCACATCGAGGAGGCCATCGCCAACGAGCACCAGCAGAACTACAAGTCGCTGCTGCAGCAGCACGCCCAGCGGCTGTGGGGCGGTACGCCCGAGTACCAGCTCATGGACGAGAAGGGCCCGGACCACAGCAAGTGCTTCGAGATCGCCGTGACCGTCGAGCACCGCACGCTCGCCAGCGCCTGGGGCCCCTCCAAAAAGGAAGCCGAACAGGAAGCCGCCCGCCGCGCCCTCATCGAGATCGGCGTCCTGGAGCCCGACGAGGACGCCGAGGCGTACTGAGCCCCCCCGGGGGGGGGCGGGGATTGCGGATTGAGGATTGCGGATTGTCGTGTGCGAGGGCACGGGGCAGGATCTGCGAGCGCGTGGGACGGCCCGAGCGCGTGCGACGCCCCAAGCGCGTGCGACGGCCCGAGCGCGTGCGACGGCCCGAGCGCGTGCGACGGCCCAAGCGCGTGCGTTGGGGGTCTCCTGACCCCCAACGTCCGGGAAGGCCAACGAACGCTTCCGCGACAGCGCTATGGC
>JAWLCQ010000343.1:0-3048 GCA_041687095.1 Phycisphaerae bacterium | reverse complement strand
TGAAGGGCCCCCTCACCTGTCGCTGCGCGACATCCTCTCCCCGAGGGGAGAGGGGGTTCTTCCCCCGGTGGGGAGAGGGGTCCCTTCCCCGGAGGGGAGAGGGGGTTCTTCCCCCGGTGGGGAGAGGGGTCTCTTCATCGGAGGGAAGCATTTCGCCCGCGCAAGGGTCTCTTCGCCCGGGCGGAGGGGGTCCCCGCGCAAAACACAAGCGACGAGGGTGTTACCCGCTCGTCGCTCGGTTCCGACAGCGCCTGAAGCTGTGTTGTACTTCTTGCCGTGTATTCTTCGGCTAGCGGGGAGCGAAACTTTAGCGCACCGTGAAGAGATCGCGAAGCCCTAACAAAAGGCGAATTCCTCTTGTCCGCGCGGGGGGCGGCGCGGCATGATGGGAGGTGCCATGATTCGCCGCAAACCCAAGGATCCAGACGGCCAGCGGAGGCGGCAGGAGCGGCTGCGGGCGCTCCGCGAGTCCATCCGCTCGGGCGACATGACCGCCGCCGAGGCCCTGTTG
This sequence comes from Phycisphaerae bacterium, assembly GCA_041687095.1. Taxonomy (GTDB): domain Bacteria; phylum Planctomycetota; class Phycisphaerae; order SM23-33; family SM23-33; genus JAWLCQ01. Next base: position 2,537 of record JAWLCQ010000343.1, on the reverse strand, counting down.
CGCTCCACCCGGGAGCGGGGAAGGGGCGGGAAGGGGGCGCAAGGGGCCTTCGACCCCGATGAGGCCCCGCCGCCCGAGCCCGCGTTCGACGAGCCCTTCAGCAGCGGCGACGAAGGGGGCGATGAGCCTCCGGCCTCCCGCGGCCCGTCGCCCGGCCCGCTCGACATCGAACGGATACAGCAGGCGACGACGCCGCAGGCGTTGGAGCAGGTGTGCCCGGGGCGGGAGATCGCCGTCCCCGCCGCTCCCGGGGACGGGCGCTGCTGGTACGTCCGGACCGCGCTGAGCGACTGGAAGCCGGATCTGGCCCACGTGCCCGCCCGGTACGCCTCGGTGCTCCGCGGGATGCGGCAGCAGTTCGACGAACTCTCCGCGTCCCCCGGCCTCTGCCACGCCGCCAACGCCGCGCCCGAGGACCTGCTCCTCGCCGCCGTCGATGCCTGGAAGCCTGGGCCCGCCAAGGCCGTATTCCTCATCGGGACGCTGCACTACGCGGACGACGATTTCATCCTCGAGCAGCACCTCGCCCGCACCGCCTCCGAAGAGCCCGCCGTCCTGCGGTCCTTCTGGGACCGCTACGAGAAGGCGGGCGTCCTCGTGACGTTCCAGGGCGCAAAGACGCACCTCCCCCTGCTGCGCACGCGGACGAAGGCGCTGGGCGTGGATGAGCCCTGGTCCGACCCCCCGCACCTGGACCTGCGCCCCGAGGTCCGCGAGCGATGGAAGGAGCAGCTACGCTCCTTCTCCCTGCCGATGCTCGAACGGGCGCTGCTGGGGCGGCGGCGGACGGTGGGGATCGCGCGGCAGCAGACGGGGGAGGCGTACGGGCTCTTTGCGCGGACGGGCGACGCCCGTTTCATGGCGGCCGTGCTGGGGCACAACCGGCTGGACCTGCTGGCGATGGCGGAGATCGTGCGGCTGCTGCTGACGGGGGAGGACCCGCTGCTGTAGCGCTGCGTTCTCATACGCATCCCAGGCAATCCGCAGGCCGTGTCGATTGGACGTGGTTGCTCCGCTGCGCTCCGCAAACCACGGCACCCGGCGCTGTGTTTTGAGGCACCCAGCGCTGTGTTTTGAGGATAGGGCGCGGCGCCGTCTGCACACCCTGCGCTGTCACTCCTCCGCGTTCGCGTCCTTTGTTGGGGCGATCCCCGCCTCCTGCGCGAAGGCCTCGATCAGGGTGAGGACCTCCTTGGGTTCCAGGCGGCCGTCGCGGTTCACGTCGGCGGAGGCGAGGCGGCGGTTCATGTCCTCGCGGAAGCCCTGCATCGCCGCGTCGTGCTCGCCCGCCAGCAGCCGCCCGTCGCCGTCGGCGTCGTAGCGGGCGGAGAAGTCGGTCAGCCACTTGCGGATGCCGTCCTGCACGCGGTCCTCGAAAGAGAGCCGCTCCTGCGGGGTGAGGCGGCCGTCGCCGTCGGCGTCCATGTAGCGGAGCATGCGGACGGCGATCCGCCACTGGGCCTTCTGCCATCGTTCCTGGGCGGCGCGGCGTTCCTCGTCGGTCACCTGCCCGTCCCCGTCCCAGTCGTTGATCCGCCGCTCGACGCTCTGCATCGTCTCCTGCATATGCTTCTGGACGCGGGTGAACTCGGCGGCCTCCTCCTCGTTGAGCGTCCCGTCCCCGTCGAGGTCGAAGTTGCGGAGGCGGAACTCCTCGAGCAGCGCCCCCATTCGCTCGCCCCGCTGGCGGAAGTGTTCGCCGCGTGCCTTGCGCTCCTCCTCGTTCAGCTCCCCGTCGCCGTCCGTGTCGAAGGGCTCGATCATGCGCTGGCGGTGGTGGTCCTGCTGGAGGGCTTCGGCGGCGAGGCGGCGTTCCTCCTCGGAGAGCTTCCCGTCCCCGTCGCGGTCGAACCGCCGGACCAACGCGGGCGGGGCCTCCGCGTCCTCTGGGGGCCCGCTCCCGCCCCGGCGGCCCTTCGCGGGGGCGGTGAGTTCGCCCCCCTGCAGGGCGCGGTTGGCGGCGAGCCGCTCGGCCGGTCCGAGCCGCCCGTCCCCGTCGGTGTCGAAGCGGTCCAGGACGCGTTTGCGGAGGTCCTGGCGGTAGGCGTCGGCCTCGATCCAGTCGAGGCGACCGTTGGCGTTGCGGTCGAAGGGCTTGGCGGCGTCCCAGCGGTCGAAGGGGCGGATGAAGGGGTCCTGGGCGTCTCGGTTCTTCGCGAACTCGCCCTCGTCGATCTCCCCATCCACCCCCGCCGCCGCGAAGAACCGCCCGCGTTCCATGCCCGGGTTGTAGGGATCGACGGCATCGCGGCAGAGGTCGGGCGGTGGGGGAGCGGGCTGCGACTCCTGCGCGACGGCGGCCGACGCAAGGCAGACCGCGACGGCCGTTGCGATCCCCCGGCAGGCGAATCCAAGTGTTCTCGGCATGCGATCATCCTCCCGTGTGTGGGGCGTCGGCTCCGTCACCGGCGTCAACGCGCGGTGGTTCTACACCTCTCGGGCCTCGCGGGTTGGTCGGGGTCCGCTTCCGCGCGTCCCGGCAGGGACGCGTCTCCGTGCGTCCCGGTAGGGACGCTGTGACAATAGCCCAGCAGTTT
>JAWLCQ010000342.1:0-3064 GCA_041687095.1 Phycisphaerae bacterium | reverse complement strand
CCTCAAGCGCGTGCGACGCCTCAAGTGCGTGCGACGCCGTAAGCGCGTGCGTTGGGGGTCTCCTGACCCCCAGCGTCCCGGAAGACCAACGAGCGCTTCCGCGATAGCGTTATGGCGGCGCATCGGTCGCGGCGGCCGCCGCCGCGAAGGGAGCGCTCCAACGACGCTGCCGCGGAGGCGTTCCTCGCCCCTCCCGGACGCCGGGGGTCAGGAGACCCCCGTCGCATGCGCTTGGGGCCGGGGGTCAGGAGACCCCCGGCGCATGCGCTTGGGGCCGGGGGTCAGGAGACCCCCGGCGCATGCGCAGGGGGCCAGCCAGGAGACCCACCACGCACGGGCGGCTGCGCCGCCGTGTGCCCGAAAGGAACCCCCGCATTGTCCCCGCCGCCCTCTCGGGCAGACGGGGTCCTACGTCATCCCGTTCGCCGCCACGTCGTACGCCAGCAGGGCGACGGACAGGGCGAGGGCGGCCCAGAGGGCGAGCTTGATGCGGCCGACCGTGCGGTCGATGTCCCGCCGCGACCGTCCCGCCCCCCCGAGCCACAGCACGTGGCTCGCCCGCCAGGCGATCGATCCGTGCCGCCAGTTGAACGCGTTGGACCCCATCCCGTTGAGGTCCGCGATCCGCTGCAGCGAGTACGCGAACGTCGCCGCCCCCTCCGGGGTCACCCGCAGCGGGTCCGTGCCCGCCTCGGGCGTCCCCAGGGCCCAGGCGGCCGTCACGTCGCACTGCCGCTCGAACCGCCGCGAGATCCACCCGAACCCCACCGCCCACGTCCCCGCCAGCAGCGCCAGCGCCAGCACCTGCAGCGTCCAGTCGGGCAGGGACAGCGCGCGGGCGAGGAGGTCGGCGACGAAGGAGCAGAGGATGACCGACGAGAGGGCGAAGATCAGCGAGTAGAGGATGTGCCGGTGGCGGACGTGGCCGGCCTCGTGGGCGACGACGCCCAGAAGGGCCGCGTCCTGCAGGTTCTCCAGCAGCGCGTCGCTGAGCAGCACGTAGCGGACGGAGGGGATGAGGCCCATGACCCCGGCGTTGGCGACCACCCCGCCCGTCTCCCAGACCAGCAGCTCGCGGTAGCGGATCTTCAGCCGGCGGCAGAGGGCCTCGATGGCCTGGCGGAGCGGGGTGTCCGCCAGGCGGCGGGTCCGCCAGATCCGCACCAGCAGGGCGGGGACGAACAGGAAGACCGTCCCGGCCGTCAGGAACGTCCCGCCCACGAACACCGCTGAGGCGGTGGGCTCGGGCAGGAGGGGCAGGGCGTAGAGGCGGAGGGTGTCGTTGACGGCGATGATGAGGCAGACGGGGACGGCGACGAAGAGCAGGTGGTGGCGGGCGTTGAACTCGAGGTACTGCCCGAGCGTCCAGATGGGGCGGGGGACGCCCCCGGAGGCGGCGATGCGGTTGGCGGACAGGCGGCGGAGGGCGGCGTGGAAGGGGTAGTCCATGGCCCACTCGAGCCCCAACGCCAGCGGGAACGGCAGCCACGCCGCCAGCACCCCCGCCAGCGGGACGCGGCCCAGGTGGTTCTCGCTGAGGACCCAGTGCAGCCACCCCAGGTACTGCACGGCCGCCAGGCCCGCGATGAGCCACACCTGCCCCCCCATGCCCAGCAGGGCGTGGCGGCGGGCGGCGCGGGCGGGGAAGCCCCCGTGGGGGGTCAGGACGGCGAGGCCCGTCGCGGTTCGCACGCGGCTGATGGCGGCGGCGATGAGGAGGTAGACCGTGACCGCCGACAGGCACACCCCCGCGGGGGCGGAGGGCATGCCCACGCTGCCGTCAAACAGCAACTGAACCATGGTCATGGTGACGACGAACGACAGAACAACAACGATCTGCATGGCACCGCCTTGTGTCCGCGGGGAACGTCCCCCGATTCTACCGGGGCCGAGCCCGCTCGCGGAATTTTTCGTTCCCCTGCAGCAAAACCGATTCCCGGCCGTTAGATTTGTATCGGCGCTGCGCGCCCCCGTATTCCTGCCTATGGCGGGAATCGTGCGGTTGGGCGCGGCGGCCCCTCCGCACCGCTTGGGGCCCGTGGTGCGGGGCCTTTTCGCGGCCCCGGGAGATTCGCACATGCTTCGTTCGCGCCCGCTCGCTCTGGTCCTGGCGGCCTTCGCCCTGTCCGCCGTCGTCTTCGCCTCCGCCGCCTCCGCCCAGGAAGATGCCAAGCCCAAGAAGGACCCCAAGCCCCGCTCCGCCATCCGCGGGGAGTACGCCCAACTCGCCCTCGCCGCCGAACTCACCGAGGAGCAGAAGGCCAAGCTCGAAACCCTCGCCGCCGACTACCAGCAGGCCCAGAAGGCCTGGATGGAGGCGAACAGCGAGAAGATCGAGCAGCTCAACACCGAGATGAAGCAGGCCCGCGACGCCAAGGACAAAGACGCCGTCCAGCGCGTCGCCGGGCAGATGAAGTCGCTCCGCGAGGAGCAGATGAAGATGAAGGCCGAGCACTGGGAGAAGGTCAACGCCCTGCTCACCCCCGAGCAGCAGCAGAAGTGGCAGGCGTTCCAGATGAAGCGCCAGATGCTCGCCACCTTCGCCAAGGCCGACCTCACCGACGAGCAGAAGAGCCGGATCGAGTTCCTCGCCGCCGACGCCGCCAAGGCCGCCGCCGCCGCCGAGGACGACCAGGCCCGCAAGGCCGTGGTGGACGACCTGAAGGCGACGATCCAGCAGGACGTCCTGACGGCCGAGCAGCGCGAGAAGCTCACCCGCAAGCCCGCCAAGCCCGAGGGCGCCGCCGAGGGCGACAAGCCCGCCAAGAAGCCTCGGAAGCAGAAGGATCAGCCCGCCGAAACCACGCCCGACGAGGGCACGCCCCCCGCGGACGTGACGCCCCGGCCCGCAGGGGAGTAGGCATCGGTTGTGCGCGACCGGCGCTGCCGGATTGGGTTTTCGTAACCGTTCACGGGACCGTTCACGGGACCGTTCACGGGACCGGTCAAACAGGGTGCCACCCTCAAGCCGCATGCTGTTTGCGGCTTGGGGGTGTTGAGCCTGCCAGACCGAAGCACCCCCACGCGGCAAACAACGCCGCTTGAGGGTGGCACCCCGGGAACG
>JAWLCQ010000341.1:0-3081 GCA_041687095.1 Phycisphaerae bacterium | reverse complement strand
TGTGGAAGTCGGTGGCCTTGTCCTCCCACGTCGCCGCCACGAGCCCCGCGATCACCGCCCAGCCCAGCAGCAGCAGGGCGTAGAGCGGGGCGTGCGAGCGGAGGGCCCGGCGGAACGAGCGGGAGACGAAGACGACGTCGTAGAGATACACGAGCACGGGGAGGACGATGGCGACTTCCTTGGTCCCGCAGGCGAGTGCGCAGGCGGTTCCCGCCAGGGCGTACCAGCCCCAGCGATGGCGGGAGGGGTCGGGGAGTTGAGGGGGGAGTGAGCGTGCGCCTGGGCGATTCTTCCGACGCGGTCGGGGGGCTTGGGAAGAGCGCCCTCCCGGGGCGGGCGCGTTCGGAGCTGTGGGGGCCGGTGGATCCGTAGCGAACGCCCGGATGGCCGCGTACAGCGTCAGCAGCATCAGCATCGACGCCAGCGACTCCGCCCGCTGCACGATGTACGTGACCGCCGCCGTCGTCAGCGGGTGGACCACCCACAGCAGCGCGGTGGCCCCGGCGAGGACGGTGGCGCGGTTCGGCTCGGTGGGGCGGGCCGTTTCGAGGGTCCGGCGGAGGACGGCGAACAGCAGCAGGGCGGAGGCGAGGTGGATGAGGATGTTGACGAGGCGGAAGGCCCAGGGCGCTTCGCCCAGCAGGGCGTAGTTGAGGGCGAGGGTGAGGCTCAGGATGGGGCGGGAGTCGACGGTGGCCCCGCTGCTCCAGAGGTCGATGGACAGCGCCTCGCGCAGGGGCCACAGCGTGCGGATGTGGGGGTTGTGGAGGATGGACCCGTTGTCGTCGTACACGAAGGCCGCGGGGAGGCTGTTGGCGTAGGCGGCGGACCCGGCGAGGAGGAGGAGGGCGGGGACGAGCCAGGCGCGGGGTCGGGGCGCGGCGCGCGGCGGCGACGTCTCCCCCGTCGGATCCTGCCGTTTTGACTTGGCCATAGGTTCACGGCAACTCGCCGCGCCCCTCCGCGCTGAGGCGGAAGGGCACGCCGCGGCGGTACAGTTCCAGGCGCTGCTGCAGGGCCCGCACCGGCGGCGAATTCCGCCGCGCTGCCGGGACCAGCTCCAACGCCTGGGAGGCGAGGCGCACGGCGAGGTCGAAGTGTCCTGCCGCCGCGTGTGCGGCCGCCATTGTATCGAGGTAGGCCGGGTTGCGGAAAGCCGTTGCCCGGACGGCCGCCTCGGAAAACTGGACGGCCTCGGCAGGGCGGCGGAGGTCCTCCTCCCGGGCCGTCGCGAGGATCCAGGCGGCCGCGTTGAGGGCCCGCGGATCGCCTCCGGTCACGCGGATGGCCTCGCGGTACGCCGCGAGGGCCGCTCGCCGATCCCCCCCCGCCTCCAGGGCGGCCCCCAGCCCCAGGTGCGCCCCGGGGTAGTCCGCCTGCAGTTCCAACGCGCGGCGGAAGTGGGGGAGGGCCTGGTCGTGGCGGGCGAGCTTGAGGAGCGTGACGGCCAAATCGTGGTGCGCATCCGCCCGCTGCGGGTCCAACTCCAGGCAGCGCTCGTAGGCGGGTCCCGCGAGTTCCAGTTGCCCCAGGCGGTAGTGCCCCGTCGCCATCGCGTACCACGCGGAGGGCTCCCGCGGGTCGAGTTCCACGGACCGGCGGGCCTGCTCGACCGCCTCGGTCGGCCGATCGGCGTGCAGGTACGCCTGCGCGAGGTTGTGGCGGAAGGGCGCGGCGAGGGGGGCGGCGCGGACGGCCGCTTCAAGGTGCTTGACGGCCTGGTGGGGGTGGCCCTGGCGAAGGAGGAGCACCCCGAGGTTCTGGTGGGCGAAGGGATGGTTGGGATCGATGGCAAGGGCGCGGAGGTAGGCGTCGCGGGCGTCGTCGAGGCGGGGCTGTCCCCGGTCGTCTTGCTCCCTCTCCAGGACCGCTCCGAGGTTGAAGTACGCGACGGCGCTGTGGGAGGCGTCGACGGCCTGCGTCCACATGCGCAGGGGCGAATGGTAGTCGCCGTTGCGCTCGACCGTGAGGTGGACGAGGGGGGCGGCGGCGAGGAGCAGGGCGGCCGTGCCCGCGACGGCCGTGACGCGGGGCGACGCCCCTTTCGCCCGCCACCGCCGCAGCAGCGCGTCGACAGCGAGGACGGCCAGCAGCGAAAGGGCCCCCAGCGACAGGTACAGGCGGTGATCGGCCATCAACTGCCGCGTCGGCAGCAGCGACGACGTGGTCGCGAGGATCCCGAAGAACCACGCCCCGACGAACCCGTACCACCGCTTGCGGGCGAGCCCCCAGACCGACGCGCCCAGCAGCGGGAGGATCAGGGCGAGGTACGGCAGGATGTCGAGCGGGCCGGCGGCGAGGTCCGAGGAGTGCAGGAGGAGCAGCCCGCGCGGGAACAGGGCGACGCGGAGGTAGTACACGAACGACCGCGGCTGGGAGATCAGGTACGCCCACGTCCCGATGGTGCGGAAGTCCGACGTGCTCTCCGCCCACGTGCCCAGGAACATGGCGGCGAGGAATCCCCAGCAGGGGACGATGAGGGCGAGGTAGAGCGCCCAGTGGTCGCGGAGGGCCCTGCGGAACGAGCGGGAGGCGAAGACCGCATCGTAGCAGAGCACCAGCAGCGGGGCGGTGGCGATGACCTCCTTCACGCCCGCCCCGATCGTGCAGGCGAGGACGGCGAGGGCGTACCAGGGGAGGGCTGCGCGGAAGGGGCGCGAGGGGCCTTGTGGGGGGTCCGGGGCGACCGCATCCCGAGATTTCCGTGGCATGGGCGTCTCGCCCATGTGTCCCACGGGCATCGTGCCCGTGGCGGTTGCAGGGAGATCCCTTGGATTGGAGTGGGCTTGCGCCGCTACGAGGCCCGGCTCACCTCTCCGCAGGGGCGGGACGCCCCTGCGACACACGGGCAAGATGCCCGTGCCACGGAGATGCGATTGCCCTGCATCGGAAGCGGTGCGGGCGGAAAATCCCCGCGCGGCGGCGTAGACGGTCAGGAGGTACAGCAGGCCCATGAGGGACTCGGCACGCTGGACCATGTACGTGACGCTCTCGGTCTGGACGGGGTGGACGGCCCAGAGCAGGGCGGTGGCGAAGGCGAGCAGGTCGGCCCGGCCCGCGAAGCGGGAGCGGAACTGCGGC
>JAWLCQ010000340.1:0-3103 GCA_041687095.1 Phycisphaerae bacterium | reverse complement strand
CCGCCCCCGTTCAGGGGCCCGCCCCCGTTCAAGGGCCCGCCCCCGCCCAGGACCCCGCCGCCGCGACGGCCGCGTCCTTCGCCGCCGACGACCGCCTCGACGCGATGGCGGAGGAGGTGGTGGGCCTGCGGCGGCGGGTGGAGGAGCTGACGGCGGGCGTGCGGCGTTCGCAGCGGCAGCGGGAGCACGCGGAGGCCGACCGGTTCTTCGCGGCGCTGGACCCGGAGGTGTACCCCGAGTACGGCCGCGGGGTGTGGGCGGACCTGCCCCCCGACAGCCCGCAGCGCCGCCTCCGCGAGCGGCTGGCGACGAAGGCCGCCGAGATCCGCCGCGGGCACGAGGTGGTCCACGGGGCGGAGCTGGACCCGACGGCCGCCCTGGAGCAGGCGCTCGCCGTCGTCTCCGCCGACGGTCGCGGGGCCGCCGAGCGCCGCCGCCTCACCGCCGAGCTGCGGTCCCGCGCGGCGCAGCGCCTCGCCCGCCCCGCCGCCCGCGGCCCCGGGCGCGACGTCCGCTCCCCCCGCGAACGCGCCGTCGACGCCCTCGACGCGTGGGAACGCTCCCGGGGGGTCCGGTTCTTCACGGAGTAGGGGGGGGGGAAAGAGGCAATAGGCAATAGGGACTAGGGAATAGGGAAAGGCAAGAAGGGGAGAGGTTAGAGGTTAGAGGTTAGAGGTTAGAGGTGAGAGGTGAGAGGTGAGAGGTGAGAGGCGAGAGGGGAGAGGTTACGCACTCTCTTCTCCGCGTCTCGGCGCCTCTGCGGCCCATTGTTCAAAGGCCGCCGGAGGGACGGCCGGGCATTGAGGCATCCGGGGAGCAACAGTACGCAGGGACGGGCAGGCCAGTCGCGCACGGCGCCTCTGCCTTCTTCTCTCTGCGATCTCCGCGCTGTCCGCGGTGAATCGCCCGGCGCTGCCCGACGGCGGATCGTGACCACAGTGATCACAACAATCAAGGAGAGACTGCATGACAACGACCGGAGTGGATTTCACCGACCCGAGGGAGCTGGCGAACGACACGCTGCGGGACCTGCTGAAGACCACGCTCGAGAACCACCCCTGGGACGGCAAGTTCGAGACGCTGCAGAAGTACCACGACTACCCCATCTGCAACCTGTGGTTCCAGCAGGACCGCGTGGTGTTCGACGGGGGCACGTCCATCGTGCGGAACGTGCAGCTCGCGGAGAACGGCAGCGCGAAGTTCACGCGGCCGTACGAGCCCGCCAGCCCCACCGTCGCCGACGTCCAGGGCCGCCTGCGGGCCCAGTGGGTGCAGGCGACGGCGGACTACTCGATCTCGCGGCAGGAGGTGCTCCGCAACCGCGGCAAGAGCCGGCTGATCGACCTGCTGGCGGCCCGCCGCGAGAGCGCGCTGGCGGACCTGGCGAACCTGCTCGAGGAGTACGCGTGGCTGGCGCCCGCGTCGGGCGGGGACGACCTGCACCCCATGGGCATCCCGTACTGGCTGACGCCGATCACCGCCGCGCAGCAGGCGGCGGGCACGTACGGCCACCAGGGGGCCAACCCCGCGGGGTTCAGCGACTGCGGCGGCATCGACGCCTCCGACGCGGACAATGCCCGCTGGCGGAGCTACAACGACGCGTGGCACTCCACCGACGGGACCGTCGCCGCCGAGGACGTGGTGCGGGTCACCCGCATGCTGCGGCGGCTGCACTTCCGCAGCCCCCTGTTCATCCACGACGCCGACAGCGACCCGTACCGCCACGTGCGGCTGTACGCCAACGAGACGATCCTCGAGGGCCTCGAGGCCCTGGCGCGGGAGAGCAACGACCAGCTCGGGCCCGACCTCGGCCGCTTCGCCGGGGCCACGGTCATCAAGAACATCCCCGTGCTCTGGGCCGAGCAGCTCGACACGGACGTCACCAACCCGCTGTACGCGATCAACCACGCGTACTTCTCGCCGTTCGTCATGGACGGGGACTTCTTCCGCGAGACCGGGCCCATGAACAGCCGCGACCAGCACGACGTGTTCACGACCTTCGTGGACCTGCAGTTCAACTTCCTCTGCACCAACCGCCAGCGCGCCGGCGGCGTCATCAGCCGGGTGTAGGGAAAAAGGTGAGAGGGGAGAGGGGAGAGGTGAGAGTGCAGGAGGCGCAAGCGTGCTGGAGCGCCGGGCCCACGGGCAAGGCCGAAGCGCGGCGTCGCCCCCCGGCCGACCACCAAAGCCGGGGCGTCAGCACTCTACCCTCTACCCTCTACCCTCCTCCCAAAACGGCCACTAAGCATCCATCAACCACAGAACAGGAGACCAACGTTATGACCCAAGTGACCTACAACAGTGAGGCCCTCCACCGCAAGCGCGTCTGGTACGCCGGGACGGACCGGCTGCTGGCGGGCTACTGCCTGTGCTACGACCGCGACTACGGGACGGCGACGGCGGGGAACGCGGGGCGGGCGTACCGCGTCGAGAAGCCCGCCGCCGACGGGTCCAACCTGCGGTACTTCGCCGGCGTCGTCGCCGAGGGCGACGCCGGGAAGACCGGGCCGTGCTGGGTGACGATCGTCGAGCCCGCGGCCGGGGCGGGCCGCCTGGCGCCCGTGCACACGGACCAGGACTGCACGCTGGGCGTGACGCGGCTCGCCGTCGTCGCCGGCAGCTACGCCGCCGGGCCCCCCGCCGCCGACGCCGTCCCCATCGCCACGGCGATGCAGACGGTGGACTGCAGCGAGGCCCCCGGGGCGGTGCTCGCCCAGCTCGAGGGCGTCGGTCCCGGCCTCGACGCCGCCGCCGCGGTCGTCCCCACGCAGGACGACCTCACCGACAGCAGCGGCGGGACGGCCGCGACGACCCTCGCGGCCATCACGCAGGCCGCCAACGCCGGGTCCGCCGACGTCGGGCCCACCGCCGACGCCGTCGCCTCCCTCGCCGCCCAACTGGCGAAGGTCAAGGCCGACCTGGCGGCCGTCATCACCGCCCTCCAGAACGCCAACCTGATGGCGTAACCCCTGCCCGATCGCCCGGGGCCGGACGCAACCGTCCGGCCCCGGGCGAGGAATTGCGGAGTGCGGATTGGTAACCGTTCACGCCGTCGCAAACAGCGGCGCACAGTTGCGTTGGGGGGGGGGGGGACCCCCCCCGC
>JAWLCQ010000339.1:0-3118 GCA_041687095.1 Phycisphaerae bacterium | reverse complement strand
TCTCTACATTTGCGGCAGGGGCCGATCCTTTTCGCGCCAGGTCAAAATTCCTGTAGCCCCGCCTCCCGGAAATGCTCCCGGATGCGGGCCATGGCGCGGGTGACGGCGGCGGGCGAGACGCCCAGAATCGCCGCCGCGGCGCTGGGGGAATGGACCATCAGCAGGCGGGCGACCACCTGGAGGCGCTGCGGCATGGAGGCGATGGCGGCCTCAACGTCCATCCGAAGATCGGCGTCGATGGTAGCGTCACGGACGGACGCGGGGTCGACGAGGGTTTCCTCGAAGTCCTCCCCGAAGTCGCCGAACCCCATCGTCACCGGGCCCCCGTTCTCGGCGGCCATCAGGCTCCGGAGGATGTGGCGGTATCGCCGGTTGAGCACCCGGCAGACGAACGTCCTCCACTTGGCCCTTGCGGCGTCGTATCGTGGCATCGCCTGTACCAGCATCAGCGTCAGGTCCTGCGACAGGTCGTCACGATCCGACTGGTCCAGGTGGAACTTCTCCACGAGCCGATCGACGCGGTAGTCGATCCTGTCGCGGACGTAGGCCTCCGCCTTGTCGAGGTCCAGGCCGGCGACGAATTGCGCGATGAAGTCGGCAAGACGCTGAGGCCTGCCGCCGCAACTCTGCCCCGCCGTGGAGCGGCAAGAGGAATGGGAAATGCACTCGCCCGCATGCGCCCGCCGGTTGGTCGTGTCCTGCATGGGTCACGCCCTTTCCGTGCCTGAGGCACGAAAAAGGCCCGCTGAAGGACACCGGCGTGAGCGCTTCAGCGGGCCTGGTTCTGTGACCTAACCTCGCCGGCTTTCGCCCTTCGCCGGCGGGGCGTCACATCGGGCGTGACATCGTCACAAAGCGTGTAACGGATCGGATTCTCTGACGGAGATCACCCAATCGACTGGGGTTTCCGGATCGTAGGACATGAACATGCCCCTGGAGAGGGCCTTGTCCAGGTGGCGGTAGGCGTTGGGCAGTCTTTTCTTGACCGCGTCGCTGTTGAGCGCGCGGTTGATGGCGTTCGTTACCGACGTGCGGGCGCTGTCGAAGGTCCCCGAGAAGGCGCGGACCTGTCCATCAAGCCCCCGCAGCCTCAGCAGGTGCTCCCTGGCGAAATCCACCTTCTCCTGGAGCTTCTCCTGCCGCCCCCAGTCGTTGAACTCCATGGCCTCCGACAGCTCGGTCTCCAGTTCCCGAAGGTGCTTCTCGCACGCGGCAATGGTCTGCTCGTCGGCCAGCAGATCCTTGCTCTGGCTGACCTTGATAATGGGATTCCCCGAAGCCAGGGAAACCATGTCGGCGCAGAAGAGCTCTTTCCGCCCATTGACGAGCAGCAGGGCGATGTATCTGGGCCCGACGCCGTCCCTTATGTGCGTGGTCTGGCCCTCGAACGTGAGGTGCCAGTAGTCGCCCGCCCACTCAAAGGCGAAGTCCGGGCCGGCCGGAATCATCAGTTCGGGCAGGAACTGCTTGCAGTAGGCGTTGCGATACATGACCCAGGCGGGCGCGGCCACCAGTCCAACGCTTTCGTCTAGCTCCAGGACATCGCACAGCGGCACGATGGAGACCTTCTGCTGCTTCAAATCGGCCCGAAGGCCCGCGTCGAGTGCTACCGCGTGCGGGAGTAGCACCATCGCGCCGGCGTTGGACGGCCGGGCCAGCGATTGGAGTTCGCGGCACAGGGCAGCGCTGCTGGGCGGCAGCATCATGTTCACGGCCACATCGTGGCCCTGCACGGGCGTCCAGTTGCCCACCGGCGCCAGCCGGGCCGGGTGAGGCGCTGGCCGGGGATCTTTGAGGATGTCCAGCGCCCGCGCCACTTCGGCGCCCAGGCGATTCAGGTCCAGCCGATAGCTCCGCAGCCCCCGTGCCTCGGCCTCGGCCTCGATGACGGCGCCCGTGGCACAGCAGACAAGGGCATGCCTGCCGCCGGAAAGCGCAACCACCTTGCCCACCCGCCCATCGGAGAGCGCGCAGTGGGCGGCCAGGCCGTTGCCGCTGAACAGGGTGTCCTTCAGGGCGTGCCAGGCGTCGGGGCCAAGGCAGCCTTCCCACTCCCGGCAGGCGGCGGCCAGGCCGGGACGGAAGCATACGAATCGCCAGAATGCGTCGAGTGGGATCACTGCCGGGCCGCTCCGTTGCGCCCGACGATGAACCCCTGGGCGGCCAGGAACCGATGGGCGATCTGGGCGTCGGACTCATGATCGTAGATGGACACGTTCGGCTCGTACAGCCGCACCATCCGCTCGCCGCCCAATCCCTCTGGCATGATCTTGACACCCATCGACACCAGCTCGGCATCCTCGGGAATGGTCGCCGCGAGATCTTCAAAACCAGAGAAAACATCCTCGGCCATGTGCGTGACGCGATGGTTGTTGTCACCCCGGAACTTGTACCTCAGGTAGCAGAGGCGGGCCGACTGGAGGCCGACGATGTCGCCGCAGTCCATCGCGGCCCGGCCTTTCTTGCGGAGGGGTTCCAGGGTGTACTTCTTGGCGTCGCTGCGCTCGAAGAACTCCTCACTGCCGAAGAGATTCTTGCCCAGATAGAGGCAGTAGGCCTTGCGTTCCTTCCTGTTGTCGCTGGCGCTGTAGATCGCCAGCTCGCCGTGCTTGTGGTAGTAGATCAACAGGTCGTATGCCTCGGGGCGGTAGAAAACAAGCCTGGGCTGGCCGTTCTCCAGGGCGTTCTCCCGCTTGAACGTCCCGCCGTGCCGCACGATCAGCCAGGCGGCGTCGTCCTTTTCGATGATGGATACCCGCGTGCCGCGGCCCTTCTTCTGGCCGTCGTACCACGTGTCCATGTCCAGGGCGAAGGCGTCCAGCGCGTGGCGTGTGGGCTTCTTCCACGCCGGTAGCGTGGGGCTGGTCGCGAAGTAGGACAAAAATCGCTTCTTCCTCCGCAGCAGGCCGTGGGCGTGGTAGACGGCGTGCAGGTCCTCCAGCGCCTGCGGCGCGCCCATCCGAGCCAGCAGCGCCGCCTCCTCGATGGTCACCTTGTCGTCGAGCTTGATGCCGTGTTTGTCGGCGATCTCGACCAGGTCCTCGATCTGGCCCATCTCGGCGACCTCGTCCCAGTAGAACACATCCGCCATCAGGTGGGCGGGCATCTGCTCGTTGGG
>JAWLCQ010000338.1:0-3119 GCA_041687095.1 Phycisphaerae bacterium | reverse complement strand
GGGTCAGGAGACCCCCAACGCACGCGCTTAAGGCGTCGCACGCGCTGGAGGCGTCGCACGCGCTTGAGGCGGCCCCCACCTCCTGCGCCGGGGGTCTCCTGACCCCCGGCGTCCGGGAGGGGCGAGGAACGCCTCCGCGGCAGCGCCGTTGGAGCGCTCCCTTCGCGGCGGCGGCCGCCGCGACCGATGCGCCGCCATAACGCTATCGCGGAAGCGCTCGTTGGTCTTCCGGGACGATGGGGGTCAGGAGCCCCCCACCGCACGCGATTACGGCGGCGCACGCGCTTACGGCGTCGCACGCGCTTGAGGCGGCGCACGCGCTTGGGGCGATGCAGGCGATTGAGGCGTCGCCAACGCTTCGCCCCCGCTCTACAAGGGGACGATCCCCCCCTTCTACAGGGGAACGATCGTCCCCTCGTCCGCCGCGTCGCGGGCCTTGAGCGCCACCTCCGTCAGGCGGAAGCTCTCCTCCGGAGAGATCAGGCACTCGCCCTCCCCCCGGAGCGACTGCAGGAACGTCGTGGCGATGTTCCGCCCGGGCGGGAGCGGGAGGGCCTCGACGGCCGTGGGCGTCATCAGCCGCACGGCCGTGCCCTCCTCCACCACCTCGACGATCCCCTCCGTCCCCGCCACTCGCAGGCGGTCGTCCCCGTGCCTCCGCTGCACGCCCTCACCCCGCGGCCGCAGGTAGTCGAACTGGATCACCGCGTGCCCCCCCCCGCAGAGTTCCAGCAGCAGCCCGCCATTGTCCTCGGTCCCCGGGTGCGTGGGGTGCGCGACGTTGGACTGCATCGCCGCCACGCGAGCGTAGTCCCTCCCCGTGGTGTAGGAGATGAAGTCCAGGGCGTGGATGGCCTGCCACGGGATGGACCCGCCGTACGTCTCGCGGGACCTGTAGAAGTCGTCCCGCTGCCCGAAGACGTAGGACTTCTGCCCGAAGGCGAGGACGGGGGTCCCGATTCGCCCGGACTGGACGGCGGCGCGGGCGGCGAGGAAGGCGGATTCTCCGCGCATGGTGTGCAAGGCCGCGAGGCGGACGCCGGCGCGCCCGACGGCGGTGCGGAGGGCGGCGAGATCCGCCAGCGTCGTCGCCAGCGGTTTCTCGCTCAGCACGTGCGCACCGGCGTTGGCGGCGGCGAGGGCGGCCTCGGCGTTGCGGTACAGGGGCATGAACACGCCCACGACGTCGGGCTTCTCCTGCTCCAGCATCCGCTGGTAGTCGTCGTACACCGGCGTGTGGGCGGGGACGGCCGCGTGGCGACCGGGCAGGTTCACCTGGTGATCCTCGCCCCAGCGGGCGATGGCGACGAGGCCCACACCGTCAAGCTCCACCACCGCGTTGAGCAGATGCCCCACGTGGCCATATGTTCCGATCAGTGCAACTCGCATCGCGTGCTCCTTTCCACCCTTCTCCCCCGGGGGAGAAGATGTCCCGAGCGAAGTCGAGGGACAGATGAGGGGGGCGTTCGCAAATGGTACGCTTCCGATCTCGCCATCCAACCGCCCTCGCCTTCCCGGCGCCCCCTCACCGCCTCGCTGCGCTCGGCACCTCTCCCCGAGGGGAGAGGGGTTGGAACCCTTCTCCCCCGGGGGAGAAGATGTCCCGAGCGAAGTCGAGGGACAGATGAGGGGGGCGTTCGCAAAGGGTACGCTTCCGATCTCGCCATCCAGAAGCCCTCACCTTCCCGGCGCCCCCTCACCGCCTCACTGCGCTCGGCACCTCTCCCCGAGGGGAGAGGAGTTAAAACCCTTCTCCCCCGGGGGACAGGGGGTTCAGACTGCCCTGAGCACGAACGCCTCGTGCGGGGCGTCGAGGTCCACGTGCAGCGTCAACCCCTCGCGGTCGAGGTCCCAGAGGATGCGGTCGCCCGTGGAAAGGCGGACGACCTCCGTTGGGGCGGCGGCCCCGCGCAGGTGCACGGAGGCGTTTCGCACCGGGCGGAAGGCGAGCATCCGCAGCGGGGGCGTGCTGTAGCGCGGGAACTGGGCGGCCACCACGTGGACCACCAGACTCTCGCCTTTGCGGTGAACGGCGACCTCGGCGGTGGGGCCCAGGTCCGTCGTCACCAGGGGCGCGGGCAGCAGCCGCCCCACCAGCCGCGAGTACGCCAGCAGGTGCGCCCATGCGCCCTCGGTGTGGATGAGTCGCGGGAGGGGCGCCCCGCACAGCACCACCCCGCCCCGCGCCACGATGGCCGCCCGCGGGGGGGCGTCGAAGTCCACCGGCCCGTGGCGGTGGTAGTTCTCGGGGAGCGTGGAGTCGAACAGCGGGTCGAGCGTGTGGGCGAGGACCTCGGTGTCCGCCCCGGGCGAGAAGGTGTAGACCTTCTCGTAGACGGAGTGGGGCATGGGCCCGAGGCGGGGATCGGCGAGGACGGTCTCGAAGCGCAGGTGCTGCCCGGCGAGGGCGGAGAGTTCGGCGGGGGCGGACCCGACGAGGTCCTCCAGGCCCTGCACGTGCTCCCCGAAGGCCAGCAGGCGTCGGCCGTCCATCACGCCCTGGCGGACGGCGGCGAGGGAGGCGGCGTCCAGGGGCGGGCCCCCGGGCAGGATCCACAGCGCTCCCGCCGGTGCGCTCGCGTCGCCCACGTCCCGCACGCCGAACTGGACGTGGTTCTCCATCAGGCCGCGGACGGCCCCGAAGAGGTTGCCCTCCTCGTCCCGCCGTCCCGACATGTAGGGGTTGGGCGTGGGCGGAACGAGGACGACCGCCTCCTCCACGGGAACGGCGTTTTCGACCTGCGGGGCAACCTTCGCGCAGTGCGCGTAGGTGCGCCCGATCAGCCCGTAGACGGTCCGGTCGAGTTCCCCGTTGGGGTGCAGGTGGTCCCCGAGGGACACCCACGGCGTGCCAGCCGCCAGGATCCCGCCGACCTCATACGCGAGTTCCTCGTCGGACTGCAGGCCCCCGAAGTCGCCCCAGCAGCGGTGGAATCGCGTGGTGAGCCCGTGGTGGGGCTTGCCCTGTCCGCGGAGGTAGCGGCAGCGGGTGGGCAGGTCGTAGAGCGGCCAGTGGACGGGGTCGGACTCGATCTCGATGACGTCGTTGAACGGGTACGCACGCGGGTCCCCGAGGATGGCCTGGTTGTTGAACAGGACGGTGATGTCGGGGCGGATGG
>JAWLCQ010000337.1:0-3170 GCA_041687095.1 Phycisphaerae bacterium | reverse complement strand
GGCCGCGTGGCGCTCCCGCAGCTCCGTGTGGTGCAGGGCGATCTCCTGGAACGTGTGGGCGCAGGCGGCGGGGATGTGCGTGCAGGATTCGGGCATGGGCAATCTCCTTGAGCGGGCCGCAGGGCCCGCGGGATGGTTGGGACGACGACGGTGCGGAAACGAAACGGGCAAGGGGTGGCGGAGAGGAGCTATCAGCTTTCAGCTATCAGCTTTGCCCCCCTCACGGCCCGTACCGGAACCGCCACCGCACGATCGCGCGGAGGCCGTCGAGCGGCACGTCGAAGCCCGCGAAGGTGTGGCGCCCCCCCGGGGGGATGGGGTTGACGGTGGGGTTGGCGCACCACTGGGGCACGGAGTCGCGGTCGCCGAAGGGCGTGGAGCTGGTGACGGTGGTCGACGGCAGGGCCGCGTCGTCGCCGTTCCAGCACGTCCAGCGGTACGCCAGGGCGTGCTGGCCCTGGGGGTCGTAGACCATGTCGCTGCCGGTGAACGGCAGCGGGCCGGTGAGGACGTACCAGTCGATGCGCCGCCCCGCCCCGTCGCCGGCCCACAGGTTGCGGATCCGCCCCTCGTGGCGGCTGGCGAACTTCTGCGCCTCGTAGCGGGCGTTGTCGCGGAGGTAGCCGTGCGTGAACATCCGCGGCGGGAGGGAGTCGGCGTGGAGGTTCGCGGGCTCCATGGTGTTCACCTCCATGCGCGCCCCGTCCCACTCCAGGTGGTAGTTCGTGGTGCTGCAGGTGTCGGCGGCGTTGTTGTCGGCGGAGTGCCAGTCGGCGAGGGGGCCCCCGGGCCGCTGCTCCTGCATCCGCACCTCCGTCCACGCCATCACGTTCAGCGCCGCCTGGAGGTCCTCGAAGAGCCACGGCCCCACCAGGTCGGACGGTCCGCCGGCCGCGTCGCCCGCGCGGAGCGGGCGGTACTCCGGCGTCCCGCCCTCGGCGGGGTGGACGGTGTACGCCCGCCAGGACGGCCAGGGCAGCCCGGCCGCCTGGAACAGGTCGCCCAGCCCGCCGTAGCGCGGGAACGTACCGGCGGTTCCGTCGAAGTGCCCGCTCGACCGCTCCGCGCCCCCGTCGTGCGACCAGACGTAGTGCGGGCACAGGTCCTCCACCCGCTGCTGCAGCACGCGGAGGGAGAAGCTCCGCCCCACGCCCGGGGCCCCCGGCGCCAGCCCCCCGCCGTACTGCACGTCGTCCCCCGCGGCGGGCGTCAGCAGCGTGCCCTCCAGGGGACTCAGCGCCTGCGCCCGCTCGTTCACCGCCCGCCACAGCGAGCCGATGGCGGCGGCGGCCGACCAGTCGGCCCCGGCCCAGTTGTCCACGGGCCAGCTCATGCGTGCACCCGCACCCAGTCGAAGCCCACCGTCCCGTCCTCCCGCCGCTGCAGCACCTGGTAGGGCGCGGCGGACGCGGCCCACTCCACCGCCGAGCCGTTCGCCACCAGCGCCCCGCCGTCCTGCGGGGCCTCCTGGGTCGTCCAGCCCGTCCCCCCGTCCCACACCAGCACCGCCGCCACGCCCCCCGACGGCAGCAGCATGCTCCACTCCAGTTGCCCGCCCCGCATCGACAGGACCATGTCGTCCCCGCTCGCCGGCAGCGCCCGCCACTGGGCCCCGTCGTGGTAGAGCAGGTCGTTCACCTGCCCCTCCGGCAGGCCGGGCTCCCACGCCACCTGCCCCCCGCACACCGTCAGGACGGTGCGGTCGTCCCCCATCGCCAGGGCGGCCCACTGGGTTCCGTCGTGGTAGAGCACGTCGTTCCCCTGCCCCTCCGGCAGGCCGGGCTCCCACGCCACCTGCCCCCCGCACACCGTCAGGACGGTGCGGTCGTCCCCCATCGCCAGGGCGGTCCATTGGGTTCCGTCGTGGTAGAGCAGGTCGTTCGCCTGCCCCGCCGGCAGCGAGGCGCCCGCGGTGACGGTGGCGGCGAACTGCGGGTCCTCCACGTTCAGCACGATCCCGTCGTCCGTCAGTTCCAGCGGGGGGACGACGTTGACGGTGTACACGCCGTCGCATCCCCGCAGCGCCCGCCCGTCGGCGAGCGCCCCGGCGTAGATCATCTGCAGGCAGCGGACGGCGTCGGCGAGGTCGCTGACGGTTCCGGGCATCACGGGCTTGTCGGGCGGATTCCTGGGCGGCCTCATCGCAGTTCTCCTCCTTCGGTCCACTCGATCCCGGCCGTCTCGAACGCCCACCGGCCGGGCTGGTCGTTGGCGATCCGCAGCGCGTGGGCTCCGCCGCGGACGCGGGTGCGGTCGGGCCCGTTGCGGCCGGCGGCCCACGTGCCGCTCGCCGCCGCCCCCGCCGCCAGAACACCCTCGGCGGTGTCGGCGGCGTGGAGGCCGTAGGTCACCGCGTCGCTGTCGGCCGCCAGCGTCCCGTCCAGCCGCGTGACGACGGCGTCGCGGGCCGGGCCGGCCAGCGCGACGGGGGCGGTCCACACGTGCGAGGCGACGGCCGCCTCCGCCGCCCCCCCGGCCGTGTCGCCGCGGAGGGCCTCGTCGAAGGCGTACAGCCGCCCGTCGCGCCCGCCCAGCAGCAGGCGGCGGCGGGCGGGGTCGGCGGCGTTGTAGTACGCGGCGCACGTGGGCCCCACGGCGAGGGGGTACCGCTCGGGCCACAGCGAGTCCGTCCGCAGGTCGAGGAAGTAGTGCGTCCCCGGCGATGCGGGCTCGAAAGGCGTCAGCAGGATCAGCACGCCGTGGCGGTCGGCGTCGTAGGCGAGCGTGACGAACGTCCGCCCCGCCGCTCCCGGCGTCCCGCACCCCACCGCGTCGAGCCCGCCCAGGGCCGGGGCGCGGGAGCGGCTGAGGTTCTCGCACCGCCCCGCCCCGCGAAGGGCGTACAGCCCCGTCTCCCCGAGGAAGTACAGCGTCCCGGCGTCGTCGGTGCACCAGGCGTTGGGGCCCAGGATGCCCGCGTGCTCGCTGAGCCGCGCCACGTACCCCCCCGCCGTCGGGTCGCCCCGCAGGGCCCACAGGCTCCGCGTGCACCCGAGGATCAGCACGTCGTCGCTCACCGGGCACACCGCGCGGATCGGGTCGCCCACGCGCCCGCCCGACGCCAGCGAGCCCATCGCCGCCGCCCCGGCGTCGGTGCGGCCGTAGTCGAAGTCCCACGGGTCGCCCTGGCGGCTGAGGTAGTACTCCTGCGGGCTCTCCAGCGAATCGAA
>JAWLCQ010000336.1:0-3192 GCA_041687095.1 Phycisphaerae bacterium | reverse complement strand
TCGTCGCACGCGCCGCCGCTCCCGTCCACTTCACCCAGGGCTTCAACCCCCACCCCGTCCTCTCCCTGCCCTGCCCCCGCCCCGTCGCCGTCACCGCCATCCGCGACCCCCTCGTCCTGGAACTCGACGAGGACATCGCCCCCCCGACGCTGCAGCACCAGCTCAACGTCCACGCCCCGCACGGCCTGCGGTTCGGGATCCCCGCCCCCCTCCCGCACCGCAAGGGACCGCGGGTGCTGTCGGCGACCTACGAGACGCACCTGCTCGGCGACGAGGCCGCCACCGCCAGGGCGGCCCTCGAGGCCCTGCAGGGCGAGCCGCGCTGGGGCGTCGAACGCCGCGTCAAGCGCAAGGGCCCCCGCGGCGGATGGAAGAGCATCGAGGTGGACTTGCGCCCGCTGGTCGCCGAGTTGGAACTCGGCCCGGCCAGCCCCCCCCCTCCCGAGGCAAGCGTCCCCGGGAGCGGAGGCCTCCCTGTCCTGCGGTTTCGCCTGGTCCCGCGAGGGGACCAGTGGGCCCGTCCGGGCGAGCTGCTGCGGCGGGTCGGCCTGGACGAACCCGTCGCCCTGGGGCGAACCGTGCGGACGGCGGTCGAGTACGAAGAGTTGAATACTGAAACGCAGCCGGGGGACGATTGGGATCCCGGCTCCACATCGCAAGGACGATAGAACGACATGGCCAAGAGAATGCTGATCAACACGGTCGAGGGCAAGGAATGCCGCATCGCGATCGTGTCCCAGGACGGATTGCTGGAGGACCTGCACGTCGAGCGCGCAAGCAGCGCGTCGCGGGTGGGCAACATCTACAAGGGCCGGATCACCAACGTGGAAGCGTCGATCCAGGCCGCCTTCGTGGACTTCGGGTCCCCCAAGAACGGGTTCCTGCACATCTCCGACGTGCACTCGCAGTACTTCCCCAAGGCCCACAAGGGCGGGGAGGAGCCCGTGGGCAAGAAGCGGTCCCACCGCGACCGCCCCCCCATCCAGGAGTGCCTCCGCCGCGGGCAGGAGGTCGTCGTCCAGATGACCAAGGAGGGCATCGGGACCAAGGGCCCGACCATGACGACCTACCTCTCCATCCCGGGCCGCCTCATCGTCATGATGCCCGGGATGAGCCGCCTCGGGGTCTCCCGCAAGATCGAGGACGACGAGGACCGCGAGAAGATCCGCAAGATCCTCGAGGAGATCAACCCCCCTCATGACGTGGGCTTCATCGTCCGCACCGCCGGGGCCGACCGCCCCAAGCGCGACATCCAGCGGGACATGAACTACCTGATGCGCCTGTGGAAGAACATCGACCGCCGCATCAAGTCCTCCCGCGCCCCCGCGGACATCTACAAGGAGTCCGACCTCGTCATCCGCACCATCCGCGACGTGTACGACAACAGCTTCGACACCGTCATCTGCGACAACGAGGTCGTCGCCCGGCGGGTCAAGGAACTCCTCGACGTCGCCATGCCCCGCACCAAGCACACCATCGACGTGTACACCGGCAAGCGCGGGGTGTTCCACGACTACGGGATCGAGCAGCAGATCGAGAGCATCTACTCCCGCCGCGTCCCCCTCAAGAGCGGGGGGTCCATCATCATCGACGAGACCGAGGCCCTCGTGGCCATCGACGTCAACAGCGGCAGCTTCCGCGAGCACACCAACGCGGAAACGACGGCCATGCGGATCAACTGCGAAGCCGCCGAGGAAATCTCCCGCCAGCTCCGCCTGCGCGACCTGGGCGGGCTGATCGTCATGGACTTCATCGACATGCGGGAGGAGAAGAACCGCCGCAAGGTCGAGAAGGCCCTCCGCGACGCCATGAAGTCCGACCGCGCCAAGAGCAAGGTCCTGCACATCAGCCCCTTCGGGATCGTCGAGATGACCCGCCAGCGGGTCAAGCCCTCCCTCGAGGCCAACCTCTACCGCAACTGCCCCCACTGCGAGGGCAGCGGGATGATCAAGTCCGACGAGTCCCTCGCCCTCGCCGTCATGCGCTCCCTGCAGCGGGCCAGCGCCCACGCGGACGTCGCCCAGATCGAGATCGCCGTCACCCCCTCCGTCGCCTACCACCTCGCCAACTTCCAGCGGCGGGAGATCGCCCGCATCGAGGGCGAGACGGGCACCACCGTCGTCGTCCGCCCCGACGCCTCCTGCCCGGGCAGCGAGGTCCGCATCACCTGCCAGAACTCCCGCGGGGTGCCCGTGACGTGGGACCAGGAGCCCGGGCCCGGAACGCCCAAGGAAGCCCCCCGCACCATGAGCCTCGACGAACTCCTCGAACGCCACAAGGCCGACAAGGCCTCCGAGGACGAGCAGACCCGCACCCAGTCCGCCGAGGCCGAGGCCCGCGAGTTCGCCCGCGACGAGGACGTCGAGGTCCCCTACATCGACGAGTTCGAGATCGAGGAAGAGCCCGAGGAGGAGGAGGAGGCCCCCCCCCCGCTCCCCCAGCCCCAGGCACGCCAGCAGCCCCCCCACCGCGGGCCCGCTCCACAACAGCAACCGCAACAGAGACAGCAGCAGCAGCGGCAGCCCGAGTCCCGCCAGCCTCAGCAGCAGGGACGCCCCCAGCAGCCCCAGCAGCGCCAACCCCAGGGGCAGCAGCAGGGACAGCCGCAGGCGTCCCAGCAAGGACAGTCGCAGCAGGGACCGCCCCAGCCCGGGGCGGAGCAGGGGCCACGCGAGGGCGGATCCTCCCGCCGCCGTCGTCGCGGCCGTCGCGGCCGTCGCGGGGGCGGAGGCGGCGGACAGCCCCAGACCGCCCAGGTGCAGCAGGGAGAGCCCCGGCCCGCAGAGGGCCAGCGGGGAGAGCCCCGGTTGGGTGAGGGACGCCCGACCGAGGGACGCCCTCCGGAGGGACGGCCTGGGGAGGGGCGGCATGATGAGGCACGTCCGCGCGAGGGGCGGCCCGATGAGATGCGGCGTGGTGAGGGACGGCCTGACGAGGCACGTCCGCGCGAGGGGCGGCCCGGCGAGATCCGCCGCGGTGAGGGGCGGCCCGATGAGGGGCGGCGTGGTGAGGGTCGGCCGAGCGAGGCGCGGGCCACTGAGGCCCCTCCCGCCCCCCAGGCGCAGCCGCCGCGCGAGGCAGAACCCGTGAGCGCCCCCCCCGAAGCCCCCGCCCCCGTGGAGGAGCACGCCCCCATCGCTCCGCGCACCGAGGAGGCACCCCGCACGGTCGCGGAACCCGCCCCTCAGCCCG
>JAWLCQ010000335.1:0-3239 GCA_041687095.1 Phycisphaerae bacterium | reverse complement strand
CGCTCTGCTCGCCGCCGGGCAAGCCGATATCGCCAAACTACTTGCAGCCGCATGAAAATCTTCTTCACAGGAGAAGAAATGAATGGTTAGCAGTACAGAAGAGAGAGAAGAGCGACGTTCTCCTTCTCCGTAATCTGCGCAATCTCATAATCTGCGAAATCCCTTTCTTCGGGGCTGTTTCTTCTCTTCACGCCTTCGCCGCTGTCTGCGAAGGCGTGAACGGTTACCAGAAAACAAGGGGACAGGCGCCGCTGTTTGGCCGCGCCTGTCCCCTTCTCGATCCGTTCCTACAGCCTACAGACCGCAGGCCTTGCGGAGTTCGTCGGCCTTGTCGGTCTTCTCCCAGGTGAAGTTGCGGCCCTTGCGGCCGAAGTGCCCGTCGTGGGCGGTGTCGCAGTAGATCGGGCGGAGCAGGTCCAGGTGATCCACGATCTCCCCGGGCTTGAGGGGGAAGACGTCGCGGACGGCCTTGGCGATGAGGTCCTCGGCGACGGCCGTCTCCCCCTCGCACTGGACGAGGACGCTGGTGGGCTCGGCCACGCCGATGGCGTAGGAGAGCTGGACCTCGACGGCGCGGGCGAGCTTGGCGGCGATGATGTTCTTGGCGACGTAGCGGGCCATGTAGCTCGCCGACCGGTCCACCTTCGAGGGGTCCTTGCCGCTGAACGCCCCGCCCCCGTGCGAGCCGCGCCCGCCGTAGGTGTCGACGATGATCTTGCGCCCGGTCACGCCCGTGTCCCCGTGGGGCCCGCCGATGACGAAGCGGCCCGTCGGGTTGATGTGGAACTTGATCTTGGTGTTCCACAGCCCGGGGCACTCGGCCTCGATGACGGGGCGGATGACCTTGGCGATGATATCCTTGCGGGCCTTCTCGGACATGTTCTTGGTCTTGGCGTCCACGACCGACTCGTCGTGCTGCGTGGAGACGACGACCGTGTCGATGCGGGCGGGCTGCCCGTCGTGGTACTCGACGGTCACCTGGCTCTTCCCGTCGGGCCGCAGCCACTTCAGGTCGCCCTGCTCGCGGGCGTCGCTGAGGCGCTTGGTGAGCCGGTGGGCGAGCTGGATGGGCATGGGCATGAGGTCGCTGGTCTCGTCGCAGGCGAACCCGAACATGAGGCCCTGGTCGCCGGCGCCCTGCTCCTTCTTCTTGCCCTTGGCCGTCACGCCCTGCGAGATGTCGCCCGACTGGGAGTGGATCGCCCGCAGCACACCGCACGAGCGGTAGTCGAACCCGACCGCCGAGTCGGTGTACCCGATCGAGCGGATCACCTCGCGGGCGGTCTCGTCGACGCGGAGGAGGGCTTCCTCGGCCTCGTGGGTGTGGACGGTCACCTCGCCCGCCAGGACGACCATGCCCGTGGTCACCAGCGTCTCGAGGGCCACGCGGGCGTAGGGGTCCTTGGCCAACAGCGAGTCCAGGATCCCATCGGAGACCTGGTCGGCGACCTTGTCGGGGTGACCCTTGGTCACGGATTCACTCGTGAAGTAATGCACCTTCTTATTCGCGGCCATGCGATTCTGTCCTTTCATCTTCCCCCGACGGGGGCGGTTGGCAAACGATGCAAAGACCGCCAGTCTAACGATCCGCGAGCAGATTGCAAGCCCCCGAACCGCCCGCGGGGGGGCGTCGCATTTCGGTGGCACGGGCGTCCCGCCCGTGTGTCGCGCGGGCGTCTCGCCCGTGTGTCGCAGGGGCGTCTCGCCCCTGCTGGAAGGTGAAAACGGCCTCCCAGCGAGCCCAGCCGCCCCCAATTCACGGAGGTCTCTCCGCCGACCGCCACGGGCAAGATGCCTGTGGGCCCCATGGGCGAGACGCCCATGCCACGGGGAACTGGCGAGTTCGCGATGTCCGGGCGGTGATCGCCTACTCCAGGTCCAGCACCCGCGTCCCGTACGCCGCCAGTTTCCCCGCGTCCACCCGCACGCCCAGCCCCCCCTCGCGGAGCGGGCGCAGCCGCCCGCCGTACCCAAACCGCGGACTCGGCCGCGTGAGGTCGTCGGCGAGCAGGAAGCGGCCGTAGTTGCCCTCGACGAACCGCGGGCTCCCAACCCACTGCAGCACCCGCCGCTGCGCCCCCGACAGCAGCCCACTCTCCCCCACCATGCAGCCCAGCGAACAGAGGACCCCGTGCTCCCGCGCCCGCTCCAGCAGCCGCACCGCCGCCCGCATCCCGCCGTTTTTGCTGATCCGCACGTTCCACCAGACCCGTTGCGGGTCGGGGAGGAGCGTGTCGGCGTCGACAGAGCTGAGGAGCGACTCATCGGCCATCAGCGGCACCGGACACCGCCGCGCCAGGTCCAACAGCTCCCCCGCCGCGCAGAACACCGGCTGCTCAATGCAGCACACCCCGTGCGCCTTCAGCTCATCCGCCCGCTCGGGCGTGGTGTCCGCATCCCACCCGCCGTTGACGTCCACGCGGAGCGTGCACGCCCCGCGGGCGATGGCCCGCCCGACCCGCCGCGTCACGATCCGCAGGTTTTCGGCGTCGATGTCGTCCCCGAATCCGAGCTTGAGCTTGAAGTCCCGCAGCCCATACGCCCGCATCAGCCGCACCCGCTTCGCCGTCTTCGCGGGATCGGCCGACCCCAGCACGCCCGAGACGCGGGCGGCGATTCGTCCGCCGGGCCGACCCGCCCATTGCGCGGGCTCCTGCAGCAGACGGTCCACCTCCGCGACGTCCACCGCCGCCGCCGCCGCGTTGATGCACCTGCCCTCCGCCGACCGCATCGGGAGCGAGGGCGCCCCCAGGAGGGAAGGCGGAGGCGTTCCTCCAACGCCCCCCGTCTGCGTCGGAGGGGGAAGCGGGAGCGGACGGGAACGCACGAGCGGCCAGAGGACCTCGCGGAGGTCCTGCAGCACGGTGTCGATCGTCTCGCCCGTCACGTACGCCCGGGGGAGCGTCTCGCCCCAGCCCTCGGTCCCGTCGGAGTACGCCAGGCGGACGACGACGGACTCGGCCGTGCTGCGGGCGGCGGCGGCGTGCTCGAAGCTCCGCATCGGGATCTCGGTGCGGTAGGCTTCGAGGCGTACGGGATGGACGGTCGAACTCACGGGCGGAAGTATACTCGACCGGCGGGGGCGGCGCCTCCCCTTCGAGCAACCGGCCCGGGGCCATCGCAGAGTCGCCTGGGACATCCTTTGAGCCTGTGAAGGAATTGGTCTTGGCGACGATCGGCATCGCGGGCGGGGTTGCGAGTGATTCAGAGGGAATTGCGCGCCTCGGTGGGCTGTCGGG
>JAWLCQ010000334.1:0-3317 GCA_041687095.1 Phycisphaerae bacterium | reverse complement strand
GAATCCATGCCCACAGGAGCCGGATGCGGTAGTCCCGCACGTCCGGATCTGAGGGGGCCGGGGGCGGGCAACCGCCCTCGGCTACCCGATCGCTTCGCTACGCAAACCACGGCACTCGGCAAACTCCCCCGAATTGTCCGCGATGTGAAGTTGACGCCAGACGATCTGAGCAGTAGCATTCGTTCAGGCGTGCGAAGGACGCCTCCCGGCCTGCGGAGAGGACCCAGTCCACCTTTCCTTGCGTAAAACGGTTGCCTTCTTTTTCGCCCGTGTCAGCAGGCCCTGGGCGCTTTGGAAAAGGAAGGTGTACCCATGAGCCGTCTGCTGCCTGTTCGCCCCAGCCTCACGCATCTCCGAAACGAAGCCAAGGCCATCCTGCGCGCCCATCGCGACGAGAACGCCGCGTGCTGCCGGGTCCTGCGGAATCTCAAGCCCTTCGCCAAGGCGAGCGACGAGGAGATTCTGGCCGCGTCGGTCAGCCTGGCCGACGTTCAACACGCCCTGGCCGCCGACTACGGCTACCCCACATGGGCGTTACTCAAGCAGCGCGTTGAGCGAACCGCCCCGCCGATACGCCTCTCGCCCTCCCCCCGTTGGTACCACGGCAGCCCGCATGAGCTGCAAAGCCTCCGCGCCGGCTCGACCGTCACGCCGATTCTGGAACTGGCCGAGGCCTTCGCCCACCGGCCAGACCGTGTGAACATCAACATACGGGAGAACGATCAAGAGCCCAGCCGAACCATCATCATCGAACACAACGGAAGGCAGGCAGGTTTTGTCTACGAAGTACACGTGGACGACCCCTCCGCCGACCTTCGGCCACATCCGGAGTCGACCATGGCTCCCGGGGAGGAGATGATCGGGACGCGCGATCTTCCGCTGAGCCTGCTGACGGCCGTCGCGGCCGAAGACCCGCCCCACGCCGAGTTCTCCGACGTCCCGGCGCGGCCTGAGGGCGATCCACCATCCGACCTGGACCCGGACAGGATCCGCACGGTCAACTGGGCCGCGGAGGTCCTGGAACCGATGCGGATGCGGCACACACAGTTGGTCCACCGCGTCCTTGTCACGCCCGGGGGGCCGCGAAGCTGGGACGCATCGAGCGTGGCGGAGTTGCGCGACGGCGACTTCGTCGCTGGCAAGTGGGGCCGGCAGATCCAGGACCTGCGCGAGTCGCCCCGGGCCGAACTGTGCGACGCGCTCGTCGCTGCCGATGGCGTGGTGCTCGAGGTGGGCGTGGGGCCGGGTGGTGGCTTCATGCCCGGGGTGCTGGATCGCTGCCCGGACGCGCGGATCATTGTCAACGACCTCTCGCCGGCTGTGCTGACCTTGTGGGCGGACTTCTTCCGCCGCGATAATCTCGCCCGGAACGCGGTGTTCATCGCCTTCGACCGCGCGGCCATGCCGCTGCGCGACGCAAGCGTAGCCGGCATAGGCAGCGCGCTGGGGCTTGGAGACGAGCGAGGTCTGGCCGAGGCGTATCGCGTGCTCCGGCCGGGCGGTGTGCTGGTATCCTGGGAGATGCGCGTCGACCCGACCGACTGGGCCAAGCTGCCCATCGAATTCCGCCAGCGATGGCAGCGGACCAGCCCGTTCTTCGCAGAAGGCCTGGAGCCTCACGCCCGACGCGCCGGGTTCGCGATCGCCTGGGTTCGCGTCCTGCCCGGCCGTGCACTGAGGCCCGACGATGGCGGCCTGCCCGGCGAGGCGAACCGTCACGGCGTGACGCTGAAGGTGGACTACGAGTACCTGCTGGCCCACAAGCCAGATGCGTGAGAGAGGCACACCGCAGCGGTGACGGGAAGCGTGCTCTGGCAGTTGCCGGTCGCAGATGTGTCACTTGCGAAGATGATGAATGGTGGCGTTGACAGTGCAGGAGATTGTGTGCCGACCTTCTTGGACAAGGAGGGTGTAGCGCGCCAGAGCCGGGTGCCGTGGTTGGCGAAGGCCTGCAAGGCCGGAGCAACCACGTCCGGCAGGGCCGCGAAGGCGTGATCAGGAGTTCTCGCATCCGCGGACGTGGTTGCTTCGCTTCGCAAACCGCGGCACCCGGCCGTCTTGGGCGGGCGGGCTCGAAAACGGGGACAGGCACCTCCGGGGCGAGAAGCGTGCCCCTTCGGAGCCAGTCCCCGTTTTCGATCCGTCAGTCCGTGTAGTCGCCCGCCGTGAACGCGCCGATGTCCAGGAAGACGCTCTCGACGGCGAAGCGGTCCCCGAGCAGCTTGCCCAGCGCCTGCACGCCGACCGTCTCGGAGTGGTAGTGGCCGAGGAACACCACGTTCGTCCGCACCTCGCGGGCGAGCTGGTAGCAGAAGTGGACGGGTTCCCCGGTGACGTAGCAGTCCAGGCCCTCCGTCGCGGCCTGCTCGACCATGTCGCCCGCACCGCCGGATACCACGCCGACCGTCCGCACCCGCTCGACACCGCAGGGCAGGACCAGCGGGGAACCGCCGAGTTGCTCGGCGAGGCGGGCGGCGAGCTGCTGGGGGGTGAGGGGCTGCTCCAGGTCCCCGCGGAACCCGATGACGCTCCCGTGGTAGTCCCCGAACGGGCGGGGGTCCCGGAGGCCCATGAGCCTCGCGAGTTGGACGTTGTTCCCGTACTCCGCGTGCATGTCCAGCGGGAGGTGGGAGGCGTAGAGGTTCAGGCCGTGCTCGATGAGGTAGCGGAGGTGCTCGTACATCCGCCCGCGGACGCTCTGGATGCCGTTCCAGATCAGCCCGTGGTGGACGAGGACCATCTCGCAGCGCAGGGCGGCCGCCTTCTCGTACGCCTCCAGACAGGCGTCGACGGCGAGCCCGACGCGGGCGACCTGCGGGGCGCCCTGCACCTGCAGTCCGTTGCAGGACGAGTCCTTGATGGCGGCGGTGTTGAGGGTCGAGTCGAGGAACGAAACGATCGCGTCGCGGTCGGCCATGGGGCGGCTCCTTGTGCAAAGGTCCCAACGCAGGAAAGCATACTGGGGAGCCCCAATTTCCAATTGCCAATTTCCAATTTTCAATTTCCGTAACCGTTCACGCGGTGCGCCCGGGGGTTGGAGAGAGACGTCCGCCGCCCCAACCTCCCCACCGACCCCGCGTCGGTGGAAGGCGGCTATCGACTACTCGCCCGCCTCCACGGATCTCCTTCTTCTTCTGTTCCCTGTCCCCACCGACCTTGCGTCGGTGGTTCAAGCGGCTCCCGACTACGGCCGGCGCGCGGAGCGTCCGCGCATCGGCGGCGCCCGTGGGTCCTCCCGTAGTCAGGAGCCGGCTTACCACCGACGCAGGGTCGGTGGGGAGCAGGAGAAGGAGAGGGATGGGCGGGGACCGCCGCAG
>JAWLCQ010000333.1:1849-3326 GCA_041687095.1 Phycisphaerae bacterium | reverse complement strand
CCGCGGCCGCGGAAGCGCTCGTTGCCTTTCCCGGCCGTGGGGGGTCCGGAGACCCCCAACGCTCGCGCACGGGACGTCGCACGCGCACGGGACGTCGCACGCGCACGGGACGTCGCACGCGCACGGGACGTCGCACGCGCCTGGGGCATCGCCGTCGTTTGGGGGAACGCCGGGCGCTACGCCGTCCGTACTCGCCTCCGCCACAGGACTGCGCATGCCCCCAGGCCCAGGAGCGTCAGGGTGGCGGGCTCGGGGACGACGTCGTAGGTGTAGACCACCCGGGCGTCGCCCAGGGCCCCGAAGTCGGTGACCTGCAGCGTCGAGTCCGTCACGCCCGACACGCTGAACCCGCCCGCGCCCTGCACCGCGAGGGTGATCGACCCGGCGCCGATGAAGGGCAGCAGGTTCGCCGTCTCCGCGTCGCTGTCCGTCCCCGTCGCCGTCAGCAGCCCGAAGTCATGGAAGTCCGCTCCGCTCTTGGACACCCCGTCCGACGCCGCCACCGCCACCGGGCCCCCGGACTGCGACAGCGGCACGGCCACCGAGAGCCCCAACCCCGACGCCGTCACGAACCCCGTGAGGTTGATGCCCATGTGCCCGGCGATGGTGGAGTCGTTCTCGGCCGTCACGCGGGCCCGCTCCAGGGCCGACAGGAACAGCTCGACGCTCCGCAGGACGCGCGTCCCGCCCTGGTCGTCGAACTGCGCGAACGACAGGTTCGCACTGCCCGGGGAGAGGGGGAAGGCGTAGTTCTGCGTCTGGGAGATGACGTCCGCCTGCACCGCGGGGCTCAGGGCGAGCACGGCAGCGGCGCACAGGACGAGCGAGCCCACCGACAGCGCGGGGCGCAGCGACACCGAGAGACTGGAAGTGCGAATTGACATACCGGTTCCTCCGACCGTGTGGCCCGGCCGCGTACCGCTTGCGCGCGGTCCCCGCGGATGGGCGATTCCGATTGTTTCACCGAAGCGACCTCGGCAGGCGCCGCTTCACGACGGACAGAGGGACCGTACGATTCGGCCGGTTGACCGGGCCAACGGGGGGCTGGGATTTCCGTTTGAGCGGGGATGAACGCAGATGGACGCAGATGAGGAAGGGCAGCAGGGAAGGGGCAGCTACCCGCTCCTCCGGGCCGGCTCGGTCCGTCAGAGCTGCCCCGACCCTCGCTCCCCCCGGACAAACCGGGTAAGGGCGGGAGGCGGCGGGGCGGAGTGTGCGGGTTCCGCACGTCCAGAAGCGCCAAGATGTGATAAAAAGACAGGCAACCGTTCACACGGTGCCGCCGGGTGTTTCAGAAAGCCGGCCGCCGCCGGAACCTCCCCACCGACCCCGCTCTCTTCCCTCTGCTCCCCACCGACCCCGTGCCGAATGGCATGACAGAATGCCACGAGTCTCGCCGCTGCAGGGCGGCGGTTCCCAAGCCCCCAAAGGGGGCGTCGGACAGTAGCCGGGGGTGGAGCGCAGCGGAACCCCCGGA
>JAWLCQ010000333.1:0-1839 GCA_041687095.1 Phycisphaerae bacterium | reverse complement strand
GGCCGGGGGGGGGGGGGCCCCCCCCCCCCCCCCCCCGGAGGGGGGCCCGCTTCTCTGGAGCCCCGAAGGGGCGAGGGAATCCCGGACCATCGGGGCGATTCCCGGTCTTCCAACTCCCTCGCCCCTTCGGGGCTCTGCCTTTCCTGCGCGGGTACCGGGGGCTCCGCTGCGCTGCGCCCCCGGCTATTCTCCCCCGCCCCGTCGGGGCGGAAGACGCCCTTCCTGCTGCTTGGAAGGGCGTGAACGGTTACAGAGACAGCACCTCTGCCTGGGGCGTCGTTCAGACGCCCCAGGCAAGTCCGAGATCACCATCCCGCGGGCTTTTCGACGTCCTTTCCGTTCACCGTCAGGCGCAGCGCCTCGAAGTCGGCCGTCACGGTCGTGCCGTCCTCGTACTGCGTCTCCTGGACGTTCTCGGCGGGGGCGGACCAGCGGGTGAGTTCGAGGGTCTGGAGGTGTCCGAACTGCTTGAGCACCAGGTCGTACATCCGCTTGAGGTTGGCGACGCGGGCGTCGTCGAGGACGGGCATGACGCCCGCGCGGGCCGACCACTCGTCCCGGGGGTGCTCCCCGAACAGGACCGCGTGCATCCCGTTCCGCCACGCCAGCCCGTGGCGGTGCTCCATCAGCGTCAGCCCGTGCATGGCGAGTTCGAACATCGGGACGCGGTTCTTCTGCTCCAGCAGGTCGCTGATCGGCCACTGCGGGCGGAAGAGGCGCATGTGCCACTGCTCGCCCGCGGTGGCGACGAAGTCGGCCGCCACGGCCGCGGGGAGGAAGCCCAGCTCCGTCTCGACGGACCCGTACATCTCCTTGGCCGTCTCGAGCAGCCAGACCATGCCCTTGGCGTGCGCGGAGCGCGGGCCGCGATGCTTGGGGTGGTAGTTCACCTCCAGCGGCTGCTCCATGTAGTCCATGTAGTACATCCCGCGGATGCCCAGGTCCTTGACCTGCTGGAGCATCGAGCGGAGGCGCTGTTCGCCCAGGGCGAAGGGCCACCCCGCGTACTCGATCCCCCCGCCCCAGAAGCCGTGGATGAGCGGCTCGCCGTAGAGGTCCTGGATCACGCGGTCCGGGTCCCAGTCCGGGGCGTGGGGGACGTTCATCAGCAGGTTGTCATGGACGTTCATGTGATACCCCAGGCCGTTGCCCAGGGCGATCAGCTCGCGGAAGCCCTTCTCGCCTCCGAGGCGCGGCTCGATGGGGAAGCGGGTGGGGTACATCCCGTCGTGCCCGCGAAGGTTCCAGCCCACCGACTGGGTGAGGATCTGGTCGATCCCGGCGGCGTGGAGGCGCTGGAGGTTCGCCCCGGCCTCGGCGAAGTTCATGACGTTGATGAAGCTGACCGGGTCGCCCTTCTCCTTGCCCGCCATCATCGCCCCGACGTTCTCGACGGCGTAGAAGAGCTTCATCACGTACGCCCCGAGGACGTAGGCGAGGGCGGGGGACTCCTGGGCCCGCTGCTTCAGCGTGGGCTTGCCCAGGTCCTCCATCACGTGCCTCCGCAGCCGCTTGGCCGTCGTGTGGATCAGGTCGTCCTGCGGGGCGAGCGGGCAGTAGCGGTACTCGCGGAGGTCCATGTCCACCGGGTCGGGCCAGTGGCGGCGGAGGGAGACGGCGTAACCGATGGCCCCCTGGCCCTTTCCGTCGGTGGCGATGCGGCACTGGGCGTCGCAGGCGCCCTGGGTGGCGAGGACGATGAGGCCCCCGTCGGCCTCCTTGACGGCCGCGATGGGGGTCGTGGGCACCAGCTCCCACCGCTCCTGCTCGCCGTAGATGAGGAAGGCGTCGCGGCGCTCGGGCTTGTTGGCGGGGTCCACGATCACGCCCGTGTTGATG
>JAWLCQ010000332.1:0-3357 GCA_041687095.1 Phycisphaerae bacterium | reverse complement strand
CCCGGGAGGGGCGCTTGAGGGATGGGTCCATGACGCTCCCTCAAGCGCCCCTCCCGGGGCTTGGGAAGAAGAAGAAGAGGGAGGGGGATGGGGCGCCCGGGTCCCAGCAGTGAACTGCTGGGCTATTGTCACAGCGTCCCTACCGGGACGCACGGAGACGCGTCCCTGCCGGGACTCCCAGAATCGCGTCCCTACCGGGACGCCCGGAGACGCGTCCCTACCGGGACGCATGAAGACGCGTCCCTGCCGGGACGTAAAAGACGGTTCCCTCCGCCCCGCGAGGTCCGAGATGTGAGCGAGGCGCTCGCGCCCCTGCGGCACACGGGCGAGACGCCGGCGCCACGACTTTGCGGCGGCCCTGGTGAGCTACCTTCTCTTCTGGCAGAAAAGCTAGCCGCTCACGAAACGGGGCCTTGGTGTGGGTGCCACCCTCAAGCCGCATGCTGTTCGCGGCTTGGGGGTGTTGAGCCTGTCAGGCCGAAGCACCCCCAAGCGGCAAACAGCGCCGCTTGAGGGTGGCACCCCGGGAACGGTGACCAGAAAAGAAGGGCGCTCACCAGCCGCGCAATTCCCTGAGAACTCATTTGACGCCGCCGGAGATTTCAGTACAATTTCGGGACTTGGCCGGGTCCATTCCGGCTGGGGTCGCAGGCGCACCGGCGAACACCGGTGCGTGAGCGAACCGGCCCCATCGTCTAGTGGTTAGGACACGGGCTTTTCATGCCCGCGACCGGGGTTCGATCCCCCGTGGGGTCAGTCTGCCTCCTCTTCGTGTACGCGCCCCTGGTGGCGCTACGCCTGCGCCGCAAGCACTTCGCCGGCGAGGCGGACTCACAGTTCCCGGCCCGGCCGCGGTGCGCGTTGTGCGCGGGGAGCGGCGGTTGGGTTGGCGTTCCGCGCGGGGTGTCCGCTACAATCGCCGCCATGGAAGCCCCGGCCAACCCGAACGATGTGCGACGCCCCCCGCTCCTCGGCACGCTGGCGGGGATCGCGGCGGCGGTCTGCGCGGTGGCGTTCGCGGGCGTGCTGAGCTACCGCACGCTGAGCAGCCTGGATCTCGGATACCACCTGCGGTACGGCCGCGAGGGGATCGTCGACACCAACCCGTGGCTGTACACGCTGCCGGCACCCGGGCTGTCCCCCTCCGTCCGCCCGCAACCGGGCCCGGGCTGCTGGTACGACGCGGAGGGGCGCTACCGCTTCGCCAATGCCAACTGGGGCACGCAGATCGTGATGGCGGGCGTGGAGCGATGGGCAGGTCCGGGGGGGCTGTGCGGGCTGCGGGTGGCCCTGGTGCTGACCATCGCCCTGCTGGGGCTGCTCACCCTTCGCCGCCTCGGGGTTCCGTGGGCGTGGGCGGCGATGGCGGTGCTGCTGCTGTGGCTGACGGCGCAGGAGCGAATCACGTTGCGGCCCGAGCTGTTCGGGTACGCGCTGCTGGCGGGCGAGTTGTTCGTGCTCTGTCGCCCCCGCTGGAACTGGGCGACGGGGGGGGCGTTGCTGCTCCTGCAGCTTGCGCTGGTGAACACGCACAGCTACTGGCTGCTGGGGCTGGGGCTCACCGGGGCGTTCCTCGCCGACCGCGCTCTTCGCGTGCTGTGGGGGCGGATGCGCCCCCCCACCGCTCCGCGCGGGTCCCGACGCGCCCGCCCCACCGCCGACGCGGACCACGCGGCCGAGCCCCTCCCCGAGCGCGGGCGGGCGCTGCGCTGGGCGGGGCTGGTGCTGCTGGGGCAGGTCGTGCTGAGTTTCGCCAACCCCTGGACGTGGCGCGGGGCGCTGCTGCCGATCCAGACGCTGCTGTTCCTGCGGGCGAACCACGTCGTCGGCGAAGGCCACGCCGGGCAGGGCCACCCCTGGGCGACCATCGGGGAGTTCCACCGGCCCTTCGTCGAGGCGTACCTGGACCGGACGGCGACGTATGCGTTCGTGGCGGTGCTGGTGCTGTTCGCGGCGGGGATTCTGGCGGGGGCGATGCGGCGGCGATGGGCGCTGGTGCTGGTCCTGTTGGGCGTGCTGGCGGTGTCGCTGAGCATGCGGCGGAACATTGCCCCGGCGGCCATCGTGGGCGTGCCGGTGGCGATGGGGGCGATCCTCGGACGGCGCAAGGACGAGCGGACGGCTGAGCGAAGGGGGCATTCCGATGCTGCGCGCGGAGGCCACCTCCCCGACGCAGTCGGGGGGCGTTGGGAAACCACGCGGCGGTGGGGAGCGAGAGAAACCGCCGAGACCGCCGTCGCGGGAGCGGCCATCCTTCTCGCGGGCGGGCTGTCGTGGTGGGTGGCGAGCAACGGGTTCTACTTCCACGAGCGTTCGCCCGTGCGGTTCGGGTGCGGCTATGCCCCGCTGGTCATGCCGCTGGATACGATGGCCTGGCTGAACGAGCACGTCCCGCCCTCGCGGGGGGGAGCGGCGGTGCGGCTGTGGACGGACTACAACGGGTCGTCGAACCTGTCCTGGTTCCGCTGGCAGCGCGACCCGCAGGCGGAGACGAATATCCTGACGAACACCTGGGCCTACCCGCCCGCGGTGATGGAGGGCGTGCTGGCTACCGCGCGCGGAGCCGTGCCGTTCGCCCCCGTGGCGGGAGAGTTCGGCGTGGACGCGGTGGCGGTGCAGGTGGACCAGGCGTCGGACGGACTGGTCGGGCGGCTGATGCAGGACCCGGGGTGGGCGCTGGTCCACGTGGGGGCGAGCCACGTGCTGTTCCTGCCCGCCGAGCGTGCGGCGGCGATCCCCGGGGCGCGGGCGCTGACGGAGGAGAGCTTCGACGCCGCCGCCCACGCCCGGTCGCTGGCGCAGCGCGACGCCCTGCCGGCGCACGCCCTGATGATCGGGGGCATGACCGTGTACCGCCTCCGCTGGTTCGGGGCGGCCGCGGAGCTGTTCCAGGAGGCCGTCCGCCGGCGGGAGGACTACGCGGAGGCATGGATCCTGCTGGGCCAGTCCTTGCACCTGCGGGGGCTGCAGCGGCTTTACGCGGGGCAGGCGCAGGGGCGGGCGGATCTGGAGGAGGCGGTCCGCGCCCTGCAGCGCGCCACCGCCCTGCGCCCGGACGACGCGGCGGCCGGCACCCGCCTGCGCCGCGCCCAGAGCGACCTGGAGCAGATCCGCCGAGGCATGCTCCCGGGGAGCTGAGGGCCGAACCGGCCTGAGCGGTCCGCTCCCGAGGCCCCTAGGGGCCAATGGATCGCAAGTGCCGGATCGCACGACGGTTGCATCCATTCCGCGGCCCGGCGACGAGGCCCACGCTGAAAATTTTCTTCCGAATTCCGAAAATAGGGGGCCGGTTTTCCGGACTTTTGGGCAGTGCTACTACTTAGGGGGGGACAGCGCATTGTCGCCGCCGGAGGACGG
>JAWLCQ010000331.1:0-3358 GCA_041687095.1 Phycisphaerae bacterium | reverse complement strand
AGCTTTCACGCCCTCGCAGCCCGCCAGTAGCTTAGAAACCTTCGCTCCACCCGGACAAGCCGGGCGGGGGCGGAAAGAAGAAGAAGAAGTGAGGGTGGAGCGCCGCCGGCTAGCTTAGAAACCTTCGCTCCGCCGGGGCAAGCCCGCCGGGGGCGGGGACGCGGCCCGGGCCACAGGGGCATCCGGCGGCGATCCGCCCACCGAGAGGTATGGAACAACGAGGTCAGGAGACCCCCAACGCACGCGCTGCAGCCCTGCGTCAGGATGCCCCCAACGCACGCGCGCCGCGCTAGAACTCGTATCGCGCCTGCCCCGTCTCGTCGATGGTGTAGAACTGCCCGGGGACCAGGCGGATCTTGCGGAGCGCCCCGGAGAAGCGGTTCTGGATCTCCCGCTGCAGCCCCCCGCGGAGGAGCGTGTCGATCTGGAAGCGATGGGCGGCGGAGTCCACCAGGACCGTCAGCACGCCGTTGGCGAATCCCTCCAGCGCCGTGTGCGCCCGCAACTGCTCGGGCAGGACCTCGTCCCAGATGGCCGCGAGCTGCGAGAGTTTGCGGACGCGCGGGCCCAGCGTCCGCTTCATGAATTGCTGCAGCGCGGGCGCAAGCGGCTGGGGCTGCCGACGGACCTGACGCTGCTCCCACACCGTCCGGAGCTGCGCATCGTTCATGCCCGGACCTCCTTCCCGTCCCCGCGCAAGCGAGCGCGCGGAGACGCACCGACCAACCTCAAATCTGCGAACCGAGAGAAAGTAAACCGACCTGGCCGAACACTATACCAAGTCTATCCGGGCGAGGGAAGGGGACGCGTGGGGGAGCGTGGATTGGTGGCTTTCGAGTGCCGAAGCTCGTACCCGTCCAAGGGAGTGCGGGCGATGCGCCCCGCCTCGAAAATGGGGACAGGCACCTGCGCGGCGAGAAGCACGCCGCTGCGGAGCCAGTCCCCTTTTTCGAGGCTCCCTGCACTGCAAACGCGCAGGATCCTCGCTTTTCCGAGGATGTTTCCCGGTCCTCAAACGGCGTTCCTTTCGATTGGGGCCATGGCAGGGGCGACAGCCCAATCGAAAATCCAAAATCGGAAATCGAAATTGGGAGCGGGCGCAGCCCGCGCTGTGCCTCTCCGGCCTTCGGATCCCGACGAGTGCGTGCGGAGCGACCGCTACCCGAGGTCCACGGGCATGAGGACGTAGAGGAAGTCGCTGCCGGCGCGGAGGACGGCGGGCTTGTTGTTGCCGTTCATCTCGAACACGATCTCCTCGGTGTCGACGACGCGGAGGGCGTCGACGAGGAACGCCGGGGTGAACCCGATGTCCAGCGGCTCCCCGTCGAGCTGGATGGGGCAGGAGACCTCCGCCTCGCCGGTCTCGGGCGTGCGGGAGGAGAGGACGACCTCCTCGGGGCGGAAGCTCAGGCGGACCGTCCGCGACTGCTCGTCCGTCAGCAGGGCCGCCTGGCGGACGCGGTGCTCGAAGGGGCCCGTCTTCAGAGTGGCCTTGCGGTCGCACTCCTTGGGGATGACGTCGGCGTAGCGGGGGAAGTTGCCCTGCACGAGCGTGCTGACGAGGACCGCCCGCGGGGTGCGGACGAGGATCTGGTTGTCCACGAGCTTCACGTCCACCATCGCCTCCTCGCCCTGCTCGCCCGCCATCCGCTGGATGAGGGCCATGAGCTTGGTGGGGATGATGGCGGTGACGTCCTTGGCGGCGGGGGCCTTGAGCTGCCCCTTCGCCTGGGCCAACCGGTGCCCGTCGGTGGCGACGAGGGAGATCTTCTTGCCCGTCGCCTCGCACAGGATGCCCGCCATCGCGTAGTGCGAGTGCGTCTTGGCGGTGGCGAAGAGCGTGCGGCTGATCATGCCCGCGAGGGTCGCGGCGGGGACGGAGAAGTCGGCGGGCTCGACGAAGTCGGCGACCTCGGGGTACTCCGCCGGGTCATAGCCGTAGATGGTGAAGCGGCTGCCCGCCCCCCGCAGCGTCGCCGTCTCCTTCTCCGTCTCGATCGTGAGCGATTCCTCGCTGTTGCTCTCGCGGACGATGCCCACGAGCTTGGCGGCGGGGAGGAGGGCCTCCCCGGGCTCTTCGATCTGGACGGCCGTCACCTGGAAGCGGCAGCCGGCCTCGAGGTCGGTGGCGACGACGGTGAGGACGTTATCGGCGGCGATGAACTTGAGGCATTGCAGCACGGGCTTGGGGGTGCGGGCGGCGACGATCCCGCCGGTCAGGTTCAACGCCTCCTGCAGCGCACCGGTCTGTGCGATCACCTTCATGCGGCTTCTCCTCAAGGGGCGCGGATTCAGACCCCGTTCCCGGGGGGTGCGCCCATCCGGTGCTTATACGGCACGGGCGGGCGGTTGGCAAGGGGCAATCCGGCGGGGAGAGAAGGAACCAGGAACCAGGAATCAGGAGCCAGGAACCGGGAGCCAGGAGCCAGGAACCAGGAACCGGGAGCCGGGAACCAGGGGGATCGGGGGGATCCACGAGCAGGCCCCACCTGCAAGCGTCGGGGGTCTCCTGACCCCCGACGTCCGGGAGCGGCCACAGCGGCCTCCGGCGCATGCCGTGGTGGCGGCCAACCGTCCGGCCCGTGGCAGTCCGGCCCGTGGCTCTTGCCTCCGCGTCGTCGCGTGACTACCCTCCGATCATGGCCCGCACCCATCACCAGCATGACGACTGGTCCGTCTTCCACGTCACCACCCGGACCATCGACCAAGAGTTCCACCTCGCCGGAGACGACGAGAAACGCCGCCTCCTCCAGGCCCTGGACTTCTACCGCCGCCGCGGGGACTTCAAGCTCCTCGCCTTCGTCCTGATGGACAACCACGTCCACATGGTGATCAGCCCCGCGCCCCCGCGAGCGCTCTCGGCGATCGTCGAGGCGTGGAAGAAGTGGACCAGTTCCCACAACCTCGCCAAGCCCCTGCACGCCCCGCTGTGGGAGGAGGGGTTCGACGACAACCTCATCCGCACCAGCCGCGAGCTGACGAGCATCGTCCAGTACATCCACAACAACCCGGTCCGGGCAGGGCTCGTAACGGACGCCGCCGACTGGCCGTGGTCGAGCGTCCACAGCTATCTGCGGAACGGGCGGGAGCGCATCGAGGTGGACTGGGACTACTGGCAGTACGCGTAGTCCTCGCCGAACGGATGGCCGCCACGGCGGCATGCGCCGGAGGCCGCCGTCGCCGCTCCGGGACGTCGGGGGTCAGGAGACCCCCGACGCTTGCGGGTGGGGCCGATAGGGGGGATGGCGGCTCTGAGCGCCGGACGGATGGCCGCCATGGCGGCATGCGCCGGAGGCCGCCGTCGCCGTTCCCGGACGTGGGGGGGGGGGGGACCCCCCACCCGTGCAGGGGGGCCGCG
>JAWLCQ010000330.1:0-3388 GCA_041687095.1 Phycisphaerae bacterium | reverse complement strand
CAAGGCCGTGTGCCGCCGCAACGTCCTGATCGTGAAGCTCTCGCCCAACGTCACGGACATCACCGCGACGGCGGCGGCGGCGGTGGCGGGGGGGGCGGACGCCCTGTCGATGATCAACACGTTCACCGCGATGGCCGTGGACGTCGAGCGCCGCCGGCCGATCCTGGCGAACCGGACCGGGGGGCTTTCGGGTCCGGCCATTCGGCCGATCGCGGTGCACATGGTCCATCGTGTCTACACGCAAGTGGCCAAGGCGGCGGGGGTTCCGATCATCGGGATGGGCGGAATCCAGTATGCGCACGACGCGTTGGAGTTCCTGCTGGCGGGGGCGACGGGGTTGGCGGTGGGGACGGCGCTGTTCGTGAATCCGGCGTGCATCCTGTCCATCCGCGACGGGATCGCCGACTACCTCCGCCGCCACGGGCACACGCATCTCGGGGAGATCATCGGGACGCTGGAAACGTAGCGGTCGCTTGCCTTCTCGGCTCGGGCGCGGCATAATTCATTCGACTTGGGGGGATTTGACGCCGAATAATTCGCGCCTCGACAGAAACTCGCGCGCGTGCAAATAGAATGTCCGGCAGTTGGACCTTACGGGATAAAAGCACTATGAGAATATTCATGTTGGGTTGGGAATTCCCTCCCCACATCAGTGGGGGGCTCGGGACGGCCTGCTACGGGATGACCCGCGGGTTGGACGAGCTGGGTGTGGATGTCTGCTTCGTTCTGCCCACCGCCGTACCCAGCGGGGGGGGCGGGCACGTGCAGGTTCGCAGCCCCTCGGACGTGCCGGCGAAGACGGCCCTGGTGACCGATGAGGTCAGCCACGTGTTCGAGCACGTGGAACTCCACCAGGTGGACGCGGTGTTGCGGCCCTACGACCGCCCGGAACTGCAGGAGCGGGTCGTCCAGCAGCAGATCGAGCGGCAACTGCGCCGGCAGCGGACGGAGGAGGTGGCGGCGCCCGAGACGGGGCACCAGCAGGTCATGCAGGCCCTCGACGCCGGCAAGCCCAAGAGCGTCGTTCAGGGCGGGGCGGGGGCGCACTACAGCGGGGACCTGATGCACCAGGTCCAGCGCTACGCCCGCCTGGCCGTCGAGATCTCGCGGGGCGAGGCGTTCGACGTCATCCACGCCCACGACTGGATGACCTACCCGGCCGGGATGGCCGTGGCGGCCGCCAGCGGGCGGCCCCTCGTCGTCCACGTCCACTCCACCGAGTTTGACCGCTCGGGCGACAACGTGAATCAGCAGGTGTACGAGATCGAGCGGACCGGCATGCACGTCGCCACCCGCATCGTCGCCGTCTCGCACCTCACCCGCTCCATCTGCGTCAACCGCTACGGCGTGTCCCCCGACAAGATCGACGTCGTCTACAATGCCACCGAACACCTCCCGGGCAACGGGGAGCAGTGGCAGTTGAAGCCCATCGGCCGCGACGAGAAGATCGTCCTGTTCCTCGGGCGCGTGACCATGCAGAAGGGCCCCGAGTACTTCCTGCAGGCCGCCCGCAAGGTGGCGGACAAGTTCCCCGCCGTGCGGTTCATCATGGCCGGGTCCGGGGACATGATGACGCGGTGCATCCAGCTCGTGGCGGACCTGAAGCTGGGCTCGCACGTGACGTTCACCGGATTCCTGCGCGGGGCGGACGTGGACCGGGTCTTCCGCATGGCCGACCTGTACGTCATGCCCAGCGTCTCGGAGCCCTTCGGGATCGCCCCGCTGGAGGCCCTCAGCCGCAACGTGCCCGTGATCATCTCCAAGCAGTCGGGCGTGTCGGAGGTCCTCACCCACGTGCTGAAGGTGGACTTCTGGGACGTGGAGGAGATGGCCAACAAGATCCTCGCCGTGCTGAAGCACTCGGCGCTGCAGAGCACGCTCCGCCAGCACGGGGCGATCGAGCTGCGCAAGCTCTCGTGGGTGGACTCGGCGAAGCAGTTGCAGAAGGTGTACGACACGGTCGTGACGGGCTGAGAAAACGTGCTCGCAAATGGATTAACCTTGACCCCGGCCCTTCAGCCGATATGAATACCGCTATGGCCTCAGTGGTATTCTATTTTCAGTTGCATCAGCCGTTCCGCCTGCGTCGGTACACCGTCTTCGATAGCGATCCGGGGTACTTCGACGACTACCGCAACGAG
The DNA here is from genome assembly GCA_041687095.1 of Phycisphaerae bacterium. Lineage (GTDB taxonomy): Bacteria > Planctomycetota > Phycisphaerae > SM23-33 > SM23-33 > JAWLCQ01. The sequence continues at coordinate 1,247 of JAWLCQ010000330.1, read as the reverse complement.
CAGATCTGCCGCAAGGTGGTGGACAAGTGCTACCGCCCGGCGACGCAGTTGATCTCGGAGTTGATCGACGCCCACGAGGGCCGCTTCCGCGTGAGCTTCTCGCTGACGGGGACGGTCATCGAGCAGTTCCGCCGCTGGGCCCCCGACGTGCTGGAACGGTTCCAACGCATCGCCAAGACCGGGTGCGTCGAGTTCATCGCCGAGACCTACTACCACTCGCTGGCGTTCCTCTACTCCCGCGAGGAGTTCATCGCGCAGACGCAGCGGCACTGTGCGCTGATCGAGGAACTGTTCGGGCAGACGCCCCGCGTCTTCCGCAACACCGAGCTGACGTACAACAACGACGTCGCCCGCGTCGTGGACGATATGGGCTTCTCCGCCATCCTCACCGAGGGCGCGGACCACGTCCTGGGCTACCGCAGCCCCAACTTCCTCTACAACCCGCCCAACTGCCCCAGCCTGCGGATGCTGCTGAAGAACTACCGCCTCAGCGACGACATCGCCTTCCGCTTCGGCAACCGCTCCTGGCGCGAGTGGCCGCTCACCACCGAGAAGTTCGCCAACTGGGTCGACCAGATCAACGGCAACGGGTACGTCTGCAACCTGTTCATGGACTACGAGACCTTCGGCGAGCACCAGTGGGCGGACACCGGGATCTTCAACTTTCTCCGCGCCCTGCCCGGGACCGTCATGGCCGGGGGCAAGAACGACTTCCTCACCGTCTCCGAGGCCGCCCAACGCCACCCCTCCGTCGGGGAGATCGACATCCCCCACATGATCTCCTGGGCCGACACCGAACGCGACCTCTCGGCGTGGCTGGGCAACTCCATGCAGGCCAACGCCCTGCACGACCTGTACTCCCTCGCCGACCGCGTCCTGGCGACGGGCGATGAGGTCCTCATCGACGACTGGCGAAAGCTCCAGACCTCCGACCACTTCTACTACATGTGCACCAAGTGGTTCGCCGACGGGGACGTCCACAAGTACTTCAACCCCTACGACTCGCCCTACGACGCCTACATCAACTACATGAACATCCTCGACAACGTCCGCGCCCGCACCGCCTCCGGAGCGGGCACCCGACGGTAGGGACGGGAGGACGGGGAACCAGGAGCCGGGCATCAACCCCTCTCCCCTCAGGGAGGCATAACCCCTCTCCCCTCGGGGCTGTCTCTTTATCACATTTTTCCCAGTTGCTGGCAGAGCCGATAGCCGATCAGGCGTTCGTTCAGAATGTGCCAGCCGCG
>JAWLCQ010000329.1:0-3419 GCA_041687095.1 Phycisphaerae bacterium | reverse complement strand
CTGCTGGGCTATTCTCAATCCGTCCCTACCGGGACTCTCGGAGTCGCGTCCCTGTCGGGACGCCAAGATGTGTAGAACAACGAGGTCAGGAGACCCCCGGTGCAGGAGGTGCGGAATCGCAAATCCGAAATCCCCATCCCTTTCTCATGTTGCGCTCTCTGTCTCCATCACTCCTCTCCCGCGAAGTACGGCACGGGGTACATCGTGTGGAAGCCTTCGCACAGGTGCAGGCGGAGGACGATCTCCACCCGCCCGCTTCGGCGGATGGGGACCTCGCCCAGGGGCGTGACGCGGGCGAAGTGGCCGGCGGCGAAGGCCGCGGGGTCCCCCAGGAACTCCTCCGTCGACACCAGGACCGCGTCCGCCCCGAGCCACTCCCGCTGGTCGTGGAGGAAGGCGAGGGCGCGGGGATCGCGGCGGTGGAGGCACAGGACGGGGGCGCTGCCCCCCAGAGCGTAGCCCACCTTCCCCGTCTGGAACCAGCGGTTGGTGAAGTAGAACGTCCGCGGGCGGCCCAGCAGCCCCCGCGCGCGGAGGGCCCCCTCCAACTCCCGCCAGTCCAGCATCTCCAGCGTGGGGTCCGTCGACTGCCCGATCTTGTCCGACCACCACGCCAGCCCGTACGTCCGCCACCACCCCGTCGCGGCGTGGCTGACGAGCACGGCGACGGCGAGGGCGGTGAACGCCGCCGACGCGATCAGCCACCCGCGGACCACGCGCTGTCCGCGCGCCAACGCCTTCGCCACGGACTCCCCCAGCGCCAGCAGCAGCAGCAGGTAGCCCGGCGCCTGCCAGTGGAAGTGCAGGCCGATGGGCGCCCACAGCGACACGGCCGTGAAGGCCACGATGGGCCCGACGGCGCACCAGGCGATCAGCGAATGCGCCGCCGATCGCCCCGCCAGGCGGAAGCACCGCACGAGCTGCCACGCCAGCGGGACCCAGATCCACGGCAGCAGCCACAGCGCCTGCCCCAGCACGTTGCGCCCCAGCCAGTCCCAGTGCAGCCCGCGCGCGTCCGTCCCCCGCGCCCCCTGCCACAGGAACGAGATCCACCCGTGCTGCGCGTTCCAGATCAGCACGGGCGAGGAGACCGCCAGGGCAAGCAGGAGGGCGGCCCACGGGGCGGGGCGGAGCAGCCACCCCCGCCGCGAGCGGTCCGTCAGCAGGAACATCCCCAGCCCGAAGACCAGGAACAGGGCGTGGTACTTGCTGAGCATCGCCAGGCCCAGCAGCCCGCCCGCGAGCAGCCACCAGAACCACTGGGAGGAATTGCGGATTGTGGATTGCGGATTGCGGATTGCCGCGGACAGGATCGAGGGGCAGGCGGGGATTGGCTGGTGCGGCGAGAGGGTCCGCTCCGCCTTGGTGTTAGACTTCTCCTCTCTCTCCTCTCTCTGCGGTCTCAGCGTGCTCTGCGGTCGGCTGTTGTCGGGGAGAGCGTCCCGCTCCGGTTGCAGCACCCGCACGAGGCAGTAGGCGCACGCGAGCATGAGGAACATCAGGGGTGCGTCGGGCTGGAGGAACAGGGCGGTGGAGAGGGTGAAGACGGCCGAGAGGTTCAGCAGCGCCGCCGCCCACAGACCGGCACGTTCGGAGAACAGGCGTCGGCCCAGCGCGAAGAGCAGCCACGTCGTGCCCGCGAACAGCAGGAGGAAGGGCAGGCGGAGGACGAGCGGGTGCGTCCCGCCCAGTTTCGCCGCCGCCCAGATCAGCCAGTGGCACAGCGGGGGCTGGTCGAAGTAGCTCAGTTCGGGGGACATGGCGCAGGTGAAGTAGTACGACTCCCCGTACCCGAGCCCCACGAACGCGGCGGCCGGGAGGCGAAGGACGAAGGTCACGACGATGAGCAGCCCGACCCACGTCCCCGCCCGCAGGGGCGGACGGGCGGAGGGAGCGGGATTCACCGCAACGGTGCAGGGGCGGGTTTGCAGTTGGGGCGTCATGGGCGGAAGTGTACTGCACAGGGGCCTTGCCCGCACCCTCTACGTGCGGGTATGGTCGGGGCCCTTGGAAAGGATGCTGTCATGCACGTGACCCCCGAGCAACGTACGATCCTCCGCGACCTGGCGTCCCGCGTCCGCGACCTCGCCGCCCTTCCCGCCCAGCAGGAGAAGCGCGATGCGATCACCGCCGCCAACGGCCTGCGCTCCACGCGGCCGCTGGTGTACTGCTTCCCCGAAGGCGCGTGGGGCGAGTGCATCCCGCACGAATCGCTCCGCTGCGAGGACCCCATCCTCCGCGGATGGGAGCAGCGGCTGCGGATGGCGATCTACACGCACGAGGTCTTCGGGGACGATCAGCCGATCGACGCGGTCCTCAACGTCTACTACCACGCGGGGTTCGGGGACTGGGGGATCGAGAACCGCACCGAGATGCGCGACGCGGGGGCGAGGCACGTGTACTACCTCAACCCCTACACCTCCCTCTCCCTCGCCAGTCACTCCAACCTCGAAGCCTACCACTGCGAGGCCCCGCTGCAGGACCGCGCGGACCTCGACAAGCTCCGCGTGCCCCAGTTGCACGTGGACCGCGAAACGTCGGACCAGTGGCTGCGGGTGGCGCAGGACCTCGTGGGCGACCTCCTGGAGGTCCGCCGGCGCGGGGGGATGTGGACGCAGGTGGGGGGCTACCCCGTGACGGCCGTCAATCTGCGGGGGATGGAGAACCTCTGGATCGACCTGTACGACGATCCCGAGTGGGTGCGGGCGCTGCTGGACTTCCTTGCCCGCGCGCACCACGAGCAGCTCGACGCGCTGGAGCGCGAGGGTCTGCTGACGCTCAACAACGGGGCGGAGTGGATCGGAACCGGGGGGATCGGGTACACCGATGCGCTGCCCGCCGAGGGGTTCGACCCGAATCGCGTCCGCCTGTGCGACGTCTGGGGCGGGTCGCAGGCGCAGGATCTGGTGGGGATCTCGCCCGACATGTTCGCCGAGTTCTTCTTCCCGCACATGCGGACGATCATGGAGCGGTACGGGCTGTCGCACTACGGCTGCTGCGAACCGGTGCACGACTGGCTGGGGTCGCTGAAGCAGGTGCGGAACCTGCGGCGGGTGTCGGTGTCCCCGTGGGCGGACGTTCGCAAATCGGCCGAGCGGCTGGGCGGGGACTACGTCTTCTGCTACAAGCCCCTCCCGACGCCGGTGACGACGGAGCACTTCGACCCCGCCGCCCTCCGCGGGGCCTACGCCGAGGTCTTCCGCATCACCCGCGAGCACGGCTGTCACGTGGAGATCATGATGAAGGACCTCCACTCCATCCGCCGCCAGCCCCAGCGCCTGACCCAATGGGTCCAGGCGGCGAGGGAGGCGGTGGCGGAGGCGTACGCGTAGATCGGCGGCGCTCCGTCGCGCGGCCTCAAGCGTGTGCGACGCCTCAAGCGTGTGCGCGGCGGGTCTCCTGACCCGCCGCGTCCCGGA
>JAWLCQ010000328.1:0-3441 GCA_041687095.1 Phycisphaerae bacterium | reverse complement strand
CAACTGCCTCAGTTCCACGCCATTCGGCCTCTCCACCGTCCTTTCCGGTCCAATATTCTCTACGTATCGAACCCGCAAAAATGTGATAAAGAGACAGCCGGTGGGGAGAGGGGTCTTGTCGTTGCGGGCGGAGGCTTCCGGGGGCGAGTGCGGTGGTGGTCCGGCGGGGTCCGCTCCCTCACCGCGGCGCACCGATCGCCCGCAGCAGGGCCTGCCCGCGTCCCTCGCCCGGTTGGGCGGCGGCGCGGAGGGCCTGTTCCAGGGCGTGGGCGTCGGAGGGGCGGAGGTGGAACACCATCGGCCGCAGCTCGAGGGCGGGCGGCCGCGGGCGCTCCCGCTGCGAGCGGTCCTCCAGCAGCGCCACCTGCTGCCGCAGCGCCGCCGGGGTCAGCCCCAATGCCGCCAACGCCGCCGTCTCCCCCAGCAGGCGGACGATCCGCCGCGTCCGCCGTGCCCGCCCGGCGGCGTCGCGGGGGGCGCGGACATCGTTCAGGACGGCCGACAGGACGAGGGCCTCGTCGTCGGGAACGTCCCACACCTCGCACCGCGCGTCGTGGGCGCCCAGCGAGCGGAGCACCTCCGCGCGGAGTTGGCCGTCGAGGACCTCGTACCCCCCCGGACCGCCGGGGCGGGGGCGGACGATCAACGCCGGGTATCGCCCGGTGGCGGCGATGGCGGCGGTGAGGACCTGACGGGCCTTGGGGTTGGCGTCCGAGCCCGCACGGTCCTCACGCGGGTGGAGCGAGGACAGCGGCAGGCGGCGATAGACGCAGCGCGGGCGGGGCAGCGGGGAGCGCGGAGGTTGTGCACGCGGGGACTCGAACGAATCCCCCCGACGCCGCCGGGGGGCTTGGGAACGCGGAGCAGGCCGAGACGGGCGGGCGGGTCTGCTGGGACGGATTGCGGTCATGGGGCTTCTCCTTTGGCGGCATTGGGGCTCTCGGGGCGGGGGGACACGCACCAACAGCAAAAGGGTCCCACCCGTGATCTCCATATTCTTCTCACGTAACCGTTCACGGAACGGAGCCAGAGTGTGGGTGCCACCCTCAAGCCGCATGCGGTTCGCGGCTTGGGGGTGTTGGGCTCGCCACACCGCAGCACCCCCAAGCGGCAGACAGCGCCGCTTGAGGGTGGCACCCCGTGAACGATTACCTCCTCACCTCTGCGCCTCTGCGTCTTTGTGGCCCATCGCGGATGGGCCGCCCTCCGCGAAGTAGTACACGTACAGCCGCCCCGTGCGGCGGCAGACTTCGGCGATTGGATCGCGAAGGCGGGAGAGGCGCTTGTCGTCCACGGTGCGGGCGATGCAGGCGTCCAGTTCCGCCCGCAGGAAGCGGGCCCCCCGTGTGCGGCGGCGGAGGAACCGTTTCACCGGCGCCACGGCCGCCAGATCCGCCTCGTTGAGCCCGACGGCGTCGGCGGCGGAGACCAGGCGCTCCAGGTGCACGTCGCGCCCGACGGGGTACGCCCGCATGCCCGCCTTCTCGAAGAACGGGTGCACCGTTCCCATCGCCGCCAGGGCCTCGACGTGCCGCGTGGGGGCCGACGCAATCGCTTCCCGCACCAGCCGCACCGCCAGCCCGCACGCGCGGTACACCGGGTGCACGATCACCCGCGAGATGCACTCGACCTCCGCGTTCAGCATCGCCAGGCCCGCCCCCCGGTCCGGCCCCGCGTACCGCCCGCCCGTGGCGAGGTTCCGCCCGCGGACGTTGAAGACCGGCGGGGAGACCACCAGCACGGCCGCGATGTCCGGCACGCACCCCACGGAGGCACGATGGGGCGGTCGGATGACGTACACGCGCTTGTGAGCGGCGGGACGGCCGGCGAGGTAGTGGAAGGGGCTGAGGCGGTCGTAGTCATGGATGCTCCCCCGCTCGATCGGCCATCGCCGCGGATCGCCCAGGCCGCGCGGCGGGGAGGGGAGCGACCAACGGCCGCAACGCCCGATCCCGTCGTGCGCGGATCGCAGTGTGCCATGGTCTGGGGATCGCGGTGTCCCATGGTCCACGGACCGTGATGTGCCATGGTCCGCGGACCGTCGGGTGCCGTGGTTTGCGGAGCGAAGCGGAGCAACCACGTTCATGTGCGCCCCCCGCAGCAGGCGGCCGGGCTCGCCCAGGGGCTTGACGAGGATGAGGTCCGGGGCGAGGGGGGCGAGGAGGTCCTCCCGCGTCGTCGCCAGCACCACCGCGCAGCGGGAGCGTGTCACGAGGCGGCGGAGGTTGCGGGCGAGGGCGACGGCGGTGGGGGCGTCGAGCGTCGCGGCGAACTCGTCGGCGAGCAGGAGCGTGGGGGCGTGCGAGCGGCGGGCGGTGTGGAGGGCGTCGGCGAGGGCGAGGCGGTGAAGCTGTCCGCCGCTGAGGCAGCGGGTGGGCGCCAGCAGGGCCGGGGCGTCCGCGAGGCCGCACCGGGAAAGCGTCTCCAGCCGCTCCTCCAGCGTGCCCCCCTCCAGGGCGTCGATGGCCGACGCCTCGCCGTGGGCCAGTTCCTCCACCCGCAGCCGCCGCGCGCCCGGGACGCGGCGGGCGAGTTCCCGCAGCAGCGTGCTCTTGCCCGCCCCGGAGGGCCCGACGAGGGCGAGAATCTGCCCGGGCTCAAGCGCCAGCCGCACGCGGTCGTAGAGCGTCTCGCTCCGCTCCTCGGTGAGCCCGAACATGGCGGCCACGCGGCCGGCGAGGGGGGAGGGAGGGATGCGGTGATGGACAACGGCGGTGATCTCCACGCTCCAGTGCGGTCCCGCAAGGGCCCCGGACTCGGCTCCCGCCTTCGCGCCCGCCTCCCTGCCCGCCTCGGCGCCCGCACACCGTCGGGGGGCGTTGGGCGTCCGCCTCTCGGGGGTGCGGGGCGTTTGGGAACGCGCGGGGCGCGATGCGGGCGGGGAGGGGGTGGCGGTGGCGGGGGGGGCGTGCGATGATCTGCGGGATCGAGGTGAGGTCATCCTGCGTGCTCCTGATGAAGAAACAGTTCTTCCCCGCCATTCGGGCGGGGCGTAAGACCACGACGCTGCGGTTCTGGCTGCGCCCGCACGTGCGATGCGGCAGCGTGCACCGCGTCCCGGGGCTGGGCCGCGTCCGCATCCTGGAGGTCGACGTGGTGGACCTCGCCCGCCTGGACCACGCCGACGCCCTCGCCGACGGATTCGCGTCGGCGGACGAGGTGCGGTGCGCCCTGGACGACCTCTATCCGCCCGCCCTCCGCGGAAACCGCCGGCTGTTCCGCATCCGCTTCGAACTGTGCGAAGCGGACGCGATTCGCCCGTAGGCCCGCACCGCAGGCGACGGCTGTCGCACCGCCGCCCCGCGGTCTTTGGACTCCTGTTGGAAAGCAACACAAACGCACATATGATAAACGCATAACAAGAACCGCAAAGAAATATCTTGAAAGGCTCTTGGAAGCTTTGGTAATTAGGATACTTATCGATAGGATTATCCCGTGTGT
>JAWLCQ010000327.1:0-3455 GCA_041687095.1 Phycisphaerae bacterium | reverse complement strand
GGCCCATGCGATCGGCCCCGGTCCATCGAAAAGCGGCGGTGAACCGCCGCACTCCACATGCCGTCGCGACCGAAGCGCCGCCATCACGCCATCGCGGAGACGCTCCGCTCGTTCCCGGACGTTGGGGGTCAGGAGACCTCGTTGTTCCACGCATCTCGGCCTCTCCGTTCCCACGCTCGGCCGGTCCGCAATGGCATAGGGAGAAGGCATCGACGCGGGATCCGATAAGGGGAGGGAGGACCGGTTGCTCGCCCCCTCCCGGGCTCGTCCCGGGGGAGCGAAGGTTTCTAAGCTAGCCGGCGCCCTGCCCCCTCTCTTCCTGCTGTTTCTTCTTCTTTCCGCGCCCACCGGCTTTACGCCGGTGGAGCGAAGCTTTGACGCCCTCGGAGCCCGCCTGAGCTTAGAAACCTTCGCTCCACCCGGACAAGCCGGGCGGGGGCGGAAAGAAGCAAAAGAAGGAGAAGTGAAAGTGGATCGCCGCTGGCTAGCTTAGAAACCTTCGCTCCCCCGGGGCAAGCCCGGCGGGGGCGGGGACGCGGCCCGAACCGCAGGGGCATCCGGCGACGATCCGCCTGCCGTGATGCGTGGAACAACGAGGTCTCCTGACCCCCAACGCACGCCCTTGCGGGCGTGGCCGGGATGCTGATAGCTGATAGCTGATAGCTGAAGGCTGAAAGCTGATAGCTGAACGCTGATAGCTGAAAGCTGAAAGCTGAAAGCTGATAGCTGAACGCTGATAGCTGAAGGCCGATCGCCCCTCCCCGCTCGCCCGCGGCCTCAGGGCGCCAGGCCGTTGGGCAGCTTGGCGGCCGGCAGTTGGGGGTTCTTGGCGAAGGGCGTGTAGAGGGGGTCGCCCAGGAGGGTCATTCGCCAGCTCGCGTGGGGGACGGTGCGCCAGTAGCACTCGGCGAGGGTGTACTTGCCGGTCAGCAGGAGGGCGAAGAACTCCTCGGGGAGGGGGAAGGCCCCGAGGCGGGGGTCGTCGACGGCCCCGAGGGTGGCGGCCGCCCCGTGGCGGAGCATCTGCACGCCCCACTGGGTGGAGTCGGGGTCGCGGAGGGCGGAGACCTCGTTGCCCGCGACGTGCCACCCGACCGCTCCGGGGACCCAGAGGAAGGCGGAGACGTAGCGGCCCGGGCTGGACCAGCCGACGTAGAGGGCGGCGTGGGGGGCGGCGTCGGGGGAGAACAGCGTGGGCTTCTCGTCCAGGACGCAGCGGAGGCGGGTGTGCAGGCGGACCATGCGGCAGGCGGTGCGGAGGTGGTTGTCGTATTCGGCGAGGGGCCCGCCGGCGTCGACGTAGAAGGCGCCCTCGAGCCCGGCCGCCTCGGCGGCGAGGGAGGAGCGGATCATCCGCATGGCGTCGGCGCGGGAGGCGGCGTCGATGCGGGCGGTCATGAGCGTCTTGGCCCGGACGGCGGGGGAGGCGTCGGACTTCCAGTACAGCGGGTTGGGGGCGGGCCCGGCGCGGTCGTAGTCGTCGAACCACAGCATCGCCAGTTCGCTGTCCACCGACGCGTCCATCTGTGCATCGGCGGCGGACCCGGCGCGGCGGAGGGCCTCGGTGAGGACCGCCGCCGTGCCCGACACGGTCTGCAAAGCCCCCGCCAGCGCCGGGACCTGCCGGGGGTCGGTGGTGTTCCGCAGCTCCTGGACGCGCTTCTCGGCGGCGGCGAGTTCGTCGCGGAAGTCGTTGAGCGGGGGGGCGTCGGGCGGCCGGTGGCGGCGGATGTAGGTCGTCAGCCCCTCCACGCCGTACGCCTCGCGGTACAGCCCCATCATCTGCCGCCACGCCATCCGCCGCTGGGAAGGCGAGCGGAGGGCGTCGAGCTTCTCCTGGCGGGCGAGGAGGCCGCGAGCGATCTGCTGCGGGAGGGCCTCGGGGTCGGGCAGCTCGGGGGGCGGGGCGGGGAGCGGGCCGAAGAGGCCCGCCAGGTCCGTGAGGTCCTCGCCCGGGGCGGGGGGGAAGGTCTCGGCAAGGCGATCGAGCAGGAGCAGGTCGAGGGCGAGGCGGCGGTGGGCGTCGGCGGCGACCGAGGCCCAGGCCTGCTGGAGGGGCGAGCGGGACTCGGCGGCCGCGTCGCCCCGCGTGGGCACGACGTGGAGCGGGAGGTTCCACAGCACCACCAGGCAGCGGACGCGGCCATCGATCCGCCGCTCCCGCAGCGCCGCCCGCACCGGTTCGCGGATCTGCTTCTGGAACTCGGGCAGGGTGATGACGGGGTCGGAGGCGGTCCGCAGGGCGATGAGGTTCGTCTCGGGGATCCCGCGGAGCTGGAGGTAGTAGCGGGCGAGTTCCATCGACTCGCGGTCGGAGGCGTTGGCGAGGACGGCGACCTCGTCGGGCTCGAGCGCATAGGCGCTCGTCGCCGCGGTGAGGGCGACGGTAGTAACGGCGAGGAAAAGGGCGGTGCGTGTCACGGTCTTCGTCATGTCCTGTCCCCGCGGAAGGATAGCAGACTCCCCGGAGCTTGTCGCGGGGAAAAACCGCTCCGGCGGGCGCGGCGTTCGGTATAATCCCGCCATGGTAGACAGACGAGACTTCGCGTGGATAGTGCCCCTGTTCCTGCTCGGTCCGGTGCTGCTGGGCGGGTGCTACGTGCCCCCGGGCGCCCCCACGCCCGTGGACTACCGGCGGGCGGCCGAGCCCACCACCGGGCAGCCCTACTACGTCTACGTTCCGAGCGACTACACCCCCGACCGCGAGTGGCCGCTCGTGATCACCCTCCACGGGCTCAACCCGTGGGACGACTACAAGATGCAGATCCGCGAGTGGGACTCGCTGGCGGAGGAGAAGGGGCTGATCGTCGTCGCCCCCAAGCTCCGGGCGCCCGTCTCCCACGCCGTGAAGTTCGCCGGCGGGTGGTTCCGCGATCTGGAGGCGGACGAGGAGTTCCTCCTCGCCCTGCTGGACCAGGTCTGCGGGGACTACCGCATCGACCGCCGGGCCGTCCTGCTCACGGGCTTCAGCGCGGGGGGCTACCCGATGTACTGGGTGGGGCTGCGGCACCCGGAGCGGTTCAGCATGCTCGTCGCCCGGGCGTGCAACAGCGACATGAAGCTCTTCGAGCGGATCGAACTCTCCGACGGTGCCAAGCGCCTCCCGATCCGCATCTTCTGGGGCAAGGACGACTTCGGCCCCATCCGCGACCAGTCGTGGGACGCCATCCGCTTCCTCCGCACGCACGAGTGCTACGGCACGGAGTACCGCAAGATCGACGGCGGCCACCTCCGCCGCCCCGAGCAGGCGTACTCGATGTGGCGGGAGGTCCTGCCCCCGGAGCACCAGCGGTAGGCCCCGCCGACTCCGGCGGAGCGCTGGCGGCAGGGGGGCTCCTGGCCCCCGGCGCAGGAGGTGGGGCGCGCGTGCAACGCCCAACGCGCGTGCGATGCCCTATGCGCGTGCGATGCCCTATGCGCGTGCGTTGGGGGTCTCCTGACCCCCAACGTCCGGG
>JAWLCQ010000326.1:0-3515 GCA_041687095.1 Phycisphaerae bacterium | reverse complement strand
GCCGGGGCTGAGCCACCTGGGGGTGCCAACGCCCCGGCCGAGGCCGCCGCCACCCCGACCGCCCGTGGGGGGGAGACCCCGCACCCCGGTACCCCGTCCGCCGGTACCCCGTCCGCCGGTAGGGGGGACACCCCGCCCCCCGGTGCCCCGGCCGCCAGCGGGGGCCTTCGGTCCGCCCCGCCCGCTGGCGAACGCGCCGCCACCCCGCCGGACGCGGAGCGCGACGATGCCGACGAGGCGGACGGCGTCGCCCAGGGCGACGAGTTCAGCCTCTTCAAGGCGAGCGCGGACGACGACGGCGTGCTTCCCACGGTTCGCCGGCGGGCGGTGGGGGCGTCCGGCGCCGGGGCGTTGACACCCCCAGTTGGCTCAGCCCCGGCGCCCGACCCCGCCCCCGCCTTGCGCGGCGCCTACGGCCGCGTCGTCGCCGTCCCGGCCGCCCGCCGCCTGGCGAGGGAGCTGGGCGTCCCGATCGAGCAGGTGCTCGGCTCCGGCCCCGCCGGGCGGGTGCGGGTCGACGACGTCCGTCGCCAGGCGGAGTACGTCGCGCCCGCGGCCGGTGGCCTGCCGGCGGCGGTGCGCCCGGTGACGCCCAAGGGCTACGAGGAGCGCGAGCGGCGCGTGCCGCTGCGGGGACTGCGGCGCGCGATCACGAACCACATGGTCGCCTCGCACCTGCACAGCGTGCGCACGCTCCACGTCGACGAGGCGGACGTCACGGAGCTCGTGCGCCTGCGCGAGCGGCTCAAGCCGCGGGCCGAGGCGCGCGGCGTCCGGCTGTCGTACCTGCCGCTGATCATGAAGGCGATCGGCCAGGTGTTGCCCGCCTACCCGGCGCTCTCGAGCGCGCTCGACGACGTCACCCAGGAGGTCGTCCTGCGCGACTACGTCAACCTCGGCATGGCGGTCGCCACCGACGCCGGCCTGGTGGTGCCGGTGGTCCGGGACGTCGACCGCAAGCCGCTGATCGACGTCGCCGATGACCTGCAGGGGCTCGCGGCCAAGGCGCGCGACGGCAAGCTCTCTCCCGACGACGTCCGCGGCGGCACCTTCACCGTCACCAACATCGGCAGCGTCGGCGGCCTGTTCAGCTTCCCGATCATCAACGTGCCGGAGGCCGCGATCCTCGGGGTGCACGCCATCCGCAAGCGCCCGGTGGTGCTTCCCGACGACACGATCGCGGCGCGGCCGATGCTCTACCTCAGCCTCTCGTTCGACCACCGCTTGGTCGACGGCGCCGACGCCGCGCGCTTCACCAACCAGCTCATCGACCTGCTGCAGGAGCCGGAGGCGATGCTGCTGGATGCGTGAGCGGGTGGGGCGGGGACCGTACCGGAGGCTGAGCCACCTTCGGTGCCAACGCCTCCGGCACGGCCCCCGCCCCACCCACATCGGAAGGCACCCCTTCGCTAGCGGGCGGCGACGTTCGCGGTCGAACTGACGCCGGCGGGCGAGGCGGTGCCGCAACCCAGCAGAAGGGTGGGGGCGGGGGGGGGGGGGGGGGGGGGGGGGGGGGGGGGGGGGGGGGGGGGGCGCCGGTGAGCGGCCCGGCCGACAGCGGCCCGGCGGCGTCGGTGGCCCCCAGCATGGCGAGCGACCAGTCGCCCGCCTCGCCCTCGAGCGTCAGCGGTTCGCCCGTCCGCAGCAGGTCAAACCGCCGCAGGCGGAACGGTTCGCCCGTCCCGTTGTACACCGCCGCCGACACGCTCACCGCGGGTGCGTCCCGCAGCGTGCGGACCGTCCACCGCAGACCGATCCCGTCCTCGCCCATCCACGTCCAGCTCTGCTCGCGGGCTCCCCCGAGGGGCGTGGGCACGTCGCATCGCTGCGCCTTGGGCTTCCCCGCCAGTACGACGCGGCTGCCCGGCGCTGCGGAGCGCAGCTTCCCCGCGTGGGGCGCGGAGGGCCGCAGGGCAGCCCCGTCGGGGGCGACGGTCACCTCGCGCTCGTCATCCCCGACGAGCACGACCGCCCCCCCGAACGCCGCGCGAAGCCCCGCCCCGCACGTGGCCACCGAAAGCTCCCCCCCCCGCACCGTCACCCGCATCGTCACCTTGTCACCGGCCATGGCTCGTCCTCCGTAGCCCTATCGTCCAGTCCCGCCCGGCCGCACGCAACCCCCTGCCGAGAACGAAGCCAACGCCACCGTGCGGAACAAAGCCACCGTGCGAAACAACGTCATCGTGCGAAACGAACCCATCATGCAAAACAAAGCCATCGTGCGGAACGAACCCAACCGCACCCTGCGGAACAAAGCCATCGTGCAAAACGAACCCAATCGGCCCCGCGCGGCTGCCTCCACCCCTCTCCCCGCGGGGAGAGGATGTCGCGCAGCGACAGGTGAGGGGGCCCCGGACCGACCCACGGCGAGCGAAACGGGGACTGGCTCCGCAGGGGCATGCCGTTCGCCCCGAAGGTGCCTGTCCCCATTTCGCGGCCGCACTCGCCCCGACCGTGCAAAACAAACCCATCTCGCCTCCTCCCGACCGTGCGGAACGAACCCAGCGCAGACTATTCCGATTTCCGGCCCTCCCACCCCTCTTCCCGCGCCAAGGGCATCTGTACATCCCCGCTCATCTTCGGAGCGAAAAGGGGACAGGCACCTCCGGGGCGAACGGCGCGCCCCTTCGGAGCCAGTCCCCTTTTCGCGGCCGCACTCGCCCCGCCGCGCAAAACAAAGCCACCGCGCGCCTCCTCCCGACCGTTGAAAACAAAGCCAACGCCGCCCTGCAAAGCAAAGCCGCCCTGCAAAACGAAGCCAACCAGTCCCACCGTTGAAAACAAAGCCATCGCTCCCTCGCGAAAACAAACCCATCCGCCCGCGGTTCCGCCTCTCGCCGTCCGCCGTTCCCTCGGCGCGTACCTCTCCCTCCGTGCCGCCAGCCATTCCACCACGGATTCCCAACCCTCCAAGGAAATTCCGCCGTGCCGTCCACAAGTAGCGGTCCCATAGACGCTTATAAAATCCACTTTCCCGCGACTGTCGCCCGCGTACCTGCACGGTCCGGGACTCGCAGTGGACAATGCCCACGGGGCGCTGTTCCGCCCCGTGGGACGGCCCGGGACGACCGAACCGTCTCGGTCCCCCACAGGACCCGAAGCACCAGCGGGCTCTCCGGGAGGGACACTGCGGGTGGATTGGTCACGGGACGGGACGGCCCGGGACGACCGAACCGTCCCGGTCCCCCACAGGACCCGAAGCACCAGCGGGCTCTCCGGGAGGGACACTGCGGGTGGATTCGCCACGGGACGGTCCCGAGAGCGGTACGGGACCCACCCCGAAAGCGGACCGGGGGCGACTACTGGGGATCCCCGGGAGGCTCACTTCATCCTGCAGGATCTGGGGGGAAGGGAGGCGGTTCGGTTGCTCAGACGGTCCCACGGGGCAAACAGCGCCCCGTGGGCATTGTCCGAGGCGAGTTCCGCGGGCGGGTCGGGGGCTTGGCGTCAGCGGGGGAGGCGTTTGTGCTCGGAGAGGGCGTAGCGGTCGGTCATGCCCGCGATGTAGTCGCAGA
>JAWLCQ010000325.1:0-3517 GCA_041687095.1 Phycisphaerae bacterium | reverse complement strand
CGCGGCGGGTGGGCGGCCCGGGGGCGGGGCCCTCGGGGGGGGGCCCCCGCACCGCTGTGTTTCGTGGGGGTGGGGCCGGAGCCCCCGTGCTACTCGCCCTGCGCGCGGGCGTCGTTGACCTTCTTGCGGATGATGTCGAGGCGCTCGCGGACGTCCTTGTAGTTGTAGTCCATCTGCGCGACGGCGGAGTAGTGCTCCTGGGCCTCGGCGAACTTCCCGAGCTTCTCCAGGACATCCGCGAGGTGGTAGCGGACCTCCTTGCTGCGTTCCTCGGTCATCTCGGACTCAAGGCAGCGGCTGAAGGTCTCGACGGCCTCGTGGTACCACTCCTTCTTGGTGAAGGCCTGCCCGAGCATGAGCAGCGAGCGGACGTGGCGGCGCGGGTCGCGCTGGGCCTGCTGGAGGGAGGCGATGGCGTCGTCGTGGTGTCCGGCGAGGAACTGCCGGCGGCCGAGTTCGAACTTGATGGAGAGGTCGGTGGGGTAGTTGACGGCGCGTTCGGTGTACTCTTCCAGCTCGAACTCGACCTGGCGCTTGGCCTGCTCGAGGGCGGCGGCCTTGTCCCCGGTTTCCAGGAGTTTGCGGTAGCGGCGGGTCATCTGCTTGATCTTGATGTCGCCGATCTTCATCTTGAACTGGTAGCTCGAGGTGTCCTTGTGGGCCTTGGTGAGGACGTCGATGGCCTCGTTCTCGAAGGACTCGTCCTCGAGTTCCATCAGGGCATCGACGAGGGCGTTGATCTTGCCCGGGACCAGCGGGGCCGCGAGGTACTCCCCGCGGGCCTTTTCGACCTGCTCCTGGAGGTGGGCGTGGCCCTTGGCGAGGGCGTCCTTCTCCATGAGTTCCTGCTGCTTCTTGATGTCGGCGACCTTGTGGGTGAAGTCGACGTTGGCGTTGTCGTACTGCCCGCGCTGGATCGTCTCCTTCGCCGACAGGTCGTTCCGCCGGGACTGGAGGGCCCCGTCGTCGGGGGCGAGCTGCAGCGCCATCTCGCACGCCATCAGCGCCGAGGCGTACTCCTCGATCTTCGTGTACGCGTCGGTCAGCAGCACCAGGATCCGCCTGTCCCGCTTCTTGGCGACCTTCTGGGCCTCCAGGAGCAGGTGGGCGATCCACTTGGTCACCGAGGCGACGCCCACGGCCTCGCTGGCCTTGAGCACCTGGACCATGTACGACTGGTTGCCCGGGTCCTTGGCCAGGAGGTACTCGGCGTTGGTGAGGGACTGGACCGGGTCCTTCTTGGGGCCGTACTTCATGGGCTCGAGCATCCCCGGGCCCTTCCCGCCCTGCGACTTGCGCATCAGGGCGATCTTCCGCAGCGGCTCGTGCCCACGCTCGATGCTGCTGGGCTCGCGGGCGATCCCCTCGAGGTACAACTGGATCGCGAAGTCCCAGTTGCTGGTCTCGGCGACCTGGTCGGCCCGGTCAAAAAAGGCTTTTCCCTTGCCCTTGTCCGACGCCCCCGTAGCGTTCGTGTCTGTTTGCGTCATCTGCGTGCGTTCTCCCACTACGTGGTCTTTCGTCAACTGTAGCGGAAGAGAGGGCTTGAGGCAAGCCCCGCCCGTGGCTATCATCCGGCGCTGAAATCGCGCCCGGGCGCGATGACGTGCGAGACCCCGTGCATCGATCCCGCCGGACCCCGTTCCGGCGGCAGAAAGGATGGAGAACCCATGGCCGAGGCAAAGAAACTGGCAGCAACGAGCAAGGCGCCCCAGCGCGTCGTCACCTTCGGGGTCTGCGCCACCAGCGACCCCCGCATCGACGCCGCCTCCCGCGAGCGCTGCGTCAACATCGTCGAGATGGTCGCCAAGGTCGTCGCCGACCGCGTCAAGATGCCCGACGGGGCCCCCGTCAACGTCGTCTGGTCGCCCATCCTCATCGACGGGGAGCCCCAGGCCGACATCGTCGCCTCTCAGTTCCGCGCCGCCGGCGTCGACGCCATCGTCTGCGCCCCCGACACCTGGGCCTTCCCCCAGCTCACGCTCATCAGCCTCCTCGCCCAGTTCCCCAAGGACATCCCCGTCAACATCACCTGCGGCAACTCCGGGCCCAAGCCCGGGGTCGTCTTCGCCCACGCCGTCAACGGCGCCCTCGCCCAGATGGGCAAGCTCACCGCCCTCAACGTCGGGACCTGGCCCGACACGGGCGCGGACCCCAAGATGACCCCCGCCACCGCCGACGCCCTCGTCGACTGGTGCTACGCCGCCCTCACCGCCGTCGGGCTCAAGGGCCGCCGCGTCGTCATCTTTGGCCACGACTCGATGGGCATGGAGACCGCCCTCGCCCACGTCATCCCCACCCGCAACACCTTCGGCATCGAGATCACCCGCCTGGACATGAAGCTCCTGGCGGATATGCTCGGCAAGAAGGCGTACGACGAGAAGGAACTCAACGGGCTCCGCGCGTGGGTGAACCAGCACGTCGGAAAGCGGCTGGAACTCCGCGACGCCGCCGACGCCAAGCGCTTCGACCAGTCCCTCGCCATGTACCTCATCATCCGCGACCTCATGAACGACCTCAACGCCGTCGGGGGCGGCTTCATGAGCCAGCTCGAATGGGGCAGCGACCCCCGCGGGACCCCGCTGCCCGTCGCCGACGCCATGGAGTCGCTCTTCAACTCCACCTTCGACCACAACGGCGCCAAGCCCGCCATGCCCTACGCCACCGAGGCCGACGTCCAGGGCCTGCTGACCATGCTCTTCACGACCTGGCTCAGCGGCGGCGAACCGCCCCTGTTCATGGACTTCCGCAAGGTCTGGGAACCGTGGGAGATCAAGGCCCTCGCCAAGAAGCTCAAGATCACCCCCAAGAAGGGCGACCTCTGGGCCGAGCGCGGCTTCGTCGATGGCGACAACAGCGGGTCCGCCTCCTTCAACTGGGCCGCCAAGCCCGGAGCCTCCCCCGCCCAGTGCATGAAGGGCGTCGGAATGCCCACCGCCGATCCGGGCTACTTCCCCGGGGGCGGCAACAGCGTGACCTTCATGACCCCCGGGGGCATCGAAGGCATCGCCTCCCGCCTCGCCTACAGCTCCGCCAACGGGCTGTTCGGGCTCGTCTGGGATGAGGCCGTCACCACCGACATGCCCGCCAAGCTCGCCCAGGCCGTCGCCAACACCTCCACGCCCACGTGGCCCCACACCTTCGTGGTGCCCAAGTACGCCACCATGGCCGAGTACAAGCAGTACGCCCCGGCGAACCACTTCCACATGACGTGGAACCTGCCCGTCGCCCGCCTGCAGCACTGGATGGACATGGCCAACGTCCTGAGCCTCAACCCCTGGGTCGAGCGCCCCGCGTTCGTCCCCGGCGTGGACCGCCCCCAGCCGCTGCTGACGATCCTCAACGGCGGGGAGATCCCTGCCAAGATGCTCCGCGCGGGCAAGTAGGACCGGGAACCGGGAATCAGGAACCGGGAACCGGGAACCAGGAGCCGGGAACTGGAACCGGGAACCAGGAGCCAGGAAAAGGGGACTGGCTCCGGAGCGGCACGCCGTTCGCCGCGCAGGTGCCTGTCCCC
>JAWLCQ010000324.1:0-3544 GCA_041687095.1 Phycisphaerae bacterium | reverse complement strand
AGGTGCCAACTGGGCCCGTTGACCAGCGTGACGCCCTCGACCGTCACCCCGTCGGACTCGACGATCCGGATCATCTGCGGGCGGTGGGGCCCGTTGTGGTCGAGGTGGCCGGCGTCGAGGATCCCACGGCCGACGATGCGGGCTCCGTGGGCGCGCTCGGCCACCACCCACCCGCGGACGAGGGCCCCGTCCTCGATGTACAGCGTCTCGCCTGCCCCCAGGCGGATCTCGCCCGCGTCGTACTCCCCGCCCGCGCGGAAGATCCGCACGCCCGGGCCCTCGGGCGGCGGCGGAGCGACCTGCGGGGGGTTGACCAGGATCAGCAGCGGGTTCGTCAGGTCCCCGTCGAACTCCACGCTCACCTTCGCGGGGGCGGGCAGGCGGAAGCGGATCCCGCGCTCCGTGCGTTCCAGAACGATGCCGTGCCGTAGCGGCCGAACCCTGGCCTCCCGCCACGGGAACGGCACGTCCACCTCGACGTCCAGCTCGCCGCGGGCGCTGGTCAGGACGTAGTGCGCCTGGTGCAGCAGCCCGGCCGTCACCCCGCAGCGGACCCACGGGAACTCCCGCGCGCACCGCACCGTGACGGGTTCACCGTCGATGCGGACGGCGAACCCCGACGCCGTTTCGCTCCTGCCGTTCACGCTCATCCTTGTCCTCCGTTCGCCGGTGGATGCCGCGCCCGGGCGGGGCATCGCCGAACGGGAGGAGGCTACACCGCGGGGACGGGTTGTGCAATCGGTCGATGGGAAACTTGGTTTCGGGTCGTCGGGGAAAAGAGGGGCGTGCATGCTGTTCGCGGCTTGGGGGTGCTGCCCCCTCGTTGTTCTACACATCTCGGCTTCGCGGGGCGCCAGGGAACCGATTCCGGGCGTCGGTCCGACAGCCCCGACAGGGGCGCGGGACAGTAGCCGGGGGTGGAGCGAAGCGGAACCCCCGGAAGGCGGTTCCGTCCTTCAGAGCCCCGACAGGGGCGAGGGATCTGCGGGGGGTTCCCACGAGGTCCCGTCTTCCATCTCCCTCGCCCCTATCGGGGCTCTACCTCGTCCGGGGCCTGTACCGGGGGCTCCGCTGCGCTCCACCCCCGGCTATTCTCCCCCGCCCCTCCGGGGCGAAGAGGCCGCCTGGGTCCAGGGCGCATCGTGCGGAAAATCCACGTCGAGATGTGTAGAACAACGAGGTGCTGCCCCCCCGCGCGCCGCAGCCCCCCCAAGCGGCAAACAGCGCCGCGTGAGGGTGGCGCCCCGTGAACGGTTACCTGTTTCCTTTTGCAGCGTCACGTTTGGAAACGGGCATGGGGCGTAATAGTGTGTCAAGGGAGCAGGCCTCCGTCCTCCGCTCGGGCAAGCGTGCTCGGCGGGGCCGGTGTGATCCCCAGCAGTGTGTCTCTCGTTGTACGGGCAGGGCGCAGAGGATGCTCGGCTGCTCTCGCTCCTCCTTCCTGTGGTCTGGATTCTCGAACATCGCTTTGGCCTGGCCTGGGCGGGACGGTCCTGCCGGTCGCGGCCTGGCCGTCACCCCCGTCGTGGGGGGGACGCACGGTGGGCGGCCCCGCGGGGGCGGGGCGAGCACAAAGGAACCGCAAAATGAGACAGGCAATGAGACTGGCGACGGGATTGGGGCTGGCCGCGCTGCTGCTGGGCGCGGGGACGGCCGGGGCGGATGTCTTCAACCTGGGCGGGGTGCGCAATCCCGACGGGACCTGGACGGGCCTGGCGAGCCTGGAGACCGTCCCGGTGGGCAACCCGGGCAACGCCGGGGAACTGTCCGGCGACAGCGCGCCCGGGGACGGGCCCGACCGCATCTGCGGTGCGGTCGCTTACGAGTACCGCATCGGGAAGTACGAGGTGACGGCCGGGCAGTACGCCGAGTTCCTCAACGCCGTGGCGGTCACGGACGTCTACGGGCTGTACAAAGCGAGAATGGACGTGGACAGCGGGCTATCTCAAGCCGAGTGGGGGTGCAACATCAAGCGCAGCGGCTCGTCCGGGAGCTACGTCTACAGCGTCGCGGGCGATTGGGCGAACCGGCCGGTGAACTACGTGAGCTGGACTGACGCCGCCCGCTTCGCCAACTGGCTGCACAACGGCCAGCCCACTGGGGCACAGAACGCCACCACCACCGAGGACGGAGCGTACGACCTCACCGGCACGCATCAGTACTACGGACCGAATGGCGAAATCCCAAACTACGGGACCCCGGAGTGGGAAGGGCTCCTGAATGCACTGCAGGCCGTCACCCGCGAGGCGGACTGGACTTGGGCCATCACCAGCGAGGACGAGTGGTACAAGGCCGCCTACTACGACCCCGCCACGGGCAGCTACTACGACTACCCGACCCGCAGCAACGTCCGCCCGCGCAACGACCTGGTCGACCCGGACCCGGGCAACAACGCCACGTTCCGGGAGGACTTCGACGATTTGACGATCGGCGCCCCTTACTTCAGGACGGAGGTCGGGGCGCACGAGAACTCTTCGAGCCCCTACGGGACGTTCGACCAGGGGGGGAACGTCATGGAGTGGAACGAATCGATCCTGTACGACCAAAGCCGTGGCCTGCAGGGCGCGGAGTGGCTGGATTGGGGCGCCGGGATGCAGGCATGCGATCGCCTCGACGCCGCCCGCCCGATGAGCTGGGGGTCCGGCTTTGGGTTCCGCGTCTCCGCGGTCGAGCCATGGTCGTCCCCGGTCGAGCCCGGACCGTCTCAGGCGGCCGAGGTCGGCGGCGGATCGGGGGTGGTGGGCGGCGTCGACTTGCTCTTTGACGCGGTCGCGACGGGCGGGACCGTGCGGGGGGAGTACGCCCCGACGCCCATCGCCGATCTGTCGCCGGAGGACCTCGCGGCCATGGGCTTCCTTCTGCCCACGGACCCGCTGCAGCTATGGAGCCTGGAATTCGACGGGGACTTCTCCGGCGATGTGCAGTTGACGTTCTGCTACGACGACAACCTCCTCGTCCCGGGCATCAGCGAGGACATGCTGTACGTCTACCACCAGACGGCCGGGGGGTGGGAGCAACTGCCGGTGGTCTCCCGCGACCTCGTGGGCAACACGATCACGGTGACCACCACGAGCTTCTCGGACTTCGCCCTCGGGGCCGTGCCGGAACCGAGCAGCGCGGCCCTTCTCGCCCTGGGCGCCGCAGCGCTGCTCAAGAGGCGGCGGGTGCGGGGGGGGTAGCCCCAGGGTGATCGCAAGATCGTGGCACGGGCAAGATCGTGGCACGGGCGTCTCGCCCGTGTGTCGCAGGGGCGCGAGCGCCCCTGCCCGGGGGGCGAGTGGGGCCTGATGGCCTCGAAAGGCCCTCTCCAGCCCATGTGGCCCCGCTGGCAAGGGACCAGCAAGATGCCCGTGGGACCCATGGGCGGGACGCCCATGCCACGGAAAACGTAACCGTTCACGCCTTCGCGAACAGCAGCGAAGGCGTGAAGGAGAGGATTCGTCGGGAGGCGAAGGCGGGGTAGGCGCAGGGAGCCTCGAAAAAGGGGACTGGCTCCGCAGCGGCATGCTTCTTGCCGCGCAGGTGCCTGTCCCCTTTTTCGAGG
>JAWLCQ010000323.1:0-3548 GCA_041687095.1 Phycisphaerae bacterium | reverse complement strand
AAAGTCACACCATGCTTCCTGATGGAGCAGTAGAACAGGAGAGCAGGAGACCGCAGGCGTGTAACACGTTGGCTCTTCAGGAGTTCCATGGATGTCTTGAATCTACTGCTCACCTGTTCTCCTGCTCGCCTGCTCTAGCAGCCCGTTTCTAAACGGGCTGCTGAGCCAGCCGAACCCCCGGAGCGAATATGAAACCCAACATCATCATCTTCCTCGCCGACGATCTGGGCTATGACGACCTGTCGTGCTACGGCAGCGAGGCGCACCGCACGCCGCACCTGGACGCCCTGGCGCGCGGGGGCGTGCGGTTCATCGACCTGCACTCCAACGGGTGCATGTGCAGCCCGTCGCGGGCGGCGATGCTGACGGGGCGATACCAGCAGCGCTGCGGAATGGAGCGCGTCCTGGGCCCCGCCCGCGAGGGCCGCCCGCCCATGGGCACGCACGAGACCACCTTCGCCCACCTCCTGCGGGACGCGGGGTACGCCACCGGGATGTTCGGGAAGTACCACACCGGGTACATCCCGCACCAGTCGCCCAACAAGATGGGCTTCGACACCTTCCGCGGGCTCAACGGCGGGATGGATCACCACTCGCGCTTCAACCGCTGGGGCGAAGCCGTCTGGTATCACGACGAGACGCTCGTCGAGAACGAGGAGGGCTACTCGACCGAGGTGATCACCTCCCACGCCCTGCGGTTCCTCGACGAGCACCGCGAGGGGCCCTTCCTCCTGTACCTCGCCGACTGGATGGTCCACTTCCCCTGGCAGGGCCCCAACGACCCGATCGACTTCCGCAAGGGCGTCGACAACAGCGACCCCGAGAAGAAGTACGGGAGCGTCCCCGACCGCAAGCGGGCCTACCGCGAGATGGTCGAGGCCCTGGACGCCAGCGTTGGGAGGATCGTGACCCGCCTGCGCGAGCTGGGACTGGAGGAGAACACGCTGCTGTTCTTCTCGTCCGACAACGGCGGGCACGAGCTGGTGTGCGAGAACCGGCCCCTCAACGGGGCGAAGGGGTCGATGCTCGAGGGCGGGCACCGCGTTCCGGGGATCGCGTACTGGCCGAGCGTGATCCCCCCCGGGGTCGAGAGCGACGAGACGGTCCTGCTGTCCGACCTCTACCCCACGCTGCTGGAGCTGGCCGGTGTGGAGCAGCCCCCGCACCGCCCGCTGGACGGGTGCAGCCTGCTGCCCCTGCTGACGCGGGGCGAACGGCTGCCCGAGCGCCGCCTGTTCTGGCGGCAGGGCCCGCAGGGAGCGGTGCGAGAGGGGCGGTGGAAGCTCTTCCTGCAGGGCGAGCGGGCGCAGTTGTTCGACCTGGCGGAGGACATCGGGGAGACGCGGGACCTGTCGGCCGTGCACCCTGAGCAGGTGGCGGCCATGACTTCCGCGTTCCGCGCCTGGTGCGAGGACGTCGACGCGGACGGGCGGGCGAGCCTGGCGCGGTTGGAGCATGCGCAGCCCCCGTGCCCCGCCGGCGAACGGGCCGAAGCACCATGACCTGCCACCCAGGCGCCGCGCTGGAACACGACTGCCCGGGGCCTGGAGTGGTGATCCGCAATGGCGACGGCCCCGGGTCAGGGCCTCCGCAACGTCCGTGGCACGGGCGTCTCGCCCGTGTGTCGCAGGGGCGTCTCGCCCCTGCCGAGAGGTGAGAAGGGCCTCGCTGCCCGCCGAGCCACCCCCAATCCATGGCGGCCTCCGCCGAACGCCACGGGCAAGATGCCCGGGGGACACATGGGCGAGACGCCCATGCCACGGAACGGACCTCGCGGTGAGCCCTGGGCCCTGGCTGAAGGGTGTTGACAACGAAGAGAATTCGGGTAATACGCATCCCAGATAATTCGCAGGCAGCGTCGATTGGACGTGGTTGCTCCGCTACGCTCCGCAAGCCACGGCACCCACCCGAGAATTGAGTGGAACGCGTATTAGGCCATGCCCAAAGGAGACCCCGCCATGCCGAATCGCCGCCCCAACATCATCTACATCCTCGCCGATGACATGGGCTATGGGGACATGGGGTGCAACAACCCTGCGTCGAAGATCCCCACGCCCGCCCTGGACCGCCTCGCCGCCCGCGGGGTGCGGTTCACCGACGCCCACGCCGCGTCGAGCGTGTGCTCGCCCAGCCGCTACTCCATCCTCACCGGGCGGTACTGCTGGCGGACGGAACTCAAGGCCTCGGTGCTCTGGCCGTGGGACCGGCCCCTGATCGAGGACGGGCGCGCGACGGTGGCGGACCTGCTGCGGGCGCAGGGGTATCGCACGGCGTGCGTGGGCAAGTGGCACCTGGGCTGGGAGTGGACGACGCGCGACGGGAGCCCCTCGTGGCAGGGCCTCCACCCCGGCCACTGGGAAGCCGACGCCCGCCGCGCCCGCGAGGCGAACATCGACTACGCCGGGCCCCTCCGCGGCGGGCCCATCGACCGCGGGTTTGACACCTACTTCGGGGTCGACGTGCCCAACTTCCCCCCCTACACGTGGTTCGAGCAGGACCGCCTCACCCACCCGCCCACCGAGGACAAGCCCGAGGAGATGTTCGGGATCCCCGGCAAGATGATGCCCGGGTGGGAACTCAAGGCCATGATCCCCGCCTTCGTCCGCCGGGCGGTGGAGATCATCGAGTCGGCCGGGGAGGACCCGTTTTTCCTGTACCTGCCCCTGACCAGCCCGCACACGCCCATCTGCCCCAACGACGAGTTCATCGGCCGCAGCGGGGCGGGGCTCTACGGGGACTTCGTCTGCGAGGTTGACTGGGTGGTCGGGCAGGTGATGGACGCCCTCGACCGCCGCGGGCTGACCGACGAGACGCTGATCGTCTTCACGAGCGACAACGGCCCGGAGTGCATCCCCGCCGCGGCCGGGGGCTGCTACGAGCACGCGCGGGAGTACGGCCACTACAGCATGGCCCACCTGCGCGGGGCCAAGCGCGACACCTGGGAGGGCGGGCACCGCGTGCCGCTTCTGATGTCCCTCCCGGGCGTCACGCCCGCCGGGAGCGTGTGCGAGCGGCTGACGCTGCTGAGCGACCTCTTCGCCACGTGCGCGGACCTGCTGGGAGCGGACCTGCCCGACGGGGCGGGCGAGGACAGCCTGAGCATCCTCCCGCTGCTTCGCGACCCGTCCGCCGCTCCCGTCCGCGACGTCGCCATCCACCACAGTTGCTCCGGCCGCTTCGCCATCCGCCGGGGCCCCTGGGTCTTCATCGACGCCCCCAGCGGGGACGACAACCGCGAGCCCGACTGGTTCAAGGCCGAGCGCGGGTACACCGCGCACGACTGCCCGGGCGAGCTGTTCGACCTGCGTACGGACATCGCCGAGAGGACGAACCTCTACGCCCAACACCCCGAACGGGTGCGGGAGCTGTCGGACCTGCTGGAGCAGGTGAAGCGCGACGCACGCGCGGCAGCGGGCGGCCCATGTGGGGAGCGTCAGTCGGAGTGACCGCTACTTCTTCTGCATCTCCCGGATGCGGGGTGCCACGGCTGTGCTGTTCACAGCCGTGCCCTTTGTGGCAGCACGGCTGCAAACAGCGCAGCCGTGGCA
>JAWLCQ010000322.1:0-3560 GCA_041687095.1 Phycisphaerae bacterium | reverse complement strand
CGACCGCGTTCTGGCGGCGCCACGGCCGCGGCGGCCGCCGCCGCGCGGGGGGGCGCTCCAATGGCGCTGCCGCGGAGGCATTCCTCGCCCCTCCGGGACGCCGGGGGTCAGGAGACCCCCGGCGCAGATGCGCGCGGCGCGGCAGGGAACCCGCCGCGCAGGCGCGCGGGCCATTTCCCCGCACCATGCCCCAGAAGCCATCGGAACCGTTCGCCGCGCCATGCCCCAGAAGCCATCGGAACCGTTCGCCGCGTCATGCCCCAGAAGCCATCGGAACCGTTCGCCGCACCATGCCCCAGAAGCGGTTGATACCGTTTCCCGCACCGTGCCCCGCAAGCGCGTGGGGTCCGGCCCCGACGCCCCGGGCGGTGAACCCCGAGGGGAAAACCGCCTCTTGCCCGCCGTCCCCGCCGCCTTCCCTAGAATGAAGCAGTGCCGCCGACGCAACGCGGGAGGAATCGAAATGACCAGAGCAACGCAGCAACGGACAGACGAGGACATCCAGGCCGACATCGCCGCCCAGCTCCGCTGGGACGGGCGGGTCGAGGCCGGCAACGTACGCGTGGAGGTGCAGGACGGGGAGGTGACACTGCACGGAACCGTCGCGTCCCGCACCGCCGAGCAGGCGGCCGTCACGAACTCCTACTCCGTGCTCGGGGTTCGACGGGTCGTGAACCGCATGGAGGTCGAACCGTCGGGCGGGGAGCCCGTCCCCCCCGACGACCAGTTAGTTCACGGAGCAGAGCACGTGATCGCGTGGCACCCGGAGATCGATGAGGGGCGCATCCGCGTCACCGCGCAGAACGGGGTCGTGACGCTCGAGGGCAGCGTGGAGGCGTTCTGGAAGAAGCTGCTGGTCGAGGACCTCGTCGCCAATCTCCACGGGGTCACGCGGGCCATCAACCGCCTGACCGTGGTTCCGGGAAAGGACGTGCACGACGAGGCCATCGGGCAGGAGCTGCAGTCGGCGCTGGCCCGCAATTCGCACATGGTCGACGGGCACGTCGAGGTGAAGGTGGAGAATGGGCACGTGACCCTGAGCGGGACCGTCCCCAGTTGGGCCGCCTCGCACGTCGCCTACGAAGCCGCCGCCTGCACCAACGGTGTGCGGGACGTGAAGAACAACCTGGCCGTATCGGAGTGACGCGCAGGGCCGCCGAGCAACGACGCCCCGCGACCCGCGGCCCGTCGCAATGGGCGACAGGAACGGGGTTCGCCCCGAGTTCCCGCCCCCTCGCCTCCGGAAGGGCCATAGGATGACCTGAAGGGTCGGACCCACCCGCTGCGGTTTCGGCACGGCCGACGGCGGCGGTGCGTGGGTCGCTAAGCAAAGGCAGGACGGTACGCCCATGGGCGCTCGAAAGGACGACATTGACCCCAGACGGCGGGGGACGGTGGTCTCGGTTCGCAGCAGCGTGATCGAGGCCCGCTTCCCGCACGAGTTGCCCAGCGTGTATTCGCTCCTGCGGACGCAGACGCCCGGGGGCGGCGAGATCCTCGTCGAGGTGCAGGACCAGGTCGACGAGTGGACCGTGCGGGGCCTGGCGCTGACGGGAACGCAGGGCGTTGCCCGCGGGGCGGCGATCCTTGACACCGGTGCGCCCATCCGCGTTCCCACGGGCAAGAACCTGCTGGGGCGGGTCTTCAACGTCTTCGGGGACCCCATCGACGAGGCCGGGCCCGTCGCCGGGGCGGAACACCGCTCCATCCACGCCCCCATGGTCCCCCTCACTCGCCGCTCCGTCACCAACGACGTCTTCACCACCGGGATCAAGGCGGTGGACGTCCTCGCCCCGCTGGAGCGGGGGGGCAAGGGAGGCATGTTCGGGGGGGCGGGCGTGGGCAAGACCGTGCTGCTCATGGAGATGATCCACAACATGGTCGAGCAGCACCACGGGATCAGCATGTTCTGCGGGATCGGCGAGCGTTGCCGCGAGGGCGAGGAGGTCTACCGCGACATGAAGGACGCGGGCGTCCTCAAGAACACCATCCTCGTTTTCGGGCAGATGAACGAGCCCCCGGGGGCGCGCTTCCGCGTCGGGCACGCCGCCCTCACCATGGCCGAGTACTTCCGCGACGCCCAACGCCAGGACGTCCTGCTGCTCATCGACAACATCTTCCGCTTCATCCAGGCGGGGATGGAGGTCTCGGGCCTCCTCGGCCGACTGCCGTCGCGCCTGGGGTATCAGCCCACCCTCGGGTCGGAACTGGCGGAGCTCGAGGACCGCATCTGCTCCACGCCCGACGGGGCGATCACCTCCATCCAGGCGGTGTACGTCCCGGCCGACGACTTCACGGACCCGGCGGCGGTGCATGCCTTTGGGCACCTGTCGGCGTCGATCGTGCTGTCCCGCGACCGCGCCTCGCAGGGCCTCTACCCCGCCGTCGACCCCCTCAAGACCAACTCCAGCATGCTCACGCCCACCGTGGTGGGGGAGAGGCACTACGACGTGGCCCGCCAGGTCCGCAGCACGCTGAGCGACTACGACGAACTCAGGGACATCATCGCCATGCTGGGCATGGAGGAGCTGTCGCAGTCCGACCAGAACACCGTCCGCCGCGCCCGCCGCCTCGAACGCTTCCTCACCCAGCCGTTCTTCGTCACCGAGAAGTTCACCGGAAAGCAGGGCCGCACCGTCTCCCTCGACGACGCCCTCGACGGCTGCGAATCCATCCTCAAGGGCGAGTTCGACGACGTGGACGAGGACGCCCTGTACATGGTGGGGACGGTCGAGGAGGCCAGGGAGAAGGCCGGGACGGGCCGAGGCGGTGACCAAGAGCAGGAGGGCGACCAGTGAGCCAAATCCGAAATCCGAAACTCGCAACCGTTCACGGAACGAATCCTTGGTGTGGGTGCCACCCTCAAGCCGCATGCCGTTCGCGGCTTGGGGGTGCTGCCCCCCCGCGCACCGCAGCACCCCCAAGCGGCAAACAACGCCGCTTGAGGGTGGCACCCCGTGAACGGTTTCGGATTTCGAGTTTCGGATTTCGGATTTCCCTCCCTGGGAGGTGCTCGTGCACCTGACCATCGCCATGCCCGACCGCATCGCGCTGGACGTGGAGGCGTCGTCCCTCCGCGCCGACGCCGTCCACGGATCGTTCACGCTCCTGGAGCGGCACATCGACACGGTGGCCATCCTCGTCCCGGGCCTGCTGACCGTGCGGTCGGGCGACAGCGAGCAGTTCGTCGCCGTCGATGGCGGGGTGCTGGTGAAGGCGGGGGGGCGCGTGCGGGTCTCGACCCCGCGGGCGGTCCGCGGGGACCTGGGCGAACTGGAGCGGATCGTCGAGGAGACGTTCCGGCAGATGAGCGAGCGCGAGGAGCAGGTTCGCACCGCCCTGGACAAGATCCAGGCGGACTTCGTGCGGAGATTCATGGAGTTGCAGCATCGTGCCTGACGCCCCCCGCCAACCCGACCCCCGTCCCCCTGCCGAGGGGGACTTCCGCCGCGTGACGCGGAGGAAGGAGGAGCGGCGGATCCGCGCCCGCAAGGAGCGCGAGGAGGGCGTGTGGTTCTGGCTGGGCATGATGGGCCTCGTGGGCTGGTCGGTGACCATCC
>JAWLCQ010000321.1:0-3599 GCA_041687095.1 Phycisphaerae bacterium | reverse complement strand
CCTGCGCGGGAACCGGCATCCCGCTCCGGACCCAGTCCCCGTTTCCGAGGCCCCTTGCGTGAAGGCCCCTGCTTGCACGGGACGGTTCTTCTGCTCACGCCTGCGCTGCCGCCGGCGAAGGGGGGGAAGGTTACGGGAACCCGTGGGGCGGGCGGATCGTTCTGAGGGGGAACCGTGCGCCTCGCGGGCGGGATTTCGCCCCAGAGGCCTTGCCCCCAACGGCGGGGCATGCGATATAATGAGGGCGCACGAGGAGTTCAGCGGATGAGCATCGGACAGAAACAACACGTCGCGAACCTGCGGTTCTTCCTGTATGACCGCCCGCTCCATCCCGAGCTGTTCGACATCTACGACGACCACCACATCGTCAAGTCCGGGTACGAGGCCCAGATCTGGGTGACGGGCTGTACGCACGTCATCGGGTTCTACCGCGACGAGCAGTCCCTCGTCGAACTCACCGCCACCGCCGATGCCGAACTCCCCCTCCGCGGGCGGCTGCTGGAGATGCCCTTCCGCGGCGAGAAGGACCACGAGCGCAAGCGGTCCGAGGGCATCAGCTACATGATGAACTTCCAGGTCGAGACGATGAGCGCGCAGGTCTACTCCCAGACCCATCACGAACTCGCCCGCCTGGGGGCCAAGCGAGGCCTGTTCGTCCCGTTCCCCCGCTGGATGACCAACTCGCTCACGCCCTTCACGTTCATCGACTACGACGCCCGCCCCAACGAACTGCACGTCCTCACCTTCCATGCCTTCCCCGAGGACCTCACCATCGTCAAGACCCAGTCGCTGTTCGAGTTGACGTAAGGGTCGCGGGCGCGGCCGCGGGCGGGTATCCTGTCGGGATGCGTGTTTCCGAGCAGCCATCCCAGCTTCCTTCGCCCGCGTGCGAGGTCGTCGTGGTGCGTCACGGGGAGACGGAGTCCAACCGGATCGAGCGCCTGCAGGGGCAGACGGATGATGCGCTGAGCGCGTTGGGCGTGGCCCAGGCGGAGGCGGTGGCGGGGCGGTTGGCGGGGATGGCGTTCGGCGCCCTGTACTCCAGCGACCTCGGCAGGGCTCTGCGGACCGCGGAGGCCATCGCCCAGCGGTGCGGTGTGCCCGCGCAGGCCCTGCCGGAACTGCGGGAGCGGCACTTCGGGGTGTTCCAGGGGCGCACCTGGGACGAGATCCACCGCGAGTTCCCCGCGGAGTACGAGGCCTACTGGCGGGGCCCGGACTACGCCCCGCCCGGGGGCGAGACGCGCGCCCAGCGCGACGCGCGCGTGCTGGGCTGTACGCAGCGGCTGGCCGACCAGCACGCGGGAGAGCGGATCGTGCTCGTGACGCACGGGGGGCCGCTGGAGGCCCTGTTCAAGCACGCCGTCGGCCTGCCGCCCGATTCCACGCGGCGGTTCTCGCTCTACAATGCCTCTCTCGCCCTCTTTCGCATCGATGCCGGCCGATGGCAACTGCTGACCTGGGGCGACGTGACGCACCTGCCGCACAGCAGCACGCCCGAGAAGTTCTGACCCTTCGAGAAGGAGTGGATCGCGATGACGAGGACGCAATCGACCCTGGTGGTGCTGGCGGCGGGGCTGGGGGTGCTGCTGACGGGGCTGACCGCCGCGGGAGCGGAGTTCGCCGAACGCGACGGGGGCTGGCGGATCACGGGCAAGACCTACGCCGCCGAGATCGACGCGAGCGGCAATTTCCGCTCGCTCGTGGTGGCGGGGACCGAGTTCCTCGGGGCCGGAACGCCCCGGGGGAAGAAGGGCGTCGAGGAGCAGATCGGCGGGGACTTCCCGGGCGGCAATGCGTCCAGCGTGACCCGCGAGGGCGACGCGATCGTCGCGACGGCGAAGCAGGGAGCGACGGTTCGCTACACGTTCGACGATGACGGGTTCACGGCCGAGTCCACCGGGGGGACCGTCGAGTGGTACCTCTCGAAGGCCGTCACCGCCTGCGTGGGCAAGGCGGGCGTGTCGGGGACGGATACGGGCATGGGCGACGTGTACAAGGTCGTCGCGGGCAACGCCGCCGTCGCCGTGGACCAACCCTACCACATCATGTGGGGCCGGCTCATGCCGTCGATCCTCACCCGCGGCGGCCAGGCCGCCGCGCCCTTCCGCTGCCGCTGGACGTGCGGCGTCGAGGTGAGGACCGTCGAACTCATCACGCTCTCCGCCCCCACACCCGCGGGCAAGGACCACCGCTTCACCGCCGAGTACGCCCCGGGCGAGGCCGCGCGCATCGACGTCGCCCTCACGAGCTTCGCCGCCGAGGACGCCGCCGTCGAACTCGCCTTCCGCGTCGTCGACCACCCCGTCAAGGGCCAGACCGTCTTCGAGAAGACCCTCCCCGTCACCGTTCCTGCGGGCAAGGCGGCCACGTCGGGGATCGAGGTCCCGCTGGAAACCCCGGGCCTGTACTGGGTGCACGTGGAGCTGCGGTCCGAGGGCAAGACGCTCCTGGCGCAGCGGGTGGGCGTGCTGTACGACCGCGACAACTACCGCCCCGCCCTCACGCGCCCCGACGACTTCAAGGCATTCTGGGACGCCAAGCTCGCGGCCATGCGGGAGATCCCCTTCGACGCCAAGCTCATCGAGAACGCCGCCGCGAGCAACGACGACTTCACGCACTGGGACCTGGAGATCGCCGGCCACGACGGGAAGCGCGTCCGCTCGTTCGTTCGCGTTCCGCGCGGCGAGGGGCCTTTCGACGCGGAGGTGCACTCGTACTGGGGCTCCACCCCGCCGGACAAGGTGATGGGCGGGCTGGCGAAGCTGGAGAAGCTGGAGAAGCAGCCCGTCGGGGCGGGCATGTGGGAGCGCGGAGAGAAGCGCATCCGCGTCGGGGCCCCGCAGCCCGACGACAGCACCTACACCCGCTGGAACGGGCGGGACGACAACAATCTGCTCGACTCGTACCTCACCCAGGTCCGCTTCGCCGACTACCTCCGCTCGCGCGAGGACGTGAAGCGGATCTGGCTGTTCGGGGCCAGCCGCTCCGGGGCGAGCATGCTGGCGGCGGCGGCGTTGAGCCCCGAGCGCGTGGCGGCCGTCAACGTCCACGTCCCCACCTCGTGCGGGCTGAGCTGGTCCGAGAAGCCCTACCGCGGCTGGGGCAAGCCGCCCGCCTCCACGCCCGAGGGCTTGGCGACGGCGGCGTATTTCGACCCGGTGAACTTCGCCCCCGACCTCGTGGTCCCGGTGGTGATGGACGGAGGGTTCTACGACGACCTGGCCCCGGCGCCCGGGATCCTGGCGTTCTACAACCACGCCGCGAAGGCCCCCTTCCGCCGCTGCGCCATCAACCAGGGCGGGCACGGGTACTTCACCGGCAGCCACCGCAAGGACTTCGAGGCCGAACTGGCGGAGTTCCTGGGGATGAACCGGGAGCAGTAGCGCAGGCCGCAGGGCGGCCGTGAGGGCCTCCTGACCCGCTGCACGTGCGTGCGACGGGGGTCTCCTGACCCGCTTCACGCGCGTGCGCCGGGGGCTCCTGACCCGCTTCACGCGCGTGCGTTGGGGGTCTCCTGACCCGCTTCACGCGCGTGCGTTGGGGGTCTCCTGACCCGCTTCACGCGCGTGCGTTGGGGGTCTCCTGACCCCCAACGT
>JAWLCQ010000320.1:0-3647 GCA_041687095.1 Phycisphaerae bacterium | reverse complement strand
GTGCCCAGCAGGTCGGTCTCCAGGCTGGCGGTGCGGGCGAGCCCCCCGGCGATGGGGAAGAAGCGGGCGTCCCCCGCGGGGGCGTCGTCGAAGTCGCTCTCCTCCATCGTCGCCAGGTCCACCCCCGCCCGCCCGAACCATTCGTGCAGCTCCTCGAAGGTCAGGGCGCAGTCCACGAGCCCCTCGTACTCCGTCCGCTGGGCCTCGAGCTTCTTGGCGACGCAGGGGCCGACGAAAACCACCTTCGCATCGCGGCCCAGGCGGCGGCGGAGCAGTTCCGCGTGGGCGATCATGGGCGAGGCGACGGGGACGAGGAGCCCGACGTCCTCGGGGCGGTAGCGCTCGACGTAGTGCACCACCGCCGGGCACGCCGTGCACAGATGCGCCCGCTGGGGGTGGCGGCGGACGTGGTCGGCCGTCGCGAGGGCGACGGGGTACGCCCCGACGCTCGTCTCCGCCACGTGGGCGAACCCCAGCTTCCGCAGGCCCGAGGGCAGGCGGCGGCGGAGGGCGGGGTCGAGGAGCCCGGCGAAGGAGGGGGCGACGCTGACGGCCACCGGACCCGCGCCCTGGAGCAGGGCGAGGGCGTGCTCCAGGTCGTTGCGGTAACCCTTGGCGTGCTGAGGGCAGGCGCGGATGCACGTTCCGCACGCGATGCACCGCTCCTCCACCACCGACGCCTGCCCGTCCCGCATGCGGATGGCCTTGACGGGGCAGACCCGCAGGCAGCGGTAGCAGTCCTGGCAGCGGGCGCGGTGGGTGAAGACCGTCGGGTTGTCGGTGTGCGTGGCCATTACGTCCTTCGTTCCTCGTCACGCCTCTTCGTCAACCGGGTGCCGTGGCTTGCGGAGCGAAGCGAAGCAGCCACGTCGAACCGGAACTGCCTGTAAGCGGTACGGAACGCCTCTCACTCGTCCTTCGCCATTCCCTGTGCATCCTTCACGGCGGGGTTCGGGCTTCCGTCATTCCTTCTCCGCCGCCTCGCGCACCAGCGCCTCCCGCACCGCCTCCTGCACCTTCTCCAGCGTGCAGGCGTTGACGATGCGGTCCCCGACCGCGACGTTGGGGCCGGTGGAGCACTGCTCAAAGCAGAACGTCGCCTGCACGTCCACGCGGTCGTTGAGCCCCTCCGCGTCCAGCCAGCGGAGCACGTTGCGCAGCAGGTCCTGGCTGCCGCGAACGTGGCAGCCGGTCCCCACGCACACGCCGACCGGGAGGCGCTCGGTGTCCCCGGCGGGCCCTTCGCTCACCGATACGTGCTGCCCGAAGATCCGCCGGCGGGACTGGTACTCCGTGTGCAGCAGCTCGTGCGCCCTGTGCCCCCCGGGCTCGCCGAGGTGGTCCTTGTAGCAGCGGGCGAGCATGGGGTTGTCCTGCGATTTGTGCAGTTGCAGGGTCTTGTCCGTCTCGTACAGCCCGGCCGCCCGGCGGTGGCGGGCGTTGGGGTCGCGGGAGCAGGGCTGTCCCGCCCCGCCCACGCACCCCCCGGGGCACGCCATGACCTCGATGATGTCGTAGGGGCACTCGCCCTTGCGGACGGACTCGGCGAGCTTGCGGGCGTTGGTGAGCCCGTGGGCGATGGCGAGGCGGAGGGTGTGTGCGCCCATCTTGATCTCCGCCGTCCGCACCCCGCCCTGCCCGCGGACGGCGTGGAAGTCCACGGCGTGGAGGGTCTCGCCCGTCAGGGCCTCGTGGGCGTAGCGGAGGACGGCTTCGGTGACCCCGCCGGTGGACCCAAAGATCACGCCCGCACCGGTCTTGAACCCGAAGGGCATGTCGAGGCTCTCGGGGGCGAGTTCGCGGAAGCGCAGGCCCGCCTGCTCGATCATCCGCCCGAGTTCCTGCGTGGTGAGAACGGCATCCACGTCGCGCTGCCCTCCGAGCGCGAACTCCTCCCGCCGCGCCTCGTACTTCTTGGCGGTGCAGGGCATGATGGAGACGACGAACAGGTTCTCCCGCTTCACGCCCTGCTGCTTGGGCAGGACGCTCTTGGCGAGGGCCCCGAACATCTGCTGGGGGGAGCGGCAGGAGCTGAGGTGCGGGAGCAGCTCGGGGTAGTACTGCTCGGCGAAGACGACCCAGGCGGGGCAGCAGCTCGTGAACTGCGGGAGCTTCTCCCCGTGCTCGACGCGGTGGAGGAACTCCGTCGCCTCCTCCAGCACGGTCAGGTCGGCGGCGAAGCTCGTGTCGTACACCTGGTCGAACCCCATGCGTTTGAGGGCCGCGACGATCTGCCCGGTGAGGACGGTTCCGGGCTCGAGCCCGAACATCTCGCCCACCGCCACCCGCACCGCCGGGGCGATCTGCGCGACGACGGTGACGTCGGGGTTCTCGATGGCCTTCCAGACGGCCTCGATCTCGCTGGCGGGGGTGAGGGCGCCGGTGGGGCACACGCGGGCGCACTGCCCGCAGTGCACGCACTCGACGTCCTTGAGGTCCTTCCCGAAGGCGGGCAGGACGGTGACGGCCGATCCGCGGTAGGCGAAGTCGATCGCGCCCAGCCCCTGCACCTCGTGGCACATGCGGACGCAGTCCCCGCAGAGGATGCACTTGTTGGGGTCGCGGACGATGGCGGGGCTCGTGCGGTCGATCTCCGCCGTCCGCTGCGTGCGCTGGAAGCGGACCTCGTCCACGCCCAGGCGGCGGGCGAGGGCCTGCAGTTGGCAGGAGTCGCTCTTGGCGCAGGTGGGGCACTGCTGCTCGTGGTTCGCCAGCAGCAGCTCGATGGCGATCCGCCGGATCCCGCGGACCTGCTCGGTGTTCGTGCGGACGACCATCCCCGCCTCGGGCGGGACCGAGCAGGACGCGACCACCCCCCGCCCCTCGATCTCGACGAGGCACAGGCGGCACGCGCCGTAGACGCTCAGCTCGCTGTGGTAGCAGAAGGTCGGAATCTCGATCCCCGCCTTACGCGCAACCTCGAGGAGGTTCCGCTCGCCTTCGAGCGCCACGGGGATCCCGTCTATCGTGAGTGTGGCTTCCTGGATCATGGGTCTCGCTCTTTCGATCATCTCGGGATGCGGTTGCCCGTCCCGTCTTCTGGCCCTTCGGTCCTCTGTCTACTTCCGGTTTCACCGCGGGGTCCGCGGAGGACGCGGAGCAGGATGCTGTTCGGGTTCCATGCTCCTCGGTTCTCTGCGTTCTCCGCGTCCTCTGCGGTGGACGGTCCGTCCTACACGCCCGTCACCGCGTGGAACTTGCACACCTGGGCACAGACCCCGCAGCGGACGCATACGTCGGGGTCGATCACGTGGGGCTGCTTGACGCTCCCGGAGATCGCCCCGACGGGGCACTTGCGGGCGCACAGCGTGCATCCGCGGCAGAGCTTGGGGTCGATCTCGGGCACGGCGAGCGCCTTGCAGCGCTTCGTCGGGCAGCGGTGGTGCACGACGTGCGCCTCGTACTCGTCGCGGAACTGCTTGAGCGTCGAGAGCACCGGGTTGGGGGCCGTCTTGCCCAGCCCGCACAGCGACCCCACCCCGACCGCGCGGGCGAGCTGGTCCAGCAGCTCCAGCGTGCGGGGGGTGGAGCGGCCCTCGATGACGTCGTCCAGCAGGGCGAGCATCTGCTTCGTGCCCTCGCGGCACAGCACGCACTTGCCGCACGACTCGTTCTGCGTGAACTGCATGAAGAAGCGGGCGACGCTC
>JAWLCQ010000319.1:0-3661 GCA_041687095.1 Phycisphaerae bacterium | reverse complement strand
CACCCCAAGGAGCCCACGCTCCTGCGCCAGTGCCTCGCGGACTACAATGTGTACTTCAGTGCGAGCGACCCCAACTGGGGTCAGGCCCACCTCGACGCCCAGCGCCCCCACGGGGTCGAGCAGCACAGCCTCGCCACGGACCCACAGTTCCGCGACCCCGCGCACGGGGACTACCGTCTGCAGGACGGCTCGCCCGCGCTGGCACTGGGGTTCGAGCCCTTCGACGCCACCGCCGCCGGCCCCCGCGGGCCCGTGGGGCCGTAACGCTATCGCGGAACCGTTCCGCTCGTTCCCAGACGTTGGGGGTCAGGAGACGCCCAACGCACGCGATCAGGGCGTCCCACGCGCTCGGGGCGTCGCACGCGCTGGAGGCATCGCACGCGCGCCCACCTCCTGCGCCGGGCGTCTCCTGACCCCCGGCGTCCGGGACGGGCGAAGGACGCCTCCGCGGCAGCGTCGTTGGAACGCCCCCTTCGCGGCGGCCGCCGCCGCGACCGAAGCGCCGCCATAACGCTGTCGCGGAACCGTTCCGCTCGTTCCGGGACGTTGGGGGTCAGGAGACCCCCAACGCACGCGCTCGGGGCGTCGCACGCGCTCGGGGCAACGCGCGCACCTCATGCGCCGGGGGTCTCCTGACCCCCGGCGTCCGGGAAGCCCAGGAAGCGACCCGCGAGGGCGTGAACGGTTCGGACTACAGGTTGTCCGCGAATCGGGGCATGGGGCGGTTGTGGGAACTGTAGTAGTAGGCCATCCCGCGGTGGATGGCGAGGTTGGCCAGCCAGCTCTTGGGCTTGAGCGGGAAGGCCTTGAGGCGGCGGATGGTACTCGGCAGGGAGTAGAACTCCGAGAACGCCGCCTGCTGGGCGTGGCGGAGCTGGTCCTCCGTCATCCGCTGCGGGCGGTAGACCACACTTGCCCCGTTGTACTTCTCCCAGTCGCGGGTGAGGATGCGGCCGTCGGCCTCGTAGCGGTTGAAGAGTTCCGTCCCCGGGTACGGGGTGAGGATGGTGTAGAGGCTCATGCTGAGCCCCACGCGCTGGGAGAAGCGGACCGCCCCCATGCAGTCCCGCCAGTCGTCGGTGTCGAACCCGAAGATGAAGCTCCCCCAGATGCTGATGCCCGCCGCCTGGATCTGTTGGATGCGGAGGGCGTACTCCTCGGCGCGGGCGTGGCGCTTGCCGGCCTCGCGGAGGGTGGCGCCCTTGGGGCTCTCCAGCCCGATGATCACGCCCATGCACCCGCTGTCCTTCATCGCCCGCAGGAGCCTGGGGTCGCGCCCGATGAGCACGTCGCACTGCGACGCCCACCGCACGCCCAGGGGGCGGATGGCCTCGAAGAGGTCCAGCGCCCAGCGGGGCGAGCCGGCGACGTTGTCGTCGGAGAAGATGAAGAAGCGGCTGCCCTGCTCGTCGCGGGCGCGGCGCATCTCCTCGACGATGGCCCCGATGTCCCGCTGGCGAAAGCGGTTGCCGAACACCGCCGGGGTGGAGCAGAACGTGCAGCGGTGCGGGCACCCGCGAGTGGTCTGGATGGGGTTGAACACCAGGTAGTCCTTGGGATTCAGGAGGTCCTTGCGGGGCGTGGCGATGGGCTGCTCCCCGTAGTTGCGCCAGTCGAAGACGCGGGGCGATTGGGGTCTATCCCCGCCTTTCCTGTCTTGCGGGGGGAGGGCGGAGGAATCCGCGGGAGCCCCTGGGCCTTCCCGCCATGCCTCCACCGCCTCCAGGGCCGGACCCAGCGTGCTCTCCGCGTCCCCGCGGCAGACGAAGTCGGCGTGCTGGAGGGCCTCGTCGGTGAGGACCGACGGGTGGATGCCCCCGAGGATCACCGGCACGCCCAGGGCGCGGTAGGCGTCGGCGAGTTCGTAGGCCCGCTTCGCCTGGGCGGTCATGGCCCCGATG
Organism: Phycisphaerae bacterium; assembly: GCA_041687095.1. GTDB lineage: Bacteria > Planctomycetota > Phycisphaerae > SM23-33 > SM23-33 > JAWLCQ01. The sequence goes on along the minus strand of JAWLCQ010000319.1, from coordinate 1,760 downwards.
CCCACCGCGTCCACGCCCTCGGCCGACGGGACGTGCAGGTCGTCGAGGATGTTCTCGTCGATGATCTCGGGCTCCCAGTGGTCCGGGGCAACGGCGGCGCAGATGGCGAGGTTCAGCGGCATGAACAGCCCGCGGCGGGAGAAGGTCATCTTCTGGATGACCCCGGGCAGGGCGATGGTGGTGAGCGGGCTGCGGGGGTTGATGAGGCGAAGGCGGTAGCGGCGTTCCATGTGGGCGGACTCCCGGCGGCGGGCGCGTGGGGCGGGGGACTCCACCGCGGAGAACGCAGAGAGCGCAGAGGGAGACGGAACCGTAGGGGCATGGCCCCGATCTCTCTGCGGCCTCCGCGTCCTCTGCGGTGAGTCGCTTTTCGAGGCGGCCTCCCGCGCAGCCGCGGCCGGATCACTATATGGAGCCCGAAATGCGAATCGGGCGTTTTCCCTATAGGTGGATCCGCGGCAGCGACCAGTTGCGGTGGATGGCGAGGATGCGGACGGTGGTCGTGACGGCCATCGCCGTCAGGAACCCCAGGTTCTCGCCCCCGCCCGCCCAGCGGACCAGCAGCAGGCACGTCGCCCCGAGCAGGACGGCCGTAACGTAGATGTCGCGGTAGAGCACCAGGGGCATGCGCTGCAGGAGCACGTCGCGGATGACGCCCCCGCCGGCGCCGGTGATGGCGGCGACGAACAGGACGCTGAGGGGGTTGAGCCCGCGGTTGACGGCGAGGGTGGCCCCGATGGCGGAGAAGATGCCCAGGCCGACAGCGTCGAAGTGGCGGAAGAACCCCTCGCGGCGCTTGAGGGAGGCGGGGAACAGGAACGTCAGGGCCACGCTGGCGAGGATCACCAGCGGGTACTCGATGTGGTGCAGCATGTTGGCGGACTGGGCGAGCGTGGCGTCGCGGACCACCCCTCCACCCAGCGCCGTCGCCCCCGCCAGCACGACCATCCCCACCGCGTCGGGCCGGCGGTCCATCGCCGCCAGCGCCCCCGAGAACGCGAAGCTCGCCGTCCCCACCAGGTCCAGAATGTAGATCAGGCTCGTACCGTCCACGCACGTCACCGCCTTCCGCCGCTTCCGCGGCCCATTCTACCGCGTCGCCTCCGCGCGGGACAGCCTCCCGTGATGGGCTTGTGATGGGCCGCAGAGGCGCGGAGGCGCAGAGGCGGAGAGTGGAGCTTGCGGAGGATGTCCGGTACAATGGGGGCATGCAGATGGAGGACCGGGATGAGCCGTAGCGCAAGGAAGTCGCGGACGCTCAAGGTCGTGTGCGTCTGCGTGGTCTGTCTGCTTACGATGGCCAGCGCGGGGGTGGCGTATCTGTACCTCGGATTCGACTACCCGAAGTTCCCGGCCGCCTGGGCGGCCGTGGAGCCCGGCATGACGCGCGGGGAACTCGCGCAAGTACTCGGGGAGGGACTCGACGGGTGGGACCTGAAAGGCTTCGACCAGTTGGAGCACCGGTCCGACGACGGGGACGTGTGGAGACTGTACATTCAGTACCGGAAAGACGGCGGGGAGCCGAAGGTTGCCGATCGGATCGGGTACTACTACTTCGACTTCGACAGCGATTTCGGGGGGCGGAACGTCATGGAATGGAATCCGGACCGAACATGGCGGGATCGCTTCGCGGAGAAGTAACCGCCAGCCACTTCTTCCGCCTCTTCCGCCTCTTGCCTAGCACTACAACGAAAGATGTTAACTGGTTGACTGGTTAACTGGTGACTGGGACAGCAGTTTGCGTGGGCTGCCCGCCTGGG
>JAWLCQ010000318.1:0-3717 GCA_041687095.1 Phycisphaerae bacterium | reverse complement strand
ACGTCCGCACGGGCGTCCCCTCGCCCCACAGGCGGTTGTGCGACAGTGTCCCGATGCTGATCACGCAGTAGTCGACGGCCATGGGCTATTCTCCGGCTTCCAGGACGATGCTGTTTGTTCACGGCAAAGGCCGCGAAGATCGCAAAGGGAACTGGGCGCGGGCAAGAGGAATCTCGTCCGCCTTTGCGTTCCTTGCGTTCTTTGCGGTGAGTCTCACGCTGCCACTATCCTACGCGGGGACGAACTCCACGTCGCGGAGGATCCGGTCGGCGAGGGCGGCGGGGGCCTCGTCGGGTGCGACATCGAACCAGCGGACGTTGGGGAACCGCCGCTGCCAGGAGCGCTGCTTACGGGCGAGGCGGCGGGTGTTGACCTTGATCTGCTCCAGGGCCTCGTCCAGTGTGCATCGCCCGCGGAGGTGGTCGATCATCTCGGCGTATCCGACGGCGGCGGCGGCGGTGCGGGAGAGCCCGCGCTGGTCCAAGAGCAGGGAGGCGACCTCGTCGCGGAGGCCCGCCTCGACCATGAGTTTGGCGCGGAGGTTGATGCGGCCGTTCTGGTCCTCGCGCTCGCGGCGGATGCCGATCAGCACCGCATCGAATCGCCCCGTGGCCTCGCCCTCCCACTGCGTCTGCAGTTCGCTGATTGGCCTGCCCGTGAGGGCGTGGACCTCCAGGGCGCGGACGATGCGTTTCTCGTCGTTGGGATGGATGCGGGCCCCCGCCACGGGGTCGAGGGCGGCGAGTTCGGCGTGCAGGGCCCCGAGCCCCTCGGCGGCGGCGCGGGCCTTGAGGGCCTCGCGGACACCCGAGTCGGCCGACGGGCCCTCGAACAGCCCCTCCGTCAGCGCCTTGATGTAGAGGCTGGTCCCCCCCACCGCCAGGGCGACGCTCCCGGCGGCGGCGATGTCCGCGACCGCCGCCTCCGCGGCCGAAACGTACTGCGCGACGCTGAAGGTCTCCCACGGTTCCACCAGGTCCAGCCCGTAGTGCGGGATCTCCGCGCGGACCCCGGGGGCGGGCTTGGCGGTCCCGATGTCCATGCGGCGGTAGACCTTCATGGAGTCCACACTGAGGATCCGCCCGCCCAGCCGCCGCGCAAGCGCCCGCCCCACGGACCCCTTCCCGCTCGCGGTGCAACCCAGGATGAAGTGGACCCTTCGCACGCTGTCCCTCTGCGTCACAGACCTGAAGTTGTGCAGGCCAGCGTCCGCCAACACGAATCGCAGGCGGACGGGGCCCGACCGGCGAGGGGGCTCACGTCCTTCCCGTGCTTCCATGCGACAGTGTAGCCGAGGAAGTCGCCAGGGGAGAAGGGCCTTTCGCCTCACCCCTTCTGGTACCCCTCCCAGAACGGACGCTCGCGGTCGCGGGCGTCGGCGTACTCCTCGCGGAGGCGGACGAGTTCGCGGCGGAGGAGGTCGCGGATGTCGGTGTGGCGGCAGGAGAAGGCGAGGTCCCGCATCTCCTTCGGGTCATCCTGGAGATCGAACAACTGCTCCCTTCGCCACCCGTCCACGACGTACGTGATGAGCTTGTACCGCTCGTCCCGCACCGCCCGCTGCACGTGGCGATAGGCGAAGTACATCGTGTCGCGGAGCCTCGCCTGCGAGTCCGCCAGCAGCGGAACCAGCGAGCGGCCCTCCACGCTCTTGGGCACATCCGCCCCGGCGAACCCGCACAGCGTGGGCAGCAGGTCCAGCAGGTAGCACATCGCGTCCCGCCGCTCGCCCCTGGGGATCCCCGGGCCGGCCAGCACCAGGGGGACGTGCACGCTGTGCTCGTAGACGTTCTGCTTGCCCATCAGCCCGTGCTGCCCGACGGCGAGTCCGTTGTCGCCCGAGAAGACGAGAATCGTGTCCTCCCACAGCCCCGCGTCCTTCAGCGCCTGCACCACCCGCCCGATCTGCTGGTCGGCGTGGGAGATCATGGCGTAGTACTGGCCCAGGTGCGTCCGGATGGCGGATTCGCGGCGGGGGTGGGCCTCGAGCATCTCGTCGCGGATGGTCATTTCCCCGTTGTCGAACGGGTGCCGCGGGCGGAAGTTGTCGGGCGTCGAGACCGCCGACGCGGGGTACATCTCCTCGAACTCGTTGGGCGACTGCCGCGGATCGTGCGGAGCCACGAACGAAACGTAGAGGAAGAACGGGTTGGCCTTGGGGTCCAGCCCCGCCCTGCCGCGGACGAAGTCGATGGCGGCGTCGGCGAACAGCTCGCTGGAGTGCACGCCCCCGACGGCGGCCTGGCGCGGCAGGCGGGTTTCCTTGTCGGCGGCGAGGATATAGCCCGCGTCCTCGGGGTACTCGCCCGTGGGGTCGAAGTCGTGGACGCAGACGTTCCAGTGCCCCCCGTACTGCTCGTACCAACCGGGGGTGAACCCGAAGATCCGGGCGGCCCCGTCCCAGGAGCGGTGGAAGCTCTCGCGGTCCTGGTGCCACTTGCCCACGTGGTACGTGGTGTACCCCGCCCCGCGGAGCGTCTCGCCCAGGGTGGCGTGCTCGGGGGGGATCCGCCGGCCCATGTCGTCGAGGCGGAACAGCGTCCGCCCGGAGTGGAGCATGGCGCGGGAGGGCATGCAGACGGCTCCGCAGGTCCCGCCCATGATGTACGCTCGCGTGAAGGCGGTCCCTTCGGCGACGAGGGCGTCGAGGTTGGGCGTGCGGATCTCGGGGTTGCCCAGGGCGGCGATGGTGTCGAACCGCTGGTCGTCGGTGAAGAAGAACACGATGTTCGGGCGTTTCGCCCTGCCGCTGGGGCCGCTGCGTTCGCTCATTCCCTCGTCCTTTCGTCTGCGCGGGGATCGTTGCGAGAGAACAATACCGCACTGGGGCAAGCCTTCCGAGCCTCCCCCCAAAAACAAGCGGGCGGGCCGTATGGAGCGGCCCGCCCGGGAATGGCGGTCGGTGGGATGGCGGGGGTCAGACGCGGCGGCGGCGGAGGGCGAGGACGCCCGTTCCGATCCCCAGCAGGGCCAGGGCGGAGGGCTCGGGGACCGCGGGGGCCCCGCGGCCGGTCTCGGCGGAGAACGTGGCGTTCAGGTCCCGCGTCACCTCGGTCTGCGGGTTGTACCCCGCCGCGATGACGCCCGAGAGGTCCAGGTGGCCGCGAATCACGGCGGACGTGTTGACCAGGGAGTAGTCGTTGGCAAAGGCGCTGGGGCGGAACTGGCCGACGCCCTCAAGGATGAAGGTGTCCTCCCCGCCGGTCCCGTAGAGCGAGACGGCGACGAGGTCCACGGCCCACAACAGCACGTTCGTGCCGGGATTGGCCGCGTCGCTGGGATGGACGCCCCAGATCTCCAGGTCGTGCGATTGTCCGACGGAGGCCCCCGCCCCAGTGCCAGTGAGGGACATGGTGGGGAACTCGGGATCGGCGGCGTCATCGGCCCCGGTGAAGGTGACGGCGAGGCGGACGTCGGCGCCGTAGAGGTTGAACATCCCGTTGGACCACCACAGGGGCTGGGGGTAGGTGGCGGGGTCGGCGGGGTCGAAGGTGGGCCACGTGGGGCGGAACGTGGTGGCTTCCATGAAGCTCGCCAGTTCGTTCCCCTGCGCGTCCTGGGTCGTCAGGAGATCCGGCGCGGCCCCCTGCGTGCTGTAGCGCATCGAGGAGGCGAAGGAGATCTCGGGGCCGTAAATCGTTGGAAGCAAGGGGGCTGCGTTGCCTACTGCGGCAGTCAGCAGCAACAGGAGCACGGCCACCCCGCACGGGAGTGCAC
>JAWLCQ010000317.1:0-3786 GCA_041687095.1 Phycisphaerae bacterium | reverse complement strand
GGGCCGCTTCTCGCCCCTGCCCGACTACACCCGCCGCTCGGCGCCCCTCGGCGGCACGGCTCCGGAGGCGCCCGCCCCCGCCGAGACCGAAGCCGCCGAACCCCAAACCGCCGCCAGTTGGCCGGCCGTGGACGGCTGGGGCTCCCTCGCGGGCCTCATCGGGACCGCCCTGACCCTCGCAATCCTCTACGCCGTCGCGAGCCTCCTGCGAAGAAGACCCCCCGCCACCCCCTGACCCCGCGGGGCCGGGCCGGGTCCCGGGCGCCTCCCCCATGCACCACAGCCACATAGATCGTTTCTCGCACCAGGACTCGCCCGTCCACCGGCTGGACGCGCGGGCGAAGCTGATCGCGGTCCTCGCCTACACGGCGGTGCTGGTGAGCTTCGATCGTTACGCGCTGGCCGTCCTCGTCCCCCTGGCCGTCGCTCCGCTGGGGCTGCTGTGGTTCGCGCACGTGCCGATGGCGTTCGCGATGCGGCGGGTGGTGATCCTCTCGCCCTTCATCGCGATGCTCGCGATTCTCAGCCCCGTATACGACCGCGTCCCGGTGGGCGTCGTGCTGGGGCCGTGGCGGTTCGAGATCGCCGCCGGCTGGGTCGCGGCGGGGGGGATTGCGGCGCGGTTCGCCCTGGGGGTGCTGGCGTTGACGGGGCTGACGGCGAGCACGCCGTTCCCCTCGCTCCTGGAGGCCCTTCGCCGCCTCCGCCTCCCCCGCCTGCTCGTGATGCAGTTGGGGTTCCTCTATCGCTACCTGTTCGTCCTGCTGGACGAGGCGATGCGGATCCGCCGGGGGCGGGACTTCCGCGGAGCCCACCGCGCCGGACCGTCCCGCCGCCTCTCCGCCGTCGGGGGGATCATCGGGTCGCTCTTCGTCCGCACGCTGGAGCGGTCGGAGCGGATCCAGACGGCCATGGCGTGCCGCGGCTACCGCGGGGAGCCGCACAGCCTCGACCGCCTCCGCTTCGGATCGGCCGACGGGATCTTCCTCGCCGCGTTCGCGGCCTACCTCCTGTTCTGCCGTTTCGTGTATCCTGCCCTGATCGCATGACCGACACCGGGAACATCCTCGAGGTCCAGGACCTGCACGTGACGTACGACGACGGCGTGGAGGCGGTGGGGGGCCTGTCGCTGGCGATTCCCCGCGGGCAGCGGGTGGGGCTGCTGGGGCCCAACGGGGCGGGCAAGACTTCGCTGCTGCTGAGCCTGCTGCGCGGCGTGCCCGCGCGGGGGCGGATCGTCATCGACGGGATCGCCCTCTCCCGCCGCACCACCGACGACGTCCGCGCGCGGTGCGGCCTGGCGTTCCAGAACCCCGACGACCAGCTCTTCATGCCTACGCTGCTGGAGGACGTGGCCTTCGGCCCGCTGAACGCGGGCCTCGCGCCCGAGGCCGCCGAGGCGCAGGCGCGGGCGGCCATCGCGGCCGTGGGGCTCGCGGGGCTCGAGTCCCGCAGCGCCCACCACATGTCGGGGGGGCAGAAGCGGGACGCGGCGTTGGCGACGATCCTGGCGATGCAGGTGAAGCTCCTGCTTTTGGACGAACCGGGCGCGAACCTCGACGCCCGCTCCCGCCGCCGCGTGATCGACCTGCTCGCCTCGCGCGACGAGGCGATGCTGCTGGCGACGCACGATCTGGACATGGTCCGCGAGCTGTGCCCCCGCGCGATCGTCCTCGACCACGGCCGCCTCGTCGCCGACGCCCCGACGGAGGAACTGCTCCGCGACGAGGCCCTCCTCCGCCGGCACGGGTTGACGGCGTGACAGGGGGGCATTTCTCGGTGGGAGTCCGGCGAGTCCTCGCCTCCGCGGGATGCACCCCAAATCTGAAATCCGAAACCCGAAATCCGAAACTCGAAACAAATTCGAAGCACGAAATCTGAAATCCCAAACGGTCCCTCGGTCCGCAAGACCCCTTGCGACCCCGAAGCACACATGGTGCGCAGCGTGTCGGATTTCGGCCACCGTCCACAGGGCGGCACCCCGTTCGCCCCGTCCCGGGAACCGCAGGCCGTCCCGCGGACGGTTACGGATCTCGGACTTGCGGTTTTGGATTTCGGGTTTTGGGTTTTGAGTTTGTTTCGGGTTTCGTGCTTCGGATTTCGGATTTGGACAGGTGGGGGCGTTGCGGCGGGCGACCGATCCGGCCCCGCGCAGCGCCCCGTCATTTCCCGGCTACGCCCCATAGGGGGGCGGACCTCCGCCCTTACTCCCCGCCCCTCGGGCGTGGTACACTGGGGGGACTTCGGCAAGGGTGTTCACAATGCAATCGATCAAGAACGAACTGCTCCGCAAGCTGCCCTCCATCCAGTCGCTGCTGGAGACGCCCGCCGTCCGCGCGTGGTGCGACGTGCACCCGCGGACGCTGGTCACCGACTGCCTCCGCGAGGCGGAGGACGAACTCCGCCGCCAGATCCTCTCCGACGAGGCCGGGCGGTGCGGTGCGCAGCACGTCGGGGAGGAGCACGTGCTCCAACTCGCCGCCGAGCGCCTCCGCGAGCGGACGACCCCGCACATCCGCCCGGCCATCAACGCCACGGGCATCATTCTGCATACGGGGCTCGGGCGGGCGGTGTATCCCGGGAGCGTGGTGGACTCGTGCATCGAGGGGTTCAAGGGCTACGTCACCCTCGCCATCGACCGCGAGACGGGCGAGCGGTCCGAGAGGCACAACCGCATCGAGTACATCCTGGCGGAACTCACGGGGGCGGAGGCGGCGACCGTCGTCAACAACAACGCCGGGGCCACGCTGCTGGTGCTCGCCGCCCTGGCGGGGGGGCGGGAGGCGGTGGTCTCCCGCGGGCAGCTCATCGAGATCGGCGGGGCGTTCCGCCTGCCGGACGTCATGGCCCAGTCCGGGGCGATGATGGTCGAGGTGGGCACGACCAACCGCACGCACCGCAAGGACTATGAGCAGGCGATCACCGAGCGGACGGGCGTGCTGTTCCGGGCGCATCCCAGCAACTTCCGCGTGCAGGGCTTCACCAGCGAGGTGCCCATCGGGGAACTGGCGGAGATCGCCCACGCCCGCGGGGTCCTCGCCATCGACGACCTCGGGGCCGGGGCCCTCGTGGGCCTGGAGCGGTGGAACCTTCCGCACGAGCCCACCGTACGAGAGAGTGTCGAGGCGGGCGCGGACGTGGTGCTGTTCTCGGCCGACAAGCTGATCGGCGCTTCGCAGGGCGGGATCATCGTGGGCAAGCGCGAGTGCATCCGGCGGATCCGCAAGCACCCGCTCGCCCGCGCACTGCGGGCGGACAAGACGTGCCTCATGCTCCTGGAGCGGACGCTGCACCTGTTCCGCGACCCCGACCGCCTGAGCGAAACGCACCCGCTGTACCGCATGCTCGCCCAGACGCCCGGGCAGTTGCGCGAGCGGGCGGATCGCCTGGCGAACCTGCTCACCGACGTGCCCTGCGCGGCGGCCGAGGTGGTGGAGTCGGCGGGCTACCTGGGCAGCGGGTCGCTGCCGATGGAGGCCCTGCCCGGGTTCGCCGTCGCCCTCACGCCCCGCGAGGGCAAGGCGGGGGCGTTGGCGAAGGCGCTGCGGATGGACGACGCCTGCGTCTTCCCCCGCGTCGAGAGCGAGCGCGTCCTGCTGGACGTACGAACCGTGACCGACGCCGAGGTGGACGCCATCGCCGACGCGGTGAAGCGCATCTGCCGCCAAGCGCGGGAGACCCTGCGGGTGCGGGCGGGGTAGCCCCTGCGGGAAATCCGAAGCACGAAGTCCGAAATCCGAAGCGCCCCAGTCTCCTGCGTTGGGGGTCTCCTGACCCCCAACGTCC
>JAWLCQ010000316.1:0-3804 GCA_041687095.1 Phycisphaerae bacterium | reverse complement strand
CCGTGCTGCCAGAGAGGACACGGCTGCAGACAGCGCAGCCGTGGCACCCCCACATTGCGTCAGTCATATCCGCAATCCGCAATCCGCAATCCGCAATCCGCAATCCGCAATCGCGGGCGCAGCCCGCGCGTTACCCCAGCATGTCCAGGACGCGCTGGATGGCGTCGTACTCGGCCTTCATCTGGTCGAGGCGGTCGCGGAGCTTGTCGATCATCTCCTCGGGGGCGCGGGCGGTGAACTGTTCGTCGTCGAGGCGTTCCTGGAGTTCGAGGATGCCGGCCCCCAGGGCCTTGTGGTGCTCGGTGAGCAGGCGGCGGCGGTGCTCGGGGGAGTCGTCGAGGACGTTGCGGAGGACGGACTCCCCGACGTAGACGGGGGTCTCGAAGGCGACCCCGAGGGCGATGGCGTCGGAGGGGCGGGAGTCGATCTCGATCTCCTCCCCGTCGCGGACGAGGTAGATCGTCGCGATGAACGTCGACTGGCGGAGGTCGTGGATGTGGATGCGGTCGATCGTCGCCCCGAGGGCCTCGATCACGTTGGCCAGCAGTTCGTGCGTCATCGGCCGTTCGGTCTCGATCCCCTTGAGCCGCCGGTCGATGGCGAGGGCCTCGTTGATCCCGATGACGATGGGGAACGTCCGCTCCCCGCCGACCTCGCGCAGGAAGATGTACTGCTCCCCCGAGAACTCGGTGATGAGCACCCGCGCCAGTTCCATGCGTACCAGGTCTTCCACGATGCACCGTCTTTCCGTTCGGGTCGTTGGATCTTGGTATCCGTTCACGCCTTCGCAAACAGCAGCGAAGGCGTGAACAGGGGAAGAAGCAGCCCCGAAGAAGGGGATTACGCAGATTGGAAGATTGCACAGATTGAAGAGAAGAACATGGGCTCTTCCGGCTCATCTGCGCAATCTTGAAATCTGTGTAATCCCGCTCTCTCCGGCTGTTTCTTCGGACTCTTGCTCGTGCCTGGGAAGCGTGAACGGTCACGGGTATTGTAGCGCACGGAGCTGAAGTTCGTCGAGCCCCGCCCCCTCGCATTGCCTGGGGGTCCGCAACCTCTTCATCGCGTCGCGCCGGGTGCGGGGCGGCGGTTCGCTACGTCCCCGGCTCGCCCAGGAGTTTCTCGACGTCGGCGAGTTCCGCCCGCATGCTCGCGAGGCGTTCGCGCTCGGTGGCGACGACGTTCTCGGGGGCCTTGGCGAGGAACTTCTCGTTGGCCAGCTTGGCCTCGACGCCCTGGATCCCGCCCAGCAGCTTGTCCCGCTGCTTGGTGAGGCGGGCGGTTTCGGCGGCGCGGTCGACGGCGCCGAGGAGGTACAGCTTCATGCCGCGCCCCGCCACCGCCGCCGCGTCGGGCGGGGCGTTCACCGGTTCGCGGGAGAGCGTCACCTCGCCCAGCGTCGCCAGGGCGCGGAGGAGTTCGAGGTTGCGGTCGATGAGTTCCGCGGCGGGCCCGGGGGCGGCGACGATGATCGCGTCGAGGGCCTTGCTCGGGGCGATGGTGTGCTGCGTCCGCACGTTGCGGACCTGGCGGATGAGGTCCTGCAGGGCCCCGAAGCTCTCCTCGGCGGCGGGGTCGATGGCGGCCGCGTCGCAGCGGGGCCACTCCGCGCGGACGAGCAGCGGGGAGGCCGCCTGCCCCCCGGGCCCGCGGAGGCGGGCGGTGGCGTTGAGCTTTTCCCAGATGGCCTCGGTGATGAACGGGGCGACGGGGTGCAGCATGCGGAGGATGAGGTCGAGCACGTGGGCGACGATGGCCCGGGGGCCGCTCTCGCCCGCGCGGATGCGGACCTTGGCGACCTCGAGGTACCAGTCGCAGAAGTCGTCCCACGTGAAGTGGTAGAGGAGGTCGGCGACCTCGTTGAAGCGGAACTCCTCCAGCGCCCGCGTGACGTCGCGGACGGTGGTGTTGAGGCGGGAGAGGATCCAGCGGTCCGCGAGGGCCTCGCGGGGGCGGATGTCGCTCCAGGGGGGGCAGCCCTCGAGGTTCATCATCGCGAAGCGCGACGCGTTCCACAGCTTGTTGCAGAAGTTCCGCCCGATGTCGAACTTCGGGCTGGAGTTCACCGTCCGCCCGTCGGGGAGGTTCATGGCCTCGACGGGCATGCGGACGTCCTGCGTCTGCGTGGTCATGCTCACGAGGGTGAACCGCATGGCGTCGGCGCCGTGGGAGTCGATGATGTCCAGCGGGTCGATCCCGTTGCCGAGGCTCTTGGACATCTTGCGGCCCTCCCCGTCCTGGATCATCGCGTGGATGAACACGTCGGAGAAGGGGATGTCCCCGCAGCAGTACTGGCCCATCATGACCATGCGGGAGACCCACAGCGTGATGATCTCGCGGGCGGTGCACAGCACGTCGCCCGGGTAGTAGCGCTGCAGCTCGGGCGTGGGCGTGGGCCAGCCGAGCGTGCTGAACGGCCACAGGGCGCTGGAGAACCAGGTGTCGAGGACGTCAGGATCTCTTCGCACCAGACGAAGCCCAGTTCTGAGCGAGACTGCTGCATTCTTCGCTCCGATGCCAAACCGCCCCTCAAGTTGGTGCTGTTGTTCGTTGTACGCCTGCAGACCCTCTCTGGACAGATCGCTAGTGGCCCTCTGATCCATGATCTGCGTCAGGAGATCAAGAGCAAGGTCGGCGTCTTGACTACGGGAGCAGACGAAGATTGGGACATGCCCGTCGATTAGATCGTCGGCGATACGTGCAACGAACTGCTCGCCTAGATTGCATGCTTCCATATACTCACGCAGTCTTCGTTCACCCTCGGAAGCGGCATGCCAAGCGTCCCTGTCCGTGCTCCCCGCGGACACGTTACGTGCGTGAAAATGCACGAAAGTCCACACGGGGATCCGGTGGCCCCACCAGAGCTGGCGGGAGATGGGCCAGTCGCGGAGGTTCTCCAGCCACGCCTGGTAGTTCTTCGCGTAGCGGTCGGGCGTGAACTCCAGCCGTCCGTCCAGCAGGGGGGCGAGCGCCAGCCCCGCCAGCGAGTTCACCGGCACGTCCGTGCCCTGGAGGACCGTCACGCCGTCCTTCTCCTCGACCAGATCGGGGTGCTCGGAAACCCACTCGGCAAGCGGCACTCCGCAATCCGCAATCGGCCGTTTCACGGCGATGTACCACTGGTCGGACAGGTACGGTTCGATGGGCACGTGGCTGCGGTAGCTGTGGCCGACCTCGTGCGTGTAGGGCCTCACGTCCTCCAGGAGCTTCTCCTGGCGGAAGAACTCCTCAATCCATGCCCGGGCCTCGAAGCGGTCCTTGCCGAGCAGCGCCTGGAGATCCGGGTTGTCCTTCCCGACCTGGTCCCAGTCCAACCAACCGTACTTCTCGCTGATGGTGCCGTCCGGCGCCATCACGTTGATCCTCGGAAGCCCATGCCGCTGCCCGATCTCGTAGTCGTTGGGATCATGCGCGGGCGTGACCTTGAGGAAGCCCGTCGAGAAGCGGGCCTTCTCGTCCTCGCTCTCGGGGTTGGGCAGCACGACGTGGTCGTCGGCGATGATGGGGATCTCGCGCCCGACAATGGGCAGGCGCACCTTGCGATCGGCCAGCGCCTTCGCCCGCGGATCGGCGGGGTTCATGGCGACGGCGGTATCGCCCAGCATCGTCTCGGGGCGCGTGGTCGCGACGGTGACATGATCCACGCGTTGCCCATTGATCTCCACGGGATCGCCCACCAGCGGATACTGCAGATACCAGAAGCTGCCCTGGACGGTCTCGTGCTCGACCTCGTCGTCGGCGAGGACGGTCTGGGTGGCGGGGTCCCAGTTCACCAGCCGCTTGCCGCGGTAGATCAGCCCGTCG
>JAWLCQ010000315.1:0-3808 GCA_041687095.1 Phycisphaerae bacterium | reverse complement strand
CCGTGTCCCTCCCGGCAGCACGGCTGCAAACGGCGCAGCCGTGGCACCCGTGTCACTTGCTTTCCTGCGAGGCAGGGATAGGGTCTCTTGGTGTCACAGAAAGGAATCCGAATCGAGGGTGACGAGCTGTCGGCGGGGCCGCGGGCGGGGATGGCGCGCGTCGAGCCGCTGACCCCGGTCCGCAGGCACCTCGTGGAGTTGCCGCTGTGGCGCCAGGTCGCCGTGCTCGCCGTCTGGCCGCTCATGGAGCAGTTGCTGAGCTTCCTCGTCGGGTTCGTCGACACCGCCCTGGCGGGGCGGCAGAGCGTGGCGGCGGTCAACGCCATTGGGGTCGCGGCGTACGTGGGGTGGCTGATCGGGCTGGTGCATTCGGCGGTGGGGATCGGTTCGACGGCGGTGATCGCGCGGATGATCGGTGGGCGGAGGCACAGGGCCGCCGAGGCGATCCTCGGCCAGTCGATGTTCCTCGCCCCCCTCGCCGGGGGGCTCATCGGTCTGCTGGTGTTCGTATTCGCCCCGCAGATCGCCGCCTTCGCCAAGCTGCCGCCCGACAGCCTTTCCGCCTGCGTGTCCTACCTGCGGATCATCACGCTGACCGCCCCGCTGGGGGCGATGCTGTTCGTCGGCTCGGCGTGCCTGCGCGGGGCGGGCGACACCCGCACTCCGTTCCTCATCCTGATTCTCGTCAACCTCGTCAACGCCGTCCTGAGCTGGCTGCTGGTGATGGGCCCAGCGCCCTTCGGGGGATACGGGATCCAGGGCATCGCCATCGGCACGGCCGTCGCGTGGGGCGTGGGGGCGACGCTCATCCTGATCGTGCTGCTGGCGCGGCTGGGCGTGCTGCAGCTTCGGGTTCGGTTCCTGCGGCCGCGTGCGCGGCGGATCTGGAAGATCCTCCGCATCGCCCTGCCCAACATGGTCGAGAGCCTGCTGGCGATGTGGCTGGCGAACTTCGCGCTGCTCCGCATCGTCGGGATGCTGGGGACGGACTGGGCGTGGGGGGCGCACCTGATCGTGATCCGCATCGAGGCCCTGAGCTACATGCCGGGCTACGCCCTGGGCATCGCGGCGGCGACGTTGGCGGGGCAGCACCTGGGGGCGGGCAGCGTCATCGGCGCCCGGCGGGCGGTGGGGGCGTGCTGGGCGGTCGGGGCGGGCATCATGGGCGTGGTGGGCCTGGCGTTCATCCTGTTCCCCGAGGCCCTGGTCCGCATCGTCACCGACCAGGCGGTGCTGCTGGTGCACGCCCCGACTCCGCTGCGGATCTGCGGGTTCGTGCAGGTGTTCTTCGCCTCGGCGATGGTGCTTGGGCAGGGCATGCGCGGGGCGGGGGACACGCGTACCCCGCTGCTGATGACGGCGGCGTCGACGTACCTCGTCCGCCTGCCGCTGGCGTACCTTCTGGGCGTGTCCCTGGGGTGGGGGCTGAACGGCGTGTGGCTGGGCCTCTGCGCGGAACTCGTCGCCCGCGGGCTGATCTTCACCGGCCGGTTCCTCCACGGCGGATGGGCGAAGGTGCGGGTGTAGGAGGTAGGGCGTGCAGGCGGCGGAGCAAAGCGTAGCCGCCTGCGCGCGGGACGCCGCATCCCGCGTGCAGAGGACTCCGCTGCGCTGCGCCCTCTGCACGCCCTACGGCTCGTCGCCCGCGGGTTCCGCGAAACGTGGTTGCTACGTTTCGCTGCGCAAACCACGGCACCCGGCCCTCTACCGGGGCACCCGGCCCTCTACCGGGGCACCCGGCCCTCTACCGGGGCACCCGGCCCTCTACCGGGGGCTCCGCTGCGCTTCGCCCCCGGCTACTCTCCCGCGCCCCTCTGGGGCTGAGGATACGCAGATGCCCATGGCCACGCTCCGACGTCCATTGCCGATTCGCCGCCGCGCGCGTACACTCGCATCGGAAAGCATCATGGTGTCCGCCGATTCTGGTGTCCGCAGATTGGGGAAACGTGGGATGAGTAGACGTCGCATCTTGATGAGAGTGGTGAGCCCTGCAACTGTCGTTGTCTTGGCTTCTCTTGCAGGAGCCTCGTTGGGCGGGTGCTGCGGTGGCTGGGTGTCAGGAAAGGATCGCGCCTCCCAGACGCTGTGGCCACAGCAAGTGGAGTTCGACTACTTCAGGAGGGAGAGCATTCCGCTGGATGCGCGCCCCATCGAATGCGCGACGATTGAAGCGACGCTCCTGCGAGTAAAGGCCCCATGGGGGCGATCAGAGTCGGTGTACTTCCCGGTGTTCACATACTGGAAGACGGTGTCTGGAGACTTGCCCGGGCGGCCGGGGATTCGGCGGTTCTCGGTCAGGTTCTGTCAGAACGAGGAGTTGGAGTCCAGTCTGAAACGCGGAATGCGCTGCGAGTTCACCTTTACCCTTGACGGCAATCTGGTTGATGTCCATGGGCTTCGCTTTCCGCGGTATTGGACAGAGCCATTCGTACCCCTGGACATAACCGGCCTGAAGCCGGGTTCTGTGGTGGAGCTTGGCCCCGATGCCCATAGCGGCGAGGGGGGACGGGTGGATGAATAGAGGCGGCTGTGCTCAGGCTCAACCGTCTACGCGTGCCCCTCATCTTTTTTGTTTCCCTTCTTGACGGGGATGGGGGGGCGTGCTAGTGTTCCGGGCGTTACAGGTGTCCCGGCCGCAGCCGGGACGAATAGGGAAGGCCGTGAGAATCGGCCGCGGACGCGCCGCTGTAACCGGTGACGACCGCCGCAAAGGCCACTGCCCCGACGTGGAGTCGTGACGGGAAGGCGCGGCGGGAGGATGACCCGGAAGCCAGAAGACCTGCCTGTGACCGACTCGGTTGCCCTCGCGGGTCATGGCGTACCGGGATTCTGGAGCTGCTCTCTGGAACCCCGTGCCCTTGCACTGCGAGGACCGGGGTTTTTGCATGGGCCGCTCGCGACGTGGTGGTGCCCGATCCCGCCTTTGGCGTTGTCCGCCGCGTCTCCCGCCCCTCATCCAATCCCCCCGCAACCGGACCGTCGGCAGCGTGCTGTCCCGCCCGCACACGCCGCCGCCCCCACAGTGGGCTCCGAACGAAGCGAAAGGAGGACCGCGACGCATCAGAGCCGCGGCCTCGCGGCCGTGGTTTCGCTGTCGGGATCGCCGGGTGTTCCGGGGATCCCCGCTTCCGAAGAGAGCTCGGGGCGGCCCCGCCGCCCCACGTGAGGGAGAGCGACAATGAGAACGTATGCCTGCGCAGGAGCGCTGATGGTGCTGGTGACGGTGTCGGCCGCGATGGCCGACGTGACGGTGTTCGACGGCCGCAAGGTGAACATCGAGTACTGGGCGGGTTCCGGAGCGAACGCCGCCGTCGTGGTCGTGGACTTCAACGAGGGCCAGAACTTCGCCTTCGGGTTCCGCTGGGACGGGACGGCGACGGGGTATGACGCGTTGCTGGCCCTGGAGGCCGCGGGGCCCCTGGACCCCAACGCGGACTACTACCCCGGCATGGGGTATCTGGTGAACGACTTCAACTACGGTTCCGCCGAGGAGCGGGCGGGAGAAGGCTGGGGCTACTACGCCAGCGACGACGGCCGCAACTGGGCTGACCCGTGGGTGGGCGCGTTCGACCGGGTGCTGTACGACGGGGCGTGGGACGGGTGGTCGTACGGGTCGTGGGACTTCACGACGTGGATGCACGGCCCGGCGCCGGTGACCCCCGCCCCGGAGCCCGCGACGCTGGGCCTGCTGGCGATGGGCGGAGTGGCGCTGCTCCGCCGCCGGCGGGGATAGGCAAAGGATCCGGGGGGGGGGCGGGGGGGCCATGGGCCGCCCCCCCCGCCCGGGGGGGGGGGGGGGGGGGGGGGC
>JAWLCQ010000314.1:0-3841 GCA_041687095.1 Phycisphaerae bacterium | reverse complement strand
ACCCCCAACGTCCGGGACGGCCCACGAACGCTTCCGCGATAGCGTTATGGCGGCGCATCGGTCGCGGCGGCCGCCGCCGCGATGGGGGCGCTCCAACGGCGCTGGCGCGGAGGCGCCCCTCGCCCCTCCCGGAACGCCGGGGGTCAGGAGACCCCCGGCGCAGGAAGCGGGCGCGGGCGACGGAGTCGGTGGTCAACGCGGTGGGCAGCGCCCCGAGCGCACAGGACGCCCCAAGCGCGTGCGTCGGCGGTCAGCGCGGTTCGAAGGTGAGGCAGTCGACCTCGCTCTCCTTGCGGCCGACGGCGATGGTCTGGGCGGCGCACTCGAGGCGCTGGTTGTAGATGCAGGAGGTGACCTTGCACGCCCCGACGCGCCCGTTGGTGTCCTCGTCCCCGCCGCGTTCGTCGGATTGGACGAACGTGTCGCACCGCGGGTGCGTGGTGTCGCCCACGGTGATGGCCGCGGCGTGGCAGCGGCGCTGCTGGTTGTAGGAGCAGTCAGTCACGTCACAGCGTGCGATGGGCGGCATTTCCATGGCGGACTCCTTCTGGCCGGGTCGGACCGGCATCCCTGGTTCCCCGAGTACGGAATCGTTACGTACTGCAATTCTATGTGCCTGGGCGTGCAAAAACGGGTTCACGGGGCCTCTTTGCGCCCCTCCCCTTCGTGCCAGCGTCCCATGTGCGCCGCGTGCGCGGGCAGGTAGGCGTCGCGGGCGTAGAAGCGATCGTAGAACCCCAGGTCCAGGTGGTGGGCCTGGAGGTACATGAACGCGTGCACGGAGGGCACGGTGGCGGGAAACTTGCCGAACCGATCGAGGATGTAATCGGCCAGGGTGGTCACGCAGTCGCGTGCCCGTTCGGAGAGCGGGGCGGCGGCGGCGCGGACGGCGGGCGTGTCGCGGTATGGGCCTGGGGTGTCGGGGTGGTACGGCCCCCCGGGGCCGTACTTCCGCTCCATCAACGCCTCCACCGCCTCCCGCATCGTGCCGTAATGCGGAGGGCAGAACGCCTCGAACACGCCCGCGAGGC
Organism: Phycisphaerae bacterium; assembly: GCA_041687095.1. Classification (GTDB taxonomy): domain Bacteria; phylum Planctomycetota; class Phycisphaerae; order SM23-33; family SM23-33; genus JAWLCQ01. Next base: position 2,810 of record JAWLCQ010000314.1, on the reverse strand, counting down.
CCGTGGGGTTCGGGACGGCCCAGCGGTCGTCGGTGTCGTACCGGAACCCCAGGCCGCGGGCCTCGGGCTCGCCCCCGGCCCCCAGGACGGACAAGGGGTTGAGCCCGTTGAACATCCACCCCCCCAGCCCCATCGCCTGCAGCGCGAGCATCCCCGCGTAGCAGGAGCAGCCGATCTCGACCGTGGCCTCGTTCTGGGACACCTGGTCGAAGAAGCTCAGCGGCCAGGGGTTGTCGAGGTCGATGAGGTCGCCGTACTCCGCCAGCCCGGGGATGGGGCAGCGGTTCACGTCGTCGTGCAGGCCGAACCCGTTCTGGACCAGGTAGCACAGCCCCGCCAGCGCATGCTGTGCCAGGTCCACCACGGGGATGACCAGCAGGGACCCCGGGGCGTTGGCGCACCAGGTGTTGTGCCCCTCGAAGTGCGGCGGGCGTGCGGGCAGGGCGAGCCTCCCCTCCGCGATCCGGCGGATCCGCCCGCGGTGCGCGTCCAGCATGGCCTCCACGTCCAGCCTCCCCTCCCCGCTCCGCTCCACCAGCTTGGGGGCGTCCCGCGTCTGCAGCACGTACACGCCGTCGTCATCGGTGAAGAACACCTCGCTCGTCTCGAACCCCGCCGCCGACGGAAACGTCCGCCCCCCGGCCGATCCGGCGTAGTTCGACAGGTGCGGGGCGTAGTGCTCGTTGCGGATGATGAGGTTCAGCCATCCCGTGTTGCCCCCGCACGCCGTCAGCACGACCATCCGCTCGAGTTCCGACAGGGGCATCGGGGCCTCCTGCGACGCGTACGCGAGCACCCCGTCGGGGATCGTCGCCCCCACCGGGAACCGCCGCGCCCGCCGGCCGAACAGGGCGTCGAGGAGCGGGAACCGCATCAGGTCCTCCAGCCCGGGAACGTTCTCCGAACCCGCCATGGCCGCATCTCCTTCCCGCGGACGGTCCCCGCCGGGTGCCACGGCTGCGCTTCTCACAGCCGTGCGGGCCGCCCGTTCGCGACGGGCACGGATGGAGCGAAACGTGGTTGCTGCGCTGCGCTTCGCAACCCACGGCACCCGGCTCCGCAGGGGATTCTATGGCTCCGGGGCCGCTCGGGAGTCGTCCCGGTTCGAAAAACGCACAACGGTGAAATGCCTGTCCCCACCCCGCGTTTCTTGCTAGTGTAGACTGACGCGCCACGAGGTCCCGTCGGCTGTGCGGGTTTCGCTTCCTGCGCCCCTTCGGCCCCCGAGGACCCCCGCCAATCCGATCTGGAAAGGGTGTGCCATGAACGTTCGGTTCCTTCTGCTGATGACCATTCTCGCCATCGCGGTCCCCGCCCTCGCCGACGCCGACCCCGCCCGCCTCTGCCAGGACGCGGTCGATCCGTACAACCCGGGCGTGGAGCGCGGGCGGTTCTTCACGGCCGCCGGGGTGGATGGGGAACTCGACGCCAAGGAGTTCGAGGCCAACCGCGCCCACGCCGATCCCTTCGTCCGCTCCTTCGAGACGTGGGGGGCGATGGCGGCGTTCGACAAGGACCGCAACGGGCGGATCGATTGGCTGGAGGCCGACGCGTACCGCCAGGACCTCCGCCGCCGCGTCCTCGCCGCCTACGACGCCGACCGCACGGGCCAGCTCAACGAGGCGGAGCGGACGGAGGCGGGCAAGGCGCTGGCGGCGGGGAACATCCCGCGCGACCCGGCCCCCACGACGCGGCCCGCCCGCGAGGGCGAGGGGCGAAGGGACGGGGAAGGTTCCGGCCGGCGGGAGGGAGGGACCTACGGTTCCCGCGATGGGCAGGGACGCCCCGACGGGGAGCGCGGCGCCGAGGGCCGCGGGCGCCGCGAGGGGCGCGAAGGCCGCGAGGGGCGCGGCGGCTTTGAGGAGATGCGGCGACAGTACGATAAGGACGGGGACGGGCAACTCAGCGAGGACGAGCGCAAGGCCATGGAGGCCGACTTCGCCGAGCGCCGCCGCCAGATGGAACTCCGCCGCTACGACACCAACCAGGACGGACAGCTCGACGCCGACGAAACCGCCGCCCGCGACGCCGCCCGCGAGCGCTGGCAGAAGGCCCGCGAGGAGCGCAACCGCCAGTTCCTCCAGCGGTGGGATACCGACGGCGATGGCCAGATCTCCGAGGAGGAGCGGGCGGCCATGCGCGCCAGCTTCCGCCGCGACCGCGACGCGTGGGAGAAACGCAGCCTCGAACGCTGGGACGCCGACAACGACGGCCAGCTCAACGAGCAGGAGCGCAACGCCCGCAACGAGCACATGCGCCGCATGTTCGAGGAGCACCGCAAGCGCATGGACGCTGACGGCGATGGCGAGGTGTCGCGCGACGAGATGCGGGACTACTGGAACAAGCTCCGCGATACCTACGATACCGACAAGGACGGCCAACTCTCCGAAGAGGAACGCAGGAAGATGATGGAGGCCCTGGATCCGGCCCCGTCCGGGAGCCCTTCGTAGCTTTGGACCGGAAGGCGAAACGTAAAGACGCCCTCGCCCCACACACGGGAAAAGGGGACTGGCTCCGAAGCGGCCGCCGTTCGCCGCGCAGGTGCCTGTCCCCTTTTCCCGCAAGGCCGGAAGGCCAAGCCGCCGACAAGGGGCGTGCGTCCCGAACAGAGAGCCCCGGGAGCTTCGGGAGCCCCTGCGGGAAGTTTCGTGCGTCCCGGCAGGGACGCGTCTCCGGGAGTCCCGGCAGGGACGGCTTGACAATAGCCCAGCACTTCAGTGCTGGGTAGCGGTTGTGTGGGATCTCAACCCCCGGGAGGGGCGCTTGAGGGTGTGTGAGGGACCTACCCCTCAAGCGCCCCTCCCGGGGCT
>JAWLCQ010000313.1:0-3888 GCA_041687095.1 Phycisphaerae bacterium | reverse complement strand
TTCCGGCCCGCCGAGGGGAGATGGCCTGCCGGTAGCTTACAAGCCTTCGCTCCGCCGGGGCGAGCCCGACGGGGGCAAGAAGAAGCAAGAGAGGGGGCGGGCCCGCTGGTAGCTTATAGGCCTTCGCTCCGCCGGGACAAGCCCGACGGGGGCGCGTGTCCGACGGGGGCGGGAGAGCGAGAGCTTGCCTGCATCGTGAAACCATCACGCGGGGAGTGTGCTTGCCGAGATGTGTGGAACAACGACACGCCCTTCCCGCGCGCAAGCGTCTCCGCTTCGCTCCGACGCTTGCACGCCCTACCTGCTTGCGCGCCCTGCGGCGGCTACTTCCGCAGGCCGTCCAGGAGCCTGCGGGCGGGGCTGTCCTTGGGCTCGCCCTCGGCGGGCGGGGGGGCCAGCAGGTTGGGCAGCCCGGCGGGCAGGGAGGTCGGCAGCGACGTGGGGGCCCGAAGGAACTCCTCGGGCGAGCGGATCGGCAGCCCCGGCGCCAGCGCCCCCAGCCGCTCGTCAATCCGCGACAGCAACTCCGCCTTCGCCGCCCCCCCCAGCGCCGCCTTGAGGTACTCCAGCGTCGCCCGCTCATCCAACTGCAGCCGGGGCCGGTCGATCGGGCCCAGCAGCGACCCCACCAGCCGCAACTGGCGAAGCTCCCGGAAGACCGTCGCGCTCGTCTCGGCCGACAGGCCCAGCACGGACTGCCCGGGCTGGGCGCTCGACTCCAGGTCCGTGACGTCGATCACCATCTGCACGGCCATCGCGGCGGCCGACACGACCCCCTGGGCGGAGATGACCGCCTTCCCACGCTCCACCTGCACGGGCACGCGGCGGCTGAGGCCCTCCACGGGCACGTCCGCCAGCCGCAACTCCACCTGGTACTGCCCCCCCGCCGCCGGGTCCAGGCCCACGCGAAGCTTCCGCCGCCCCCCCACCTCCGCCGCACCCTCCGCGGGCACGTCGCCCCACAGCAGCGACATCACCTCCGGGTTCCGCGACGGATCCGTCGAGATCTGCCGCCCCTCCAGCCGGTAGCTCACGTCCGAACCCGCGAGCGTGATGCGATCGATCACCAGCTCGCGGATCACCACCGCCGGGTGCCGCGTCAACACCTCCCTCGCCGACAGCGCCAGGTACCCGCGGGCCTCGGCGTCGCGGCGGAGGTCGTCGGGGGTGCGAGGGGTGCTCTTGCGCTCCTGCTTGCGGAGGTAGTCCCGCAACTGCCGCAGGTACTCCTCGTACTTGCGGTACGTCTCGATGTCCTCGAAGTAGTCCGTCAGGACCACGCCCTCGTCCGACCCGTCATCCGCCTGGGCCTCGCGAGGGTAGACGGCCCCGGGGACCTCGCGGACCGAATCGCTCCGCGCCCCCGTCACCTCCACGCGGTCCAGGACCACGCGCTTGGCGAGGAGGTCCAGCACGCTGATCGTCGCCTCCAGCCGGTCGGCCGACAGGACGTTGTGCGTGGGCTTGCTCCGGTCGGTCACCTGCAGCCCGTCCAGCCGCAGCCGCCCGCCCAGAAGCGACAGGTCCGCCCGCGCCAGATCCACCTGCGCCCCGTTGGCGGCCCCGAGCAAACCCGCCAGGCGCGACGGGAGCACGTGATCCACCGCCGCCACCGCCCCCCCCACCACCAGCAGCCCCAGCACGGCCGCGACGATCACCCCGCCCTTGCGCACGATGGGCGGATGGGCGGCGAGGGTCTCGGCGAGCGTCTGCTTCGCCTTGCCGAACAGCACGCGAATGAGCACCCGCACCGCGGGGTGGAGGGAGAGCTTCTGCAGGGCGGCGTGCTTGTCCACGGCCGCCACCAGCGACCGCCGCACCCCCACGATCGCCATCGCCGCCGGGATCCCCACCGCCAGCCCCCCCGCCAGGCCCAGCACCAGGCCCCCGGGGACGGCATAGACGTGCAGGTCCAGCAGCGCCACGACGGGCGTGTCGCCCGCCCAGCGGATGAAGCCCTCCAGGCCCAGCCCGTGGATCAGGAAGTGCCCGACGTGGAACACCACCGGGGCGAGCAGCAACTGCACCCCCTTGCCGATCACCATGCAGAACATCGCCAGGCCAATGCTCACGTTCAGCGCGACGATGGCCAGCACCAGCAGCACGGCCGTGAGGTGGAAGCCCGGGACCATCCCCAGCATCATCCCCAGGATGCAGGCGAGGAGGATCTGCAGGGGCCCGCCCCCGCCGCGGATGAACTTGACGGCCTTGCGGAAGAGCTTCAGCGGGTTCACGGACGTCTCCTTTGCCTCGAAGCGGGGATGGGCGATTCACTCTGCACGCCCATGGTACCGCCCGCATCCCCCCGCAACAAGGCATCCCGCCGGCGCGCCCAGGGCCATTGCAAACTCGCAGTCGCGGGTGCCACGGCTGCGCTGTTTGCAGCCGTGCTCCTACGAGCGTGCGGCGGAACACGGGTTCTGCGAACCCGTGGCGCCCGGCGAATTGAACTTTGCGATGGCCCTGGCCCGCCGCGATTCCTCCCCGCGGACCCGGAGGGCTCGCGGGGGCCCGGGGGGAAAACTTCGCTCCCCCGCTCGCGTGCCCGTTGGACGCGAGGGACGCTTTGCGGTACGATATCCGGTCCGCTCCCGCCATACCGGCCGGGGGCACAGGCCGCGGGGAGCGTTCCCTGCGGCCCGGCAGCACCGCAAGCAAGGCAGAGCGCACATGAACCTGATCACCGGAGCTACGGGACTCCTCGGGTCCCACATCGCCGAAAAGCTTACCGCCGCGGGCCAGAGCGTCCGCGCCCTCGTCCGCCCGGGCAGCGACACCCGTCTGCTCGAATCCATGGGCGTGGAGTTCGCCCCGGGCGACATCACCGACCCCGACAGCCTCCGCGAGGCCATGAAGGGCGTCCGCACGGTCTACCACGCCGCCGCCCGCGTGGGCGACTGGGGCCCCTGGTCCGACTTCGTCGCCGTCAGCATCGAGGGCACCCGCAAGACCCTCGACGCCGCCCGCGACGCCAAGGTCCAGCGGTTCCTGCACGTCAGCAGCATCTCGGCGTATGGGCACCCGGACGGGGAGGGGCTGGTGCTGACCGAGACGGCCCCGATGGGCGCGGGGCTGCACAAGTGGAGCTACTACTCCCGCGCCAAGGTCGAGGCGGAGAAGCTCGCCTGGGACTACCACAAGCGCGGCGACGTGCCTGTGACGGTCGTCCGCCCCTCGTGGCTGTACGGGCCTCGCGACCGCGCCACCATGCCCCGCCTCATCCGCGCCCTGCGGGCGGGCAAGGGCAAGCTGGTGGGCGACGGGACCAACCGCCTCAACCTCACCCACGCCTCCAACGAAGCCGAAGGCTGCATCCTCGCCGCGACGGCGGACAAGGCCCTGGGCGAGCTGTACAACCTCTCCGACGACGGGGTCATCACGCAGGGCGAGTACTTCAACCGCGTCGCCGAGTGCATCGGGGCCAAGCCCGTCACCCGCAAGGTCCCCTACGCCGTCGCGCGCAAGGTGGGGTTCGTCCTGGAGTGCATCGGCCACGCCGTCAAGCAGAAGAACCCGCCCTTCATCACCCGCTACAGCCTGTACCTCATGGGGCGGCGGTGCTTCTTCTCCAGCGACAAGGCCCGCCGCGAGCTGGGCTGGAAGGCGACGATCGGCTACGAGGAGGGCATCGCCCAGGCGGTCCGCTGGTGCGTGGACAACGTCCCCGGCTGCCGGTAGCACGGCGGCTTCCCGACCCGCCTTCCTTGCGTGCGACAGGGGTCTCCTGACCCCTGTCGTCCGGGAGGGGTGAGGCAACGCCTCCGCGCAAGCGTTCTACTGGCACCCCCTTCGCGGCGGTCCCCGCCGCGACTGAAGCGCCGACATAGCGCTATCGCAGAGACGCTTTGGACGTTCCGGGACGTTGGGGGTCAGGAGACCTCGTTGTTC
>JAWLCQ010000312.1:0-3921 GCA_041687095.1 Phycisphaerae bacterium | reverse complement strand
CTGCGGGCGAACCTCGACGCGTCCCCCAACGTGCGGACGGTCTTCCACGCCCACGAGGTCGCCTCCGTCCGCCCCATCGTCGAGAAGGCCCCCGGGCACGACACGATGTTCTACAACGTCATGGAGCGCGAGAGCGGCAACGGGCAGACGGTGGAGCAGATCTTCCCCGAGGTGTTCGAGAACTACAAGCACCCGCTGGTGAAGGCCGGGCGGTACTGCGACTGCGTCTTCGCCGTGGGCGACCGCATCGAGCAGGAGCTGCGGTTCCTCGACAAGCACTACAAGAACATGCCCATCTCGCTGGTGTTCAACGGGATCCCCGCCCTGAAGCTGACGATGCAGGAGCGACAGGCGTCGCGGGACCGCATGCAGCGGTACGCGGGCAACCTCTTCGGCCAAAAGCCCACGTGGGTCTTCACGCACGTCGCCCGCCCGGTGCTGAGCAAGGGGCTGTGGCGCGACCTGGGCGTGCTGCACGCGATGGAGGACCTGCTGGCGGAGCGGGGGGAGTCGGCGGTCTACTTCATGCTCGGGACCCTCGCGGGGCAGAGGCGCGGGCCCGACGTGCGGCAGATGGAGCGGGTGTACGGGTGGCCGGTGCATCACGAGATCGGCTACCCGGACCTGTGCCAGGGCGAGGAGATCGTGGGCGAGACCTTCCAGGCGTTCAACCAGAACCACTCCGCCGCCCGGGCCGTCTTCGTCAACCAGTGGGACTGGAACCACCTGGCCTGCGGGGACCGCATGCCCACCGACATGCAATTCGCCGACATCCGCAGCGGGAGCGACCTGGAGTTCGGCCTCAGCGTCTACGAGCCCTTCGGGATCGCCCAGTTCGAGCCCCTGTGCTTCGGGGCCCTGTGCGTGGTGTCCAACGTCTGCGGGTGCATGGGGTTCGTCCGCTCCATCGGCGCCGAGGCCGATTACCACCAGAACGTGATCGAGGGCGACTTCCTCCGCGCCGATACCGCCCTGTCCACCTCCGAACTGCTGGCGATGTCCATCCCCCAGCGCAACGCCGTCGAGGCCAAAGAATTCCGGCGCATCGCGGAGCGAATCATGGAATTGCTCCCGCGCGACGAGGCTACAATGCGGCAGCGTATGGAGACCGGGTACGACCTGGCCCAGCGGATGAGCTGGGAACGCGTCATGACCGACGCCTTCCTGCCCTCGCTCGCCGGGGCGGCGTCGACGTAGCGGCGTGGGACGGCTGAAACACCGCAGCGCGGGCTGCGCCCGCTCGCAATTTCGATCTTCAATTTTCGATTTTCGATTGGGCTGCCGACCCTACCATGGCCCCAATCGAAGTGATCGCTGTTTGAGGACCAGGATACATCCTCGAAAAAGCGAGGATCTTGCGCGTTTGCAGTGCGGAGAACGCAGAGGAATGCGGGGCGGAACCCGCTCTGTTGGGTGCCACGGCTGTGCTGTTCACAGCCGTGCCCCCGCGAACCACGGTTTCAACGAGGCCGTGGCGCCCGGTTCTTTGCTTTCCTGAGGTGAGAGTCCGAACGAAAGGGCAAACCCCCTGTCACAACTGAAGCTTTCCATGGCGGCCGAGCTGGCGCTGCGGGGATGCCGCATCCTCGCCGAACGCCACGCCGACGGACTGGTCAAGCTCGAGGACCTCTGCGCCGCCCGTGACCTGCCGCGGGACTACATGGCCAAGATCCTCAGCTCCCTCGCGCGGGCCGACATCGTCACCCCCGTCCGCGGCAAGCACGGGGGGTACAAGCTCGCCAAGCCCCCCGCCGACATCCGCATCCTCGACATCATCGAGGCCGTCGAAGGCCCCCTCACGCTCAACCTCTGCCAGCACGACCCGCCCCGCTGCGAGGACGAGAACTGCCCCCTGCGCAGCGTCTGGACGGACCTGCAGGAGACCATCCGCCGCCGCCTGGGCGAGATCTCCCTGTCGGCCTGCACGGCGGGGCACTGACGATCGGCCGCTACGCCAGCCGCGTCGTTTCGCCCGGTTCCAGCACGCGGACCTCGCAGGGGGCGGCGGCGGCGAAGCGGTCGGCGTCCTGGCGGGTGCCGACCACGTCGCCCCAGTGGTAGGGGATGGCGAGGCGGCAGCCGACGGCGGCGCAGGCGCGGGCGGCCTCGGCGGCATCGAGGGTGTAGGTGCCCCCCACCGGCAGCAGGGCCAGGTCCACGTCGCGCAGGTCGCTCATCTCCGGGATCAGGTCGGTATCCCCCGCGTAGTAGATCCGCGTTCCGGCGATCGTAATCACCGCCCCGCACCAGTGGTGCCCCCGCGGGTGGAACGCCTTGCCGATGTTGTAGGCGGCGACGGCGTCGAAGGTGACGGTGCGGATCGTGACGCGGTCCCCGGGGGAGACGGCGTTGGAGGCGTGGAGTTTCTCGATGGCCCCGGCGGGGGCGATCAGGACCGTGTCGGTCTGGGAGACCCTGACGATGTCCTCGGGGGAGCAGTGGTCGTAGTGCTCGTGAGAGACGAAGATCACGTCCGCGTCGTGCGGGGCGTTGGCGACCTTCCAGGGGTCGATGTAGACGACGGTGTCCCCGTCACTCAGGCGAAAGCTCGCGTGCCCGATCCATCGAATCTCGATCATGGGGTACTCCTTTTCCCTGGACCCGGGATTCTCGCACGTCCAGCCCGCCGGGGCAAGCGCGGGAGGGACACATTTGTCGCGCCAACGGAATTTCAGACAAGATTTCCCCTTGCGGAACCCTCCCGGATTGCGGACGATACGCGCTTTGACTTCCCGACAGGGAGCATGCGATGCTTTCGCTGACGAAAAAGGTGGGGTACGGCCTGATTGCGATGGTGCATCTCGCGCGCGAGACGGACGGCAAACTGTCCAGCGCCCGCGAGATCGCCGAGCACTACGGCCTGCCGGGGTCGCTGCTGATGAACATCCTCAAGGAACTCGCCTCCGCCGGCGTGATCGAGTCCGTGCGCGGGGCGCGAGGCGGATACCGCCTGGCGGGGAACCCCGAGGAGCTCTCCCTGGTCCGGCTGATCGAGGTCCTCGAGGGCCCGGTCTGCCTCATGGGCTGCGCCCGCACGGGCTGCATGGCCCCCCCCGACGCCCCCCTGCCCGCGGAGGGCGGCGGGTGCTCCATTGAGGACCGCTGCCCCGTCCGCCCGGCCATGCTCCGCCTGCATGAGCAGGTGCACGGCCTGCTGGATGCGGTGACCCTGGCGGACCTGACCGCCTCCAGCCCGCCCGCCGAGGCCGCGCCCCTCGCCGCCTCGCCCCTCGCGCCCGCGTAGGCGGCAAGTACCACCGGAGTCCCCATGCCGTACAGTCCGCAGGTGATGGACCACTTCGCCCATCCCCGCAACGTCGGGGACCTCGACACCGGCGACCCGGACGTGGGAACAGGCGTCGCCGCCCTGCAGGACTGCGGAGACCTCCTCAAGCTCCAGTTCCGCGTCGGCCCCGACCGCCGCATCGCCGAGGCCCGCTGCAAGACCTACGGCTGCGCCGCCGCCATCGCCGCCGGATCCCTCCTCACCGAATGGCTGCCCGGCCGTCCGCTCCCCGACGCCGCCGCCCTGCCCGAGCGCGTCCTCGTCGAGGCACTCGAACTCGACCCCGACCACCGCCACGCCGCCCGCCTCGCCCTCGACGCCCTCGCCTCCGCCCTCGCCGACTGGCGCTCCCGCCACCCCGGGGAGTAGCGGGTGAAATTCCCCGGCAGCGCTCGTGACGAGCAACCCGCTCCCAGGACGGCTTGCCCTTCGGGCGTCCGCCTTCGTTCGCCCGGGCCCCCGCGAATCTGCCCTGTGCATCCGCACACAAGAATTCCCAATCAGCAATCCTCAGTTCCCCTCCCCGTCCGCCCTGCCTCTTTATCACATTTTGGCGCTTCTGGACCTGGAGCACCCGCACGCCCCGCTGACGCGTCTCCCGCCCCCGCCGGGCTTGTCCCGGGGGAGCGAGGGTC
>JAWLCQ010000311.1:0-3922 GCA_041687095.1 Phycisphaerae bacterium | reverse complement strand
CCCATGCCCGAATCCTGCACGCACATCCCCGCCGCCTGCGCCCACACGTTCCAGGAGATCGCCCTGCACCACACGGAGCTGCGGGAGCGCCACGCGGCCATGGACGAGAAGCTCGACGCCATCAGCCGGGCGGTCATCGGCAACGGCTCGACGCACCACTCGCTGCTCGCCCGCGTGGAGCGGCTGGAGACCTCCTCCGTCGAGAGCCGCCGGCGGGCGGAGACGTTCTGGAAGGTCTTCGGCGTCCTGGCGGCCGTCACGGCGACCGTCCTGAGCCTGCTCCGGGCGCTGGCGTGATCCCTCCCGGAGTGAGCAGGGATGCAGGAGATGCAGGGGATGGAGGAAGGGTGGAGGTGAGAGTGCCGTGGGGCGGCCGCCTGCATGCACTCTAACCTCTCACCTCTCACCTCTCACCTCTCACCTCTAACCTCTAACCTCGCTGCTTCCGCTCGCGACCCTCGTGATTCCTGAACCTCTGGAAACCACTTTTGCAAAGGAGACCGAAATGGCAAACGTACTGAACTGGCTGCACGGGAAGAAGACGTACCTCGTGGTCGCCGTCACGTTCGTGGCGGGGGGGCTGACGGCGTGCGGGGTGGAGATCCCCGAGTGGGTGTGGGCGCTGCTGGCGGCGGCGGGGCTGGGCTCGCTGCGGGCGGGCGTGGGCCGCGCGGATGCGGCCGACGCGGCGGACGCGGCCGCCTCCGGGACGGGCGGTCCCGGGACGGGCGGGCCGTCCGAGGGGCCCGCATCCGGCGGCGCTGCGGCGTCCGGCGCCGAGGCCGCGCACCGATGAGCGTCTGGGGGCTGCTGGCGGCGCTGGCGGGGCTGCTGATGACGATCCTGACCCTGTGGCGCGACGGTGCCCCCGGCCGCCGCGCCGAGCAACGGAGGAACCGCAATGCCGAGATCGATCGTGCCGTTCGCTCTGGCGACGCTGCTCGCGTCGCCCATTGGCTGCGGGCCTGGCGGAGCGAGTCCGACGCCTGACCCCGCCGCCCCGCCCGTCACCGCCCTGTGGCTGGCCGACGGCTACTACCTCCCCGCCGCCGCCGTACAAGCGGCGGCGGGGCCGGGCGGGGGGCAGGCCACACCGGGACGCGGCGGGGGGCACGCCACGCCCGCGGGGGCCGCCCCCGCAAGCGCAACCGCAGCCGCCGAGGCGGGGGAGACGGCGGGGGGGGAAGGATTCGCCCTGCCCCCCGCCGAGGCGGGGGAGACGGCGGGGGGGGAAGGATTCGCCCTGCCCCCCGGCGCGCTCCGCATCCGCCGCCTGTGGGCCGTCGACGAGGAGTCGATGGCCTACCTTCTCAAGCAGGCGGCCGCCCGCGCCGAAACGCCGTAGCACTGCAACGAAGGCAACCGTTCACGCCCTTCCAAACGGCAGGAAGGGCGTGAGGAAGAGGGCATGTCGGCACCGAGGCGAGCTTCCGATTCCCTCTCCCCGCCGGCCCCGTGCCGGTGGTAAGCGGCTATTGACTACAGCGTCCCCTCCCATCCCGTTCTTCCTCCTGCTCCCCACCGACGCGGGGTCGAATGGCATGAAAGAATGCCACGAGTCCCGCCGCTGCAGGGCGGTGGTTCGCAAGCCCCCAACGGGGGCGCGGGACAGTAGCCGGGGGTGGAGCGAAGCGGAACCCCCGGAAGGCGGGGCGATCTTCTGGAGCCCCGGAGGGGCGAGGGAGTCGCGCGACATTGGGGCGATTTCCGGTCTTCCATCTCCCTCGCCCCTCCGGGGCTCTGTCTTCCTTGCGCGTGTACCGGGGGCTCCGCTGCGCTGCGCCCCCGGCTATTCTCCCCCGCCCCGTCGGGGCGGAAGAGACCCTGCCGGGATCGGCGGGAACGAGTGTCTTCATGACATTCGACGCGGGGTCGGTGGGGAAAAGAAGAAGCAAGAGGCCCGTGGGACCCGCGAGTAGTCGATAGCCGCCTTCCACCGACGCGGGGTCGGTGGGGAGCAAGGGCAAGAGAGCGGGGGCGGGGGGAGGTTCGGACGGCGGTCGTTTTTCTGAACTATCGGGGGCACCGCGTGAACGGTTACCAATCAACCAGTCAACCAGTCAACCAATCAACCAGTCAACCAATCAACCAATCAACCAATCAACCAATCAACCAGTCAACCAGTCAACCAGTCAACCAATCAACCAATCAACCAATCAACCAATCAACCAGTCAACCAGTCAACCAATCAGCCAGTCAACCAGTCAACCAATCAGCCAATCAACCAGTCAACCAATCAGCCAATCAACCAATCAACCAGTCAACCAGTCAACCAATCAACGTCCTTCGTTGCCGTGGCAGCGTGCCCGCGCTTCGGGCGCAGGCGCAAGGGCAGGGACCGCCCCTCCCTTCCCGGCCCGATCCTCACGTGCCCAGCGGGAGGCGGCCCATGGGGGTGTAGACGGGGCCCTGGGGGGTGAGGCGGGAGGCGTAGGCGGTGAGTTCGGCGGCGGTGGCGGAGCCGAAGTCGGCGTCGGCGAGGTCCTTCACCGCCTCGCGCAGGGGGCGGGCGTCGCGGAGGTGCTTGACGCGGGCGAGCGTGACGTGCGCGTGGAACTCGCGGTCCTCGCGGCCGAAGCCCTGGCTCGCCAGGGCGTCCTCCAGCGCACCGAACAGCTCGACCAGCCGCCCGGTGGGCTCGTGGACGTTCACCCAGAGCATCCGCAGATCCCGCCCGCCGGGGGGGACCGTCGAGACCCCACGGACGTCGAGTTCGAAGCGGGGGACGGAGGCGACGGCGGAGGCGGCGGCGCGGAGGGCGTCGGCGAGGTCGGCGTCGTGGACGTCCCCGAGGAACTTCATCGTCACGTGGAGGTTCTCGCGCTCGACCCAGTTGACCTTGCCGTCGGCGGCCGAGCGGAGGCGGCCCTGCGCCTCGACGATCGCGTCGCGGACGTCCTCGGGCAGGTCCAGGGCGAAGAACGTGCGGGTTCCCATGCGATCAGTATACCACGCTCCCGTCGCCATGCGCAGGGACGGGGGGAGCAGGGGGGCGCGGCGCGCTCGCGTTCGCGGCCGCGGGGCCAGTGACGGGGCGCACCAGGGGGCCGGCGTTTCCGCGGCGAACCGCCGACCGCCGCGGCGCCCGTCCGCGGTTGGGGGCTGCGCGAACGGAAGGTGGAGGGGCGTCGCCCACGAGCATCCATGCCATTGCATCGTCATCGCATTCCCTTCGCGGGGGTGCGGCGAAGGGGGGGGGCGGTTCAGAATCCAATCAGGTGCCGGAACATCGTCGTTCGCTCGTCGATCTGCTCGCGGGTGAGGTCGTAGAAGCGGTTGAGGGAGAAGTCCTCGAGCACGTAGCTCGCCGTCACCGTCCCGTAGGCGATGGCGCGGCGGAGCGTGGCGAGGTCGAGGGCGTTCTCGGCGGCGAGGTGGCCCATCAGGGCCCCGGCGAAGGAGTCGCCCGCCCCGGTGGGATCGACGACGTCGAGCGTCGGGTAGCCCGCCATCGCATACGCCTGCCCGTCGGTGAACAGGACGGACCCGTGCTCGCCCTTCTTGATGACGACGAACCGCTTGACCATCTTCGCGCACTCGAGCCCGGCGGCGATGAGGTTGCGGCGGCCGGTGAGGAGGGCGGCCTCGGAGTCGTTGAGGACGAGCCCGTCGATGTTCGCCAGCAGGTTCACCAGGACGTCGCGCTCGGTGGTGATCCACAGGTCCATGGTGTCGGCGACGACGAGTTGGGGGGCGTCGAGCTGCTTGAGCAGCTCCAGTTGCAGCGCGGGGTGCGTGTTGGCGAGGAAGACGTAGCGGGAGTCGCGGAAGCTCCCCGGGATCGTGGGGCCCCGCTCCGCCAGGACGTTGAGTTCGACGTCGACGGTGTCGCGGGAGTTGACGTCGTCGTGGTATCGCCCGTGCCAGCGGAACGTCTTGCTGCCCGTGCGGACCTCCAGCCCACCCATGTCGATGCGGGGGT
>JAWLCQ010000310.1:0-3926 GCA_041687095.1 Phycisphaerae bacterium | reverse complement strand
GTGATCGCGGGCGACCTGCTCGCGGGCCTGGCGTTCATGCTCGTCAGCGCCATCGAGTACGCCCTCACCGACACGGCGCCCAAGGTCTACGGCATCTTCCAGGGCCTCTAGCAGCCCGTTTAGAAACGGGCTGCTAGAGCAGGCGAGCAGGAGAACAGGTGAGCAGTAGATTCAAGACATCCATGGAACTCCTGAAGCCCAAACGTGTTACACGCCTGCGGTCTCCTGCTCTCCTGTTCTACTGCTCCATCAGGAAGCATGGTGTGACTTTGTAAACAGGCCTCTAGCATGCATTCCGGTCAATTCACCGGGTGGCCGTGGTTCGCGGAGCGTAACGGAGCAACCACGGCACGCGGCCCTTCGGGCTTGCACACCAGCACCTTCATGCCGATGCAACCGTCGCGCCCTCGCACGATCCTAGAAGCGGAACCGGAAATACACGCCGCTGCGCGGGTAGTGGTAGTACCGCCCGCCGTACGTCCCATAGGGGTAATGCCTATACGAGTACGGCCGATACGGCGAATAGTACCTATACGGGTACGGCCGATGCGGCGAGGAGTACCTGTACGGATACGAACGATAGGGGAACGATCGGTACGGGAAAGCGCGGTAACGCGGCGAGGAGTACTGGGGATACCTGCCATGGAAGCCGTGGCCCCGATACGTGTCCCGCGGGGCATAATGGAATCGCCTCGACCCGCCATAGTGACGCCCCCAGCTCTGTCCCCGGTTCCCGAACCGGTCGATCTGCTGGTAGCTCGCGGCGGGCGCGTCGCTCAACGTCGCCACCGCGGTTTGCGGGATCACGACGGATTGCCGGTCAAGCAGGGCCGCCCCGGGGGAATTCCCAGTCGGTCCGTCCGCGGATTCCGCCGCCGCGACCGCCCCTGCGGAAAGCAGCAGCGCTGCCGCTATCCCGCTGGCCATGAACCAATATCTACGCATGATTTCTCACCTCCCCTCTAACGATCTAAACGTTCAAGGGGAGGGAATCGGTCCGCGAAGAGCCCCCGCAGGCGGGAATCTTCGGCCCGCTCAGAACCGGTATCCGAACCACACGCCCCCGCTGCCGCGGTAGGGCTCGTAGCTGCGCTGGGGCCCGAAGCGGTTGTAGCGGTAGTCGCGGTAGTAGTCCGGGTAGTACCGGCGGGGGTAGTGGAACCGCTCGTAGAACCGCGGCCGGCTGTACCGGTACGGGTCGTAACGCGGGTTCGTGAAGCGGTACTGATACCGCGGGTATCGATGGTAGTAGTACTGCGGGGAGCGGCTGTCCTGGGACAGGCCGTGCTGCGGCGTGTGGAAGTTCGCGTTCGCCCCGGAGTGCCCGAAGTACGGCAGCGAGGGGTCGCGTTCGGCCCGTTCGGCGCCGGGGTCGGGGATCGTAAAGCCCCGCTGCCGGATGTACGTTCGCGGCGTGATGGGGTTGCGCTCGGGCACGTAGCGGCCGGGGTCGAGAACGATCACCCGCGGGCCCTGATCCTGCCGGGGCAGAACAAGGACGCGGCCCTCCACACCCCCGGCGCCCGGCCCGAGATACCCTCCGCTCACGTACGCCTGCGCCATCGCCGCCCCCCCCGACACCGCCAGCGCGGCCGCGACGGTCAGGAGGCCTGAAAGAAAGCGTTTGCTGCTGAACATGATATCACCGCCTCTCCATACATTCTAAACGTCCCAGGAGGCGGGGATGGTCCGGTGCGGGAAGGTTTTCCGGAATCGCGGCGGGATGGGAATGGGTGCGGCAATTCCCTTCCTCTTGCCCCCCGGAATCCTACTGCTATAGTACGCGGCTTGCGGACATGGCCGATCCATCCATCGAGAAACGGAGACGCAGCATGGTAGACACCAAGAAGACCCCGGGCGACACGAGCTGGTTCGTGCACGATCGCTTCGGGATGTTCATCCACTGGGGGCTCTACGCCCTCCCCGCCCGCCACGAGTGGGTCAAGCACAACGAGCAGATCCCCGACGCGGAGTACGACAAGTATTTCAAGCACTTCGACCCCGACCTCTACGACCCCGAACTCTGGGCCGCCGCCGCCGCCAACGCGGGCATGAAGTACTTCGTCATCACCACCAAGCACCACGAGGGCTTCTGCCTCTGGGACAGCAAGCTCACGGACTACAAGGCCCCCAACACCCCGGCCGGTCGGGACCTGCTGCGGCCGATGGTGGACGCCTTCCGCGGGCAGAATCTGCGGACGGGCTTCTACCACTCGCTGATCGACTGGCACCACCCGCAGTACATCATCGACAAGTACATCGGGCCGCTCCGCAACAGCCCCGACCGCGAGGCGCTCAACGCCTCCCGCGACCAGGCCAAGTACGCCGAGTACCTCCGCGGGCAGACCCGCGAGCTGCTGACGGAGTTCGGCAAGATCGACATCCTCTGGTACGACTTCAGCTACCCCAAGCCCGAGGGCGACGGGAAGGGCCACAAGGACTGGGACAGCGAGAACCTCTACAAGATGATCCGCGAGCTGCAGCCCCACGTCATCCTGGATGACCGCCTCGACCTGCCCGAGGGCTGGGACATCAAGACGCCCGAGCAGTACCAGCCCCGCGGGTGGCTGAAGGTCGACGGGCAGCCCGTCGTCTGGGAGGCCTGCCAGACCTTCAGCGGGTCCTGGGGCTACCACCGCGACGAGTACACCTGGAAGAGCGTCGAGATGCTCGTCCAGATGCTCATCGACACCGTCAGCAAGGGCGGGAACCTGCTGCTCAACGTCGGGCCCACCGGGCGCGGCGAATTCGACCAGCGGGCCCTCGACCGCCTGGCGGGCATGGGCGAGTGGATGAAGCGGCACAGCCGCTCGATCTACGGCTGCACCGCCGCCCCCGAGGAGTTCAAGGCCCCCCAGGACTGCCGCCTCACCTGGAACCCCGACAAGAAGCGGATGTACGTGCACGTCTACGCGTGGCCCTACCAGCACCTGCACCTCGACGGGTTCGCCGACCGCGTCGAGTACGCCCAGCTCCTCAACGACGCCTCCGAGATCAAGATGGGCATGAGCAACTGGCACGCCGAGCAGGACGCCAAGGGCGGCAACACCGGGCAGAAGAGCCTCACGCTCACGCTCCCGGTCCCACGGCCCGACGTGACCGTGCCCGTGATCGAACTGTTCATGAAGTAGCAGGACGATTTCGGATTTCGATTTCCAATTTCCAATTTTCAATTTCCAATTGAGAGCTGGCGCCCGTGCGGAGGTCCCAATGGACGTTGGACCCTGGCGATTGGGAACGATAGGTTTGCGATCGAAAAGCGACGTGGACGCCAAATGGTAAGCTGGGCTGGGTGTCGGCTTGCCATTTGGCGTCCGTTTTTGCCCCTCCACCGCATCCTGGATTCGCGAGGGGTCGGAAACCGGGCATCAGCCCAATTGGCAATTGGAAATAGGGAATTGGAAATAGGAGCACGTCATGGACCCCATCACCTTCGGTGATTCCCGCCTTCGCGTCACGCTCTCGCAGACCGACAAGGCCCTCGCCCTGCAGCTCGAGGACCGCGTTAACGGCAAGCTCTGGGGGCCTGTGCCCCTGATGACCATCGAGGTCCACGACAAGGCCCTGCGGACGGAGGACCTGTGCACCAAGTACCAGGTCCACCGCACCGAGCCCCTCCCCGACGGGGTCCACATCGTCGCGGGCGTTGCCCAGTACCAGGTCCTCGTGGGCCTGTGGATCCGCGTCATCGACGGGGAGCTGTCCCTCATGTTCTCCCCCGCCGAGGTCTACGAACGGACCCCGGCCATGTACCGCGTCTTCGCCGTCGACCTGCTGCCCGGGATGATGCGGGCGTCGGCGGGCAACGGGGGGAAGATCCTCCTGCCCATCAACACGGGCGTGATCGTGGACCCCGCCAACAAGCCCGAGCGCCGCGACGCCTTCCTCATCTACGGCGAGCAGGAGCGGTGGGAGCTGGTGCCCAC
>JAWLCQ010000309.1:0-3940 GCA_041687095.1 Phycisphaerae bacterium | reverse complement strand
CGCCCCCGCGGACCTCTCCGTCCTCTTCTTCTTTTCCCCCACCGACCCCGCGTCGAATGGCATGAAAGAATGCCACGAGTCCCGCCGCTGCAGGGCGGTGGTTCGCAGGCCCCCAACGGGGGCGCGGGACAGTAGCCGGGGGTGGAGCGAAGCGGAACCCCCGGAAGGCGGGGCGATCTTCTGGAGCCCCGGAGGGGCGAGGGAGTCGCGCGACACGGGGGCGATTTCCGGTCTTCCATCTCCCTCGCCCCTCCGGGGCTCTGTCTTCCTTGCGCGTGTACCGGGGACTCCGCTGCGCTGCGCCCCCGGCTATTCTCCCCCGCCCCGTCGGGGCGGAAGAGGCCCTGCCGGGATCGGCGGGAACGAGTTTCTTCATGACATTCGACCCCGCGTCGGTGGTTCAAACGGCTATCGACTACGGGAGGGACGAGCCACGCCTCCTGCTCGGGGGGGGCCCTGTGGCCTCCGGTAGTGAGGAGCCGGCTTACCACCGACGCGGGGTCGGTGGGGGGCAGCAGGAAGACGGGGAGCGAACGGGGCCGCCGCTGTAGTCGATAGCCGCTTACCACCGGCACGGGGCCGAATGGCATGAAAGAATGCCACGAGTGCCGCCGCTGCCGGGCCGTGGCTCGCAAGCCCCCAAAGGGGGCGTCGGACAGTAGCCGGGGGTTCCGCTGCGGTCCCCGCCGTCGCTGCGGTCGGCCGACCTGTGCGCCGCCACGGGCTGAAAACCAGCCCCGCCGCGGCCAACCCCAAGCCCGCGCCCTCCTGCAAATGGCCAACCTCCAGGCCCGGGCGTCTCGCCCGTGTGTCGCAGGGGCGCGAGCGCCCCCGCGGAGAGGTGACAAGGGCCTCGCTACGAGCCCAACCGCCCCCAATCCACAGGGCCTCTCCGGCGAAGGTCACAGGCTTTCCTGCCCGTGGGACCCATGGGCGAGACGCCCATGCCACGGAGGAGCGGCGCCCCGGGAACGGTGGCCAGAAAAGAAGGTCGCTCACGACCGAACCGCCGCACCTCAAATCAGGCGTTTTCCCGATGCCAAGGGGGTATAATCACTCAGGAGGCGCTCGCAGCCTCCAACACGAGCGGCCGCGGACCCGCTGCCCCGTGCAAGGAAGGATGCTTCAGCCGGACATGAACATGTCAGAGCCAAGCCGTACCCGCCCCCGCAGGCCCCGCCCCCCTTGCGCCCCGCTCGAGGACGCCCTCTACCGCGAACTGTTCGAGACCATGCACGACGGGTTCGCCCTGCACGAGATCCTCTGCGACGAACACCACCACCCCGTCGATTACCGCTTCCTCGACGTCAACCCCGCCTTCGAGGACCTCACGGGCCTCAAGCGAGAGGACGTCGTCGGGCGGACCGTCCGCGAGGTCCTGCCCGACACCGAGGACCACTGGATCCAACTGTACGGCCGCGTCGCCCTCACCGGGGAGGCCCTGCAGGATGAGAGCTACTCCCAGGCCCTCGACCGCTGGTACCGCGTGTCGGCCTTCTGCCCCGCCCCGGGCCGCTTCGCCGTCATCTTCACCGACGTCACCAAGGACCGCCGGACCGAAACCCTCCAGGCCATCATCGACCACATCCCCGTCATGCTGACCTTCTACGACGCGCAGGGCCAGTTCCAACTCTGCAACCGCGAGCTGGAGCGCGTCCTGGGCTGGACCCGCGACGAGGTCCCGCGGATCGACCTCCTCGCCGCCGCCTACCCCGACCCCCAGTACCGCCAGGAGGTCCGGGACTTCATGCTGCGCCCCGGGGCGGGCTGGCGGGACGTCGTCACCACCACCAAGTGGGGCACGACCCTCGAAACCCGCTGGGCCAACGTCCGCCTCTCCGACGGGGCCCGGATCGGGATCGGCCTGGACGTCACCGAACTCAAACGCTACGAGCGCGAACTGCGCATCCGCCGCGAACTCGCCGAGCACCGCGCCGCCCAACTCCAACACCTCACCCTGCAATTAAGTCAGGTCGAGGAAAAGGAGCGCCGCCGGATCGCCGATATCCTCCACGAGGACCTCCAGCAACTCCTGGTCGGAGTCCGGCTGCACCTGGACATGGTCCGCCACCGGGTCGATGACCCCCCGGTCCTCGAAGTGATCGAACGCATGAACCAACTGCTCGATACCGCCGTGCGGACCTCCCGCGGGCTGTCCCACGACCTGGCGCCCCCGGCCGTGGGGCACCTGGACTTCGCGGGCGTCCTGGACTGGCTCCGCCGCAGCGTCGAGGCCAAGCACCACCTCACCGTGCACCTCACCGTCGCCGACGACGCCGAACCCCCCCGCTCCGCCGCCACCCTCCTCTTCCGCGCCGTGCAGGAACTGCTCTTCAACGTCGTCAAGCACGCCCAGACCGACGAGGCCGCCGTCGACGTCGTCCGCGACGGGGGCGACCTGCGGATCACCGTCCGCGACTCGGGGTGCGGCTTTGACGCCGATGCGCTGTGGCGCAAGGAGGGCGCCCGCGGGCTGGGCCTGCTCACCATCCGCGAACGCCTCGCCGCCCTCGGGGGCGGCATGCACGTCCAAAGCGCACCGGGCGGGGGCAGCCGCTGCGTCCTCCGCGTCCCCATGGACCTGCCCGACGTCGGCCCGCCCGAGGACGCCGACAACGAGCCCGCCGACCTCGATCCGACCCCCGATCCCGACCCGGCCCCCGACCCCGACCCCCCACGCCGCATCCGCATCCTGCTCGCCGATGACCATAAGGTCGTCCGCCAGGGCCTCGCCATGCTCCTCAGCGACGAGGACGACCTCGAAGTCGTCGCCCACGCCGCCGACGGCGCCGAAGCCGTCCGCCTCGCCCTCGCCGTCGAGCCCGATGTCATCATCATGGACGTCGCCATGCCCCACATGGACGGCGTCGAGGCCACCCGCCAGATCCACGCCGCCCGCCCCGACATCCGCGTCATCGCCCTGTCCATGTTCGACCGCGAGGACCTCGCCACCCGCATGCACGCCGCCGGCGCCCAACGCTACCTCTCCAAGGACGGGCCCTCCGAGTCCCTCATCGCCGCCATCCGCGACGTCATGCGCCCCTGACCGCACGCGGGCACGCCCCCATCCGCACGCGGGCAACCCCGCGCACGCGCGCGGTCCCGGGGAGATGCTGCGCGAAGGTCATGCGCATTCCGCTTGGAGACCCTTTCAAGAATTCCCGCAAAGGTCGCAAGGACCGCGAAGGGGAGTGAGATCCCCTCTGTCCGCACCCGACCTCCTTTGCGATCTTCGCGTTCTTCGCGGTGGAATCCGGTTCTTGGAACAGTCTCGCACTCTCCGGGCGGAGTGCAACCGGTACTGCCCGCGAATCCCTCGGGACCCGCCTGTCAGCCCGCCCCCAACCGCGCCCGGAACGCCCCCACCTCCGCCTCGCTCACGCCCGCCGCCCGCAGCTCCTTACCGAACCGCGCGATCGCCCGCCGCCACCGCCGCGCGCCGCGCAGCCCCATCGGCCCCAGCCGCTCCAGGTCCAGCAGACCCACCCGCCCCTCGTCGAGGTACACGTGTTTCGTCCGCAGGTCCGCCCAGTACAGCCCCGCCCCCCGCAGCGTCTCCACCGCATCCGCCACCGCCCCCAGCGCCGCGCGCACGCCCTCCGCGTCCCGCTGCGCCCGCAGGTGCGCGTCCAGCCGCACCCCCCCCAGCGCCCCCATCACCAACACCCCCCGCCACGGCAAGCCCGCCCGACGCCGCCGCTGCCCGTACGCCACCACCTCCGCCGTCCGGATCCCCAACGCCCCCACCCGCAGAATACCCCTCCGCTCCTTCTCCGTCAGCGGCTGGGGGAGGCGAAGGTGCAGCGCGTCCGCCACCATCTGCTTTACCGTCGTGAACACCGCCGCCTTCACGTACACCCCCGTCCCATCGCCCAACCGCACCTCCCGCACCCACCCCCCATCGGGCAACCCCCCGTCCGCCTCCCGCGCCGACACCCCC
>JAWLCQ010000308.1:0-4024 GCA_041687095.1 Phycisphaerae bacterium | reverse complement strand
GGGGACTGGTCCAAGCCCGTGCAGGCCATCGACGTCGCCCGCAGCGGGGACGTGATCGTCATCGACGCCGCCGGCCGCCCGCCCGCCATCTGGGGCGAACTGGCCACCGAGAGCGCCCGCAACAAGGGCGTCGCGGGCCTCGTCGTGGAAGGAGCGGTCCGCGACATCTCCGACATCCGCCGCCTGCAGTTCCCTGTCTGGTCCCGCCACGTCTGCGCCCACGCGGGCGAGGCCAAGGGCCGCGGGGAGATCAACGTCCCCATCGAGATCGACCACCAGGCCATCCGCCCCGGGGACTGGATCCTCGCCGACGACGACGGGGTCATGGTCCTCCCCAAGGAACGCGCCGCCGAACTCGCCAACCGCGCCGCCGACGTCCTGGAGGCCGAGAATCGCATCCGCCAGGAGATCCGCGATCAGCGCTCCACGCTCGCGAAGGTCCTCAACCTCGCGCGGTGGGAGCAGAAGGGGATGAGCCCCGATGTTGGGTAGCGACCACCAGAGCATCCACCTCGCCGGGCAGGACCTGCTCCAGCGCATCGCGGCCGCCATGAGCAAGGTCGACTGGTCCGAGTTTCTCACGCTCGCCAACCAGCTCGCGCGGGCGCGGCGGACGTTCGTCACCGGGGCGGGGCGCAGCGGGCTGGTGGCGCGGAGCTTCGGGATGCGCCTGATGCACGCGGGGCTCCCCGCGTTCATCCCGGGCGAGACCATCACCCCCGCCGCGGGGGAGGGCGACCTCATCGTCGCCATCAGCTGCACCGGGCACACCGGGTACACCGACTACATCGCCTCCCGCGCCCGCGAACTGGGGGCGAAGGTCGTCGTCATCACCGCCGACCCCGCCTCCCCCCTCGCCGGGGAAGCGGACCACATCGTCCGCATCCCCGCGACGGCGGAGAACATCGTGCTGCGGGCGGCCGTCTTCGAGCACGCCGCCAGCCTCTGCCTCGACGCGGTCTTCAACGTCCTCTCCGACCGCCTGAAACTGGACATGGAAGCGTACCGCCAGCGGCACGCGAACCTGGAGTAGAACCCGATGGACGCAAACGTCATCGTCGGAACCGTCGTCCTCGCCGGGGCGCTGGTCACGCTGGTGGGGCTGGTCTTCTGGTCGCGGCAGCGGATCGAGCGGATCGCGCGGATGGAGCATCGGTCGGCGCGGCGGATTCTGAAGGATCTTGACAGTGTCTGAGAACCGAACCGTATCCTCCGAGCTGTCCCGCGACCTGTCCCTGTTCCACGTCACGATGATGGGGCTGGGGATGATGATCGGGGCGGGCGTGTTTGTGGGCATCAGCCTGTCGGTGCAGGGGGCGGGCCCGGGGGGGCTGCTGCTGACGATGGGGCTCAACGGGCTGCTGGCGCTGTTCAGCGCGATGAGCTTCGCCGAACTCGCCTCCGCCATTCCCCGCGCGGGCGGGGCGTACAACTTCGCCCGCGTCGCCTTTGGGCGCGGCCCCAGCTTCCTCGCGGGGTGGATGGAGTGGCTCGCCTCCAGCGTGGCCGGGGGCTTCTACGCCATCGTCTTCGCCTCGTTCACCATGCGCTTCCTCAACGAGGCCTTCGCCTTGGGCCTGTCGGAGGCGTGGCTCAACGTCTGCGTCCGCCTCCTGGCGGTGGGGGCGGCGGGGGTGTTCATCGCCATCAACTACCGCGGGTCCAGCGAGACGGGCAAGATCGGGGCGATCTTCACCGTCGGGCAGATGCTCTTCGTCCTCGCCATCGCCGTCGCGGGCATCGTGGTGACGATCCTGCACCCCGAGCGCCTCCGCAACTTCACGCCCTTCATGCACCCCGACGGATGGGTGCGGCTGCTGGGGACCATGGGCGTCATCTACGTCGCGTTCGAGGGGTTCGAGGTCATCGCCCAGGCGGGCGACGAGACCGTCGACCCCAAGCGCAACCTGCCCAAGGCCATGCTCTACTCCGTGCTCGTCGTCACCATCACGTACCTGCTGGTGGCGTTCGCGTCGGTGATGGCCATCACCCCCGCCGCCATCGAAGGCGAGCCCGCCGCCGGCACCGTCCGCCAGTGGTTCGAGCAGCAGGGCAGCGAGATCGCAGGGTTCGCCGAAGCCATCAAGCTCCTCATGCCCTACGGGGGCGTGCTGGTGACGCTGGCGGTGCTGTTCTCGGCGACGTCGGCGTTGAACGCGACGATCTACTCCGCGACCCGCGCGTCGTACGCCCTGGGGCGCGACCGGCTGCTGCCGGGGCTCTTCGCGACGATCTCCCACACCCGCAAGACGCCCGTGGCGGCCCTGGGATTCACGTCGATCCTCGTCCTCGCCGTCGCGGTCCTGCTGAGCCCCAAGGACGCGTCGGCGACGGCGAGCATGACGTTCCTGTCGCTGTTCTTCGTGGTGAACCTGTGCGTCATCCGCGTGCGGCGGCACATGGGGGACGAGCTGGACTACGGCTACCTCATGCCGCTCTTCCCCCTCATCCCCATCCTCGCCATCATCGGGCAGGTCGCCCTGGCGGGGGGGATCCTCATGGAGTCCGTCCCCGCGTGGGTGGTGGCGGCGAGTTGGATCACGCTGGGCGTGGGCGTGTACCTGGGCTACTCGCGGACGCGGGCGGCCCCGACGGCCGAGGAGATCCGGGTGCTCGAGGAGCGCCCCGCCCCCGTTCCCGTCCCCACGGGAGCGGCCCACCGCACCATGGTCGCCGTCGCCAACCCCTACAACGCCCTGGAACTCGTGCAGACCACCCACCGCATCTGCGGGGTGCGCGGGGGCTCCATCGAGTTGATCCACATGGTCCCCGTCCCCGACCAGGTCCCCCTCTCCGACGCCAGCCGCTACATGCTCGAGGGCCGCGAAGGACTCCTGGAGGCCATGCTCTCGCTCGGCCTGCAGTACCCCGTGAGCACGACGATCCGCTACTGCCGCTCGATGGCGCGGGGGATCGTGTCGGCCGTGCGCGAGAAGCGCATCGGGACGCTGATCCTGGGGTGGCACGGGCGGGCGGCGGGGGGGCTGTTCACGCTGGGGTCCACGGTGGACCCGGTGATCGAGCGCTCGCCCTGCGACGTGGTGGTGCTCAAGAACTGCGGGGGCAACCGCGTGTTCCGCAACGTCCTCGTCCCCCTCGCCGGGGGGCCCAACGGGGCGTTGGCGCTGGAGATCGCCACCATCCTCGCCGACCCCGACGCCGGGTGCGTCACCCCCTTCACCGTGATGACGGGGCGGCACCTGTTCGACATCGAGGCGTTCGTCAACGCCCACGCCGACCGCCTCCGCCTGCCGCGGCAGCGCGTGCAGAGCAAGGCCGTCGGCGCCCAGGACGTCGTCGCCGCCATCCTGGAGGAGGCCAAGGACTACGACCTGGTGGTGATCGGCAGCACGCACGAGGCGGCCGTGCGCCACATGCGCACCGCCCCGATCCCCGAGACCGTCGCCCAGCGCTGCGACCTGCCCCTGGTCATGGTCCGCGCGTCGGGCGGGATCCGCTCGTGGATCCGAAGGTACGTCTGATTCGTGTTCCACTAGAGCCCTGCACGGGCGGGTGCCGTGGTTTGCGGAGCGAAGCGGAGCAACCACGTCCAGCACGGGTTGCTGGGGCGCCACCCCCAAGCTGCTTGCTGTTCGCGGCTTGGGGGTGCGGAAGCGAGGCACCCCCAAGCGGCTGAGCATCGTCGCCTGGTAACCGTTCACGCCTTCGCAAACAGCGGCGAAGGCGTGAAGAGAAGAAACAGCCCCGAAGAAAGGGATTACGCAGAGGATGAGATTACACAGATTCAGGAGAAGAACATCGCTCTTCTCTCTCTTCTGTGTAATCCTGAAATCTGTGTAATCCCCTTCTCTCCGGCTGTTTCTTCAGGCTCCTGTCGCCGCGTGCACAGGCGTGAACGGTTGCGCCGCTTGAGGGCGGCCCCCATAACGGCTCCAAGGTAAAGCACAGGGGCGGATAGGAAGGAAGGACGTGATGTCGGAGTATTCGCTGGGCGTCATCGGATGCGGGAACATGGCCGAGGCCCTGCTGCGCGGGGTGCTGCGGGCGGGGCTCGTCGCCCCCG
>JAWLCQ010000307.1:0-4033 GCA_041687095.1 Phycisphaerae bacterium | reverse complement strand
CTTCGGGCTCGGAGGTGATGGTCATCTCGCGCTCCACGCACCCGCAGAGCGCGGCGGAGGCAACGGCGAGGAGGATCCAGATCCGGTGGTTCATGGGGGCGAGTTGTACCACCGCGAGCGACGGCGGACAAGGGCGAATTGCGGCCCTCGGAACGCGGTGGCGTGGCCGGAAGATGGTGGGGCGCCGTGCGGGGCGGAGACGCTGGCGGCGGGAGGCCCCTCTCCGCTTGAAATCCGAAATCCGAAGCACGAAATCCGAAACAAATCCGAAATTCCGAAGCAGACAACTCCAAAACGTTCGGCCCCGTGGGCCCGCGAGAGCGCCGCGGGCCTCCGCGCACCGGGCATCCGTTTGGGATTTGGAATTTCGTGCTTCGGATTTGTTTCGAGTTTCGGATTTCGGATTTCGGGTTTGGGGCCGAACCAGTGACTGTCGGCAGTGGGCGGAGCCCATCGAGAATCGGCCACACCCGAGCGGGGGAACTTTTGCCACATCGGGGTTTGCCTCACCGGGCGGGATCGTATAATGCCCGATATGGTGCAACGTCCCTACGAGGTCGCCGAAGGGCACCAGTTCCCCTTCGCGGTGCAGTTCAGCGTCTTCCTGGCCAACCGTGTCGGGCAGTTCAAGGAGCTGCTCGACATCTTCGCCGATGAGGACCTCACGGTGCTGGGCGTGTCCGTGATCGACTCCACGGACTGGGCCGTCGTGCGCCTCGTCTTCTCCGACCCCGAAAAGGCCCGCGCCGTCTTCCACCGCCACCGCATCGCCTACACCGACTCCCGCGTCCTCCTCGCCGTCCTCCAGACCGACCAGACGCTCTCGCTCATCTGCGAGATCCTCCTGCAGGCCGAGATCAACGTCCACTTCGCCTTCCCCCTCACCGTCCGCCACGCCGACTGCCCCGTCATGGTCTTCCACGTCGACGATACCATCGTGGGGACCCAGGTCCTCTCCCGCCACCAGCTCCTGCTCCTGGGCGAGGAAGACCTCCTCGACACGGAATAGCGATTGCCATAAGCCTCCCCGCCCGCTATGGTAGCGAGGATCATGGCGAAACTCTACGACGTTGCTATCCTCGGTGCCACCCCCGGCGGCTGGGCCGCCGCCTACGCCCTCGCCAAGGCCGGCCTGGAGCCCATCGTCATCGACGCCCCCTCCGCCGGCTGCGAGAGCACCCTCTGCGACTGGGTCCCCAAGGACTTCTTCCACGCCCCGCTCCCCAAGACCCTCGCCCGCTCCGCCAACGCCGTCGAGTTCCAACGCGTCGTCTACCACGCCGGGGACCTCGACCGCCAGGCCGAGTTCCAGACCAACGCCCCCGCCGGATACCTCCTCCGCTCCTGCGACCTCCTCGCCGCCATGAAGGACGCCGCCACCAAGGCCGGGGCGAAGTCCCGCACCACCCGCGAAGCCGTCCGCATCCTCGCCTCCGAGGACTCCGTCCGCATCGAGGGCACCACGCCCGTCACCGCCCAAGTCCTCCTCGTCGTCCACAATCGCCCCTACGACATCCTGGGCGACCTGGGCCTGCCCGTCCGCACCGTCCCCCGATCGCCCTGCATCATCGCCGGCATCGACATCCCCTGCAAAGCCTCCCCCGCCGCCCGCAAGCTCGGCAAGGCCCTGCACGTCATCGCCTCCCGCGAACCCAGCGAACTGGGCCTGCTGTTCCTCGTCGACGGCACGCTCCACCTCCGCGTCGTCTCCATGTCCGCCGCCGCCGGCAACCGGGCGGCCGAACTGTCGGCCATGGTGTCCGAACTCCGCGACGCCGACATCCTCCCCCCCGACCTGCCCCTGCACCAGGCCCACGGGGCCGTCTGGACCCCCCCCGCCGGAATCGCCCTGGACCTCGAAACCCACGTCGCCAAACGCTGCATCCTCGCCGGGACCGCCGGGGGCTTCGTCGACACCATCACCGGGCACACGCTCGCCCCCACCGTGCAGTCCGCCCTCATCGCCGCCGACGTCGCCATCGAAGCCCTCAAGAGCGAATCGCCCCAGGACGCCCTCATGGCCTTCAAGGACCGCTGGCGGGACAAGCTCGCCGACTACCTCCGCCCCCCCTCCACCTCGCTCCAGCTCCTCCTGCCCCTGCTGTTCGCCAACGAACGCCTCGTCACCCGCTTCACCAACGCCCTGCTCTACGGCGAGTCGCTGTAGAAGCGGGAACCAGGAACTAGGAACCAGGAACCGGGAATCAGGAACTGGCTCCCGGTTCCTGGCTCCCGGTTCCCGCTTCCCCCGCCTATTCCCTAGTCCCTAGTGCCTCCCCCCTAGTGCCTATTCCCTAGTCCCTAGTGCCTTCCCCCTCCCCCCCTCGGAGTTCCCCTCCCGCCGCCACACGTCCAGCATCAGGTCGTACCGCCTCAGGTCCATCCCGGTGTACACGCAGTTGCTCGTCGAGAAGATGTACCCGCCCCCGGGCATCCCGCTGCGAAGGGCGTAGCGGACGTTCTCGATCACCTGCTCCTCCGTCCCCGTGTCCAGCAGGCCGCAGTTGACGTTCCCGATCAGGCACACCCTGTCGCCCACGCGGCGTTTGACCTCGGCGAGGTCGATCCCGCCCTGGGGGTCCAGCGAGTGCAGGGCGTGGGGGCGGGCGGAGACCAGCGAGTCCAGGATGGGCATGATGTTCCCGTCGGTGTGCTTGATCGTGTAGAAGCCCATCTCCCGGTAGCCCGCGATGAGGCGCGTGAGGTATGGGGTGATGAACTCGTCGAACATCGGCGGGGAGAGGAACGGGTTGTCGTTGTAGCAGTAGTCGCTGCACAGCGCCAGCCCGTCGAGCAGGCCCGTGCCCTGGTAGGCCCGGAGCTTGTTCAGCCACCAGTCCACGCGGCGGTCGGCGTCGTCCTTGAGGGACTGGGGGTCGTCGGCGATCCGCTCGACGAACGCCATCATCTGCGTCCCGCCCGGGACGGAGTACGTCGCGTCCCCGTGCATCATGGTGAAGTAGTCGCTCCCGCTCCGCTCGCGGATGGCCTCGAGGGTGCGGAGGGTGTCACCGTCGCTCTTCCAGCCCCCGGGCGGGTGGAAGAAGATCGCCGAGTGCTCGTACGCCTCGGCCGTGCGGACGTAAACGTCCGCAATGTCCCGCCGCTGCAGGTCCCGCTCGCGCTCGGACATCTGGTCCCACTGCCCGAAGGAGCGATGGGACGGATGCACCTTCCCGAACGCCTCCATCGTGAGGTAGAACACCAGCTCAAACGTCGGCACGCGGCCGGTGACCTGCCTGCCTTCCAACGCGGTGATGAAACGTTCCTTGGGGGTCATTCGGTCGTCCTTTGGTGAGCGAGCCTTGCCTTCGAGCGGTGTTCGTCAGTCACGGGCGCATTGTACCCGGCGGGGCAAGCGAATCCAGGCACACACGCACCTCCAAAACAAGGAACCGTCCCTCTCCTTTCCTCCCACCCCTCTCCCCGCGGGGAGAGGATGTCGCGCAGCGACAGGTGAGGGGGTCCCGGACCGACCCGCAGTCGAGCGAAACGGGGACTGGCTCCGCAGGGGCGCGCCGTTCGCCCCGGAGGTGCCTGTCCCCCTTTCGCGGCCCCACTCGCACCGACCGTGCAAAACAAACCCATCTCGCCTCCTCTCAACCATCGAAAACAAACCCACGTTCGCGCCCGATCGTGCGGAACGAACCCAGCGCAGACTATTCCGATTTCCGACCCTCTCCGCGCGGCAAAGGCATCTGTACATCCCGGAGGATCAGCGGGGATGAACGCAGATGCGGAGAGGGCAGGGATGCACTGGATGCAAGGGATCGAATGGTAACAGCTTGTAGGGCAGATGGTTCTGAGAGATTCCGGTCCTGCTTCTTCTCATCCTTCTTCTCCTGATCTGCGTTCATCCGCGTTCATCCCCGCTCATCTTCGGTTGGTGTCGAGACCGACGCCCCACGGGAAGAGGACCTCGAAAACAAACCCATCGAGCGAAACGGGGACTGGCTCCGCAGGGGCGCGCCGTTCGCCCCGGAGGTGCCTGTCCCCCTTTCGCGGCCCCACTCGCACCGACCGTGCAAAACAA
>JAWLCQ010000306.1:0-4050 GCA_041687095.1 Phycisphaerae bacterium | reverse complement strand
GCCGCATGGCCCCGTGACGGGGCGGGCGCCGGCGGCGGGGGGGGGCGTCAAGGTGACGTGGGAGGGGCAGTGGCGGGCCGCGCCCCCGCGCGTCACGGTGTCCATGGAAGGGTATGACGCCGCCACCGCGGGGGGGGAGGCCAACAGCGTCACGCTGCGCCCACAGGAACGGGAGCCCTAGATGCGCATCGTCATGTTCACCAACACGTTCACGCCTCATGTGGGGGGGGTGGCCCGCTCGGTGGAGCGGTTCACGCGGGGATACCGCCAGCGGGGGCATCGCGTGCTGGTGGTGGCCCCGACGTTCGAGAATCAGCCCCCGCAGGAGCAGGACGTGGTGCGGATCCCGGCGCTGCAGCACTTCAACGGCAGCGACTTCTCCGTCGCCCTCCCGCTGAGCCTGGAACTCACCAGCGCCCTCGACGAATTCCGCCCCGACGTGATCCACTCGCACCACCCGTTCCTGCTGGGCGACACCGCCGCCCGCACCGCCGCCACGCGCGAGCTGCCGCTCCTGTTCACCTTCCACACGCAGTACGAGTACTACACGCACTACACGCCGCTGGAGGCGACGACGATGGGGGAGTACGTCAAGGACCTCGCCACCCGCTACGCCAACCTCTGCGACGGGGTGATCGCCCCCAGCGAGAGCCTGGAGGAGATCCTTCGCGGCCGCGGGGTGCAGGCGCCGATTCACGTCGTGCCCACCGGGGTGGACCTGGAGGAGTTCTCGGGCGGGGACGGGGGCGCGTTCCGCCGGCGGGAGGGGATCGGGGCGGATGAGATCGTGATCGGGCACGTGGGGCGCCTGGCCCACGAGAAGAACCTGGGGTTCCTGTGCGAGGCGGTGGCGGTGGCGCTGCGGGACCTGCCGGAGGCGAGATTCGTGGTCGTGGGGTCGGGGCCTCACCAGGGGGCGATGGAGCAGTGCTTTGAGCGCCTGGGCGTGGAGGGGCGGGCGAGCTTTCTGGGCGTCCGCAAGGGCCGGGACCTGGTGGACGCGTACACGGGGATGGACGTGTTCGCCTTTGCGTCGAAGTCGGAGACGCAGGGGATGGTGCTGGTGGAGGCGCTGACGGCGGGGTGCCCGGTGGTGGCGCTGGACGCCGCGGGGGCGCGGGAGGTGGTCTGCGACGGGGAGAACGGGCGGCTGGTGCGGGAGGAGGATCCCCGCGTCTTCGCCGACGCCCTCTGCGAGGTGGCGAAACGGGCGAGGCGGGACGGGGAGGCGATGCGGTCGGCCGCCCGCGCCTCGGCCCGGCCGTTCGACATCGAGCGGTGCGTCGAGCGGGCGCTGGACGTGTACCGCAAGACGGTGGTCCGCGAGCCGCGCCCCATCGCCGGGACCGACGAATGGGCCCATCTCCGCCGGACGCTGCAGAGGGAGTGGGAGATCTGGTCGAACCGCCTCGCCTCCGCCGCCGACGCCGTCGCCGCCGGCGTGCAGCATCAGATCGAGAAGGAGTTCGAATGATCCCTCAGCTTGTGGCGAAATTGCGGGCCTGGCGGCACGCGCTGTCGCGGAGCGAGTGGGTGGTCCGCCTGCTGGGCCTGCCCCGCACGACGGCCGCCCCGACGGCCCGGGGGCTGGTGCTGATCCAGATCGACGGGCTCGCCCGCGCGCAGATGGAGCGCGCGATCGACCGCCGCCGCCTGCCCTTCCTCCGCGCCCTGATCCGCCACGAGGAGTACCGCCTCTGGTCCTTCTACGCCGGCCTACCCGCCACCACGCCCGCCGTGCAGGCCGAACTGCTCTACGGCGTGCCCTGCGCGGTCCCCTCGTTCCAGTTCCGCGACCCCGACACCGGGCGCATCGTCGCCATGTACGACCAGCCCACCGCCGCCGCCATCGAGGGCCTCCTCAGCACCGAGGGCGAGGGCCTCCTCCTCGAAGGCACCGCCTACAGCGACGTCTACTCCGGCGGGGCCGACATCGCCAACTTCTGCGCCGCCACCACCGGCCTGGCCGAACTGTTCCGCAAGGCGCATCCCCTGCGCGCCGTGCCCGTTCTGCTCCTGCACTCCTTCGCCGTTGTCCGCATGCTCGCCCTCGCCGTCCTCGAGATCGGCATCGCCGTCTGGGACGTCCTCCACGGGGCCGTCAAACGCCGCAACATCCTCCGCGAACTCCGCTTCATCCCCTCCCGCATCTTCATCTCGATCCTCCTGCGCGAGATCATCGTCATGGGCGCCAAGGCCGACGCGGCCCGCGGCGTGCCCATCATCCACTGCAACTTCCTGGGCTACGACGAACACGCCCACCGTCGCGGGCCCTCCTCCGCCTTCGCCCACTGGTCCCTCCGGGGCATCGACCGCTCGGTCCGCTCCATCTGGCGGTCCGCGCGACGCTCCCCCCGACGCGACTACGACGTCTGGATCTACTCCGATCATGGCCAGGAGGACATGGACATCTACCAGGAACTGCACGGGCGTTCGGTTCGGGAGGCGGTCTCCGAGGTGCTGTCCCGCCACGGAGTGACGGGGAGGCCCTCGCTCGCCCCCGCCGGGAGCGTTCAACTCCAGCGGACCCGCATGCTGGGGGGCAAGTGGCTCCAGCGCCTCTCCGCGCAGAACCACGTCCCCGTGCAGTCGCCCTTCGAGATCGCGGACATGGGGCCCGTCGGGCACATCTACCTGCCCCAGAGGCCCACGGCGGGGGAGATGGAGCGGATCGGTCCGGCCCTGGTGAACGAGGCGCAGATTCCCACGGTGACGATGGCGTGCGAGGACGGATCGGCCCTGGCGTGGACCGCCGACGGCCGCTACTCCCTCCCCGACCAGGCGGGGGACCTGCTCGGGCACGACCACCCGTTCCTGCCGGAGGTCACGCGGGACCTCTTGCGGCTGATCCACCACCGGGCGGCGGGGCAGATCGTGATCTTCGGGTTTCGCCGGGGGGGGCGGAGCGTCACGTTCGCCAACGAGAACGGCTCGCATGCGGGCCCGGGGCCCGAGGAGTGCCACGGGTTCGCCCTCCTGCCCCCCGACGCCCCCGTCCAGGTGCGGGACGACCGCTACATGCGGCCGACCGACCTGCGCGAGGGGGCCCAATGCCACCTCGGCCGCCGCGCCGCCGCCGCCCGCACCGCCGACCGCCGCCCGCTGCCGGCGGGGTCGCTCCGCGTGATGTCGTACAACATCCACGGCTGCGTCGGGACGGATGGGAAGCACTCGCCCGAGCGGATCGCGCGGGCGATCGGCATGTTTGCCCCGGACGTCGTCACGCTCCAGGAAGTGGACTACGGGCGCCCGCGGTCGGACCGCGTCCACCACGCCCAGGCCATCGCCGACCTCCTCGAGATGCAGTTCCACTTCCACCCCTCGCTGCTGCTGGGGGAGGGGCAGTACGGCAACGCGGTGCTCAGCCGCCTGCCCATGCGCCCGGTCAAGTCCGGGCCCCTCCCCGGGCAGCCCGGAAACGAACCGCGCGGGGCCGTCTGGGTCGAGATCGACTGCGACGGGGAGCACGTGCAGATCCTCACCACCCACCTGGGGCTTCGCATGCGGGAGCAGGCCCTGCAGGTCCGGGCCCTGCTGGGGAGGGAGTGGCTGGGGAACGACGACATGCGAGGCCCGGTCATCCTCTGCGGGGACTTCAACACCCCCCCGGGCTGGCGGACCTACCGCAGCCTCCGCACCGCCCTGCGCGACGCCCACCGCGAGGGCCTGGGGCCCGTGCGGCGGAGCTGGATGCGGCTGTGGCGGCTGGACTTCGTGTTCGTCTCCGACGCGGTCCACGTCCTCGACGCCCACGTGCCGCGCAACGACGTCGTCCGCCTGGCGTCGGACCACCTGCCCGTGGTCGCGGACCTGTGCGTCACCCCGGGCGACTGTTCGCCGCGCGCGGAGCCCAAGCGGCGGCCTCGCGGGTCCTGGGGCGCCCGCTGACGGCGGTCCCCCGCGCGCCCACCGCCGGCGCCGCCATGACGCTATCGCGGAGCGCTGCTTGACGTTCCCGGACGTTGGGGGTCAGGAGACCCCCAACGCACGCGCTGGGGGCGTCGCACGCGCTTGGGGCGGCGCGCGCGTTGGGGGCGGCGCACGCGCGCA
>JAWLCQ010000305.1:0-4061 GCA_041687095.1 Phycisphaerae bacterium | reverse complement strand
TCTTCTCCCCCAGGGGAGAAGGGTTGGGGACGCTTTCTCCCCCGGGGGAGAAGGGTTGGGGACGCCGGCGGGCGGCCCGCTTCCGCGAGCCGCTATCCGCGGGCCGGAATGCGGAATCGGCGATCCGCGATTCCGCCTCAGGCGGTCAGGGCCTGGGCGACGCTTTCGTGGACGGAGAAGAGCTTGGTCAGGCGGGTGGTTTCCAGGAGGCGGCGGACGGAGGCCTGGGGGTTGACGAGGACGACGCGGCCGTTGTGGTGGCGGCATTTGAGGTGGCCGTTGATGATCGCCCCCAGGCCCATCGACGAGATGAAGTCCATCTCGGTGAGGTCCAGGACGATGGTGGGGGTCTTGCGAAGGGCGAGTGCCTCCAGCTCGGTGCGGAGGCGCTCCGCCTCCGTCATGCCGGCCGACCCGCGGATGCGGATCACCGCGGCCGGGCCGTCCTGGCGGACTTCCATGTGGAACGGGATGGACTCGGAGTCGGGCATGGCGGATCCTCGCCGGGTGGGGTCCCGGGGCGTTCAGCTTTTGCGTTTGAGGAGGCAGACCTGGTTGCCGCGCTGGCTGTAGTGGACTTCGTCCATGTAGACGCGCATCAGCATGATGCCGCGTCCGCAGGGCTTTTCCAGGTTTTCGTCGGCGGTGGGGTCGGGGACGCGTCCGGGGTCGAAGCCCGGGCCCTGGTCGGTGATGGTGAAGACGGCCTGCTCGTCGGAGACGTCGTAGGCGAGTTCGACGGTCTTGTCGGGGTCGCAGCGGTTGCCGTGCTTGATCGCGTTGTTGAGGCCCTCTTCGAGGGCGAGCTTGATGGCGAAGGCATCGGCGTCGCTGTAGTGATGCTGGGCGACCGCGTCGAGCACGGTGTCCTCGGCGGTCCGCGCTTCGCGGAGATCGGATCGTATCACCAGGGTCTTCCGCACGGTCGTCACCCATCGGCCGGCGAGGTCGGCCTGACACATCAGTCCAAGCTCTCCAACGCTTCGTCCCGCGTCCCGTGGATCGAGAAGATCTCATTGAGCCGCG
Organism: Phycisphaerae bacterium; assembly: GCA_041687095.1. Taxonomy (GTDB): domain Bacteria; phylum Planctomycetota; class Phycisphaerae; order SM23-33; family SM23-33; genus JAWLCQ01. Next base: position 3,035 of record JAWLCQ010000305.1, on the reverse strand, counting down.
TGATGACGAAGACCTCGTAGATGGCGGGCTGGATGCAGCACAGCCGCAACTGCCCCTTCTTGTCCTTCACGCGTTTCTGGAGCGTGATGAGCATGCCCAGGGCACTGGAGGACATGTGAGCGACATTGGAGAAATCAAGGACGAGGCGGGGGGTGTCGCTCTGGCTGATCAGGAGTTTGAGGCGGTCGCCGATCTCGCTGATGTTGATCTCATCGAGGATCCGGCGGTCGGTGAGTTCCACGACCGTGACGTCGCCTGCCTGCTTCACGTTCAGCCGCGGGCTGGGTTCTCCCATAGGGGCCGATCTCCTTTCCGCCGGTCCGGGATGCCTCGCATCGCAGACCGCGCCATCGGATAGTAGGACGCTGGAGGCGGGCTGTCAAGACGCCAGCAGTTGCACGAGGTTGAACAGGAGGCTGACGGCGAGGGCGGCGGCGAGCAGGATGACGTACGTCAGCAGGTTGCTCGGGGCCTCCTCGGTGGGGGCGTCGAGGGTCTGGGTGGCCCCGGGGTCCTCGGTGGCGTGGGCGAGCCCGGAGAGCACGCCGGCGTCGATCTGCCGGCGGGCCTGCGGGGGCGCCTCGCCGGCGGCGATGGCCTCCAGGTCCAGCAGCAGGTCCGCCGTGGACTTGTAGCGCCCCTTGCGGTCCTTGGCCATCATCACCTCGACGACCTCGCCCAGCCCCGCGGACAGCTCGGGGTTGAGGTGGTCGGGCGGGGTGAGGGATTCCTTGAGGTGCCGCTGCATGACCTCGACGGGCGTGTCGCCCTCGAAGGGCACGCGGCCGGTGACCATGTGGTAGAGCGTCGCCCCGAGGGAGTAGATGTCGGAGCGGAAGTCGATGTCCTTGGCCCCGCGGATCTGTTCGGGGCTCATGTAGTAGGGGGTGCCGTAGGCCCGCCCGGCCTGGGCTTCGGCGGATTCCTTGTCGGCGGTGAGGCGGGCGAGGCCCATGTCGGCGAGTTTGGCGGTCCCGTCGCGGGTGATCATGATGTTCTTGGGCTTGACGTCGCGGTGGATCAGGCCGCGGGCGTGGGCGTGTTCGAGGGCGCGGGCGATCTGGATGGTGATGCGGAGGCTCTCGGCCTCGCTGTAGGGGGTGCCCCCGGCGAGGTCATCGTAGACGGTGTGCCCGTCGACGAACTCCATGACGAAGTAGTGGTATCCGCCGGCCTCCCCGACGTCGATGGCCTGGACGATGTTGGGGTGGTTGAGTTTGGCGGCGGCCTGGCCTTCCTTGTAGAAGAGGTCCACGTACTCGGCGTTTTCGCTGAGGCGTTTGGGGAGGACCTTGATGGCGACGATGCGGTCGAGGGAGACCTGCTTGCCCTTGAAGACGACGGCCATCGCCCCGGCGCCGATCTTGGAGAGGATCTGGTAGCCGGGGATCTGCTGGTCGCGGGCCTCCTGGATCTTCTCCTTGATGCGGACGAGCTGGTTGCGCGTGGCCGTGCCGTGATCGACGAGGACGTCGGCGAAGGAGGCGTCGGGGTGGGCGTCCGCCAGTTTCCGCCACCGCTCCCAGCACTGCTGCACCTCCTCGGGGGTGGCGAGCTTCATCTCCACCAGCATGCGGCGAAGCTCGCTGGCGACTGTGCTGTCGGGGTCTGGCCTTTTCTGTTCACCCATGACCGTGACCATGCTTTCAGAGATGCTCGTGGACGCTCGCGCCACGAACGTGCTGCAAGGGAAACCGGGCGACTGTGCGCAATGCCGAAGAACGTTACCGGCCCGGGCGGGAGGCGTCAAGCCCCGGGGCGCGCGTTTTCGGCCGTTGCTGTTATTCTACGATACGGTGCGGGGTGGGGTTCCGGTCGTTGTGCTCGTACATCCATCGCGGCTGGAGTTCGTCGGTGGGGGGGCCGTGGGGGGCGTGGGCCAGGAAGCTCCGCACCTCCCAGCACAGGTGGCACTTGGAGGCGTAGCCCTCCTCCGCCCGCCAGCCCATCGCGCGGGCGAGCGGGAGCAGGCCCGCGGGCCCGTGCTCCGCCAGCGTTCCCAGGAGGGGGCGGGCGGCGTGGTGGGCGTAGACGGAGGCCCAGACCTCGCTCACCGTCTGGGGGCCCACCCGCCCCAGTGCCAGTCCGGCGCAGACCCCGGGCATGATCCATCCGTCGGGGTCCACGTGCACGTGGCGGCTGCGCAGGAGGGCCTCCCCGCACGCGCTGCCCGCGAAGGATTCGACGGGCCGCCGCGGCAGCAGGGGGGCGAGGCGGCGTGCGGCACGGCCGACGAGGCGGTCGCGGCCCCGGGCGGCGTAGGCGGCGAAGAGCCGCCGGCGCTCGGCGTCGTCCAGTCCATGCGTGTCCGCCCCGTACCGCAGCCAGTCCTCCCAGCGGACCTGCACGCGGGCGGGCCCGAGGACTTCGGCCCCGAGGCGGGCGAGGAGGCGCACCCGCGCGAGGGGGACGTACTGCTGATGGTAGGGATCGGCGGAGAGGGCGAGGCGCTGCATGCCCGCGTCGTCGAGGGCGCGGAGGGTGTCCCGCACGGTTCGCTCGTCGGTGGCCCAGAAGGCGTTGGTCTCGACCTTCTGCAGCGGGCCCAGCCCGCGGGCGCGGCCCTGGCGGCAGAGGTCGAGCAGGGCGGGGATGTCGAGGAACGGTTCGCCGCCCGACACGTGGATCCGGCAGCCGTGGGGGGAGGCGGACTGGAGTTGCTCCCAGACCCGCAGGGCGAAGTCGGTGGACATGCGGCCGGGGCGGTCGGGGGCGGAGCCCAGGTAGCACGATGCGCAGCGGGCGCTGCAGGCGTGGGAGAGCATGAGCCCTGCGAAGCTCCAGTGCTTCACGGGCATGGGCTGGGAGCGGTCGATCCGCGGCATGGGGGCATTGTACGGTTTGCCCGCGGGGCGCCCAAGGGTACAATGCGACGGCGCGGGCGGTGTGAGCGATCTTCTTTTTGGCAGAAAAGGCAACCGTTCACGGAACGGAGCCTCGGTATGGGTGCCACCCTCAAGCCGCATGCTGTTCGCGGCTTGGGGGTGCTGCTCCCCCGCGGGCCGCGGCACCCCCAAGCGGCAAACAGCGCCGCT
>JAWLCQ010000304.1:1668-4084 GCA_041687095.1 Phycisphaerae bacterium | reverse complement strand
GATCTCCCCCGCACGCAGGCTCGCCAGCAGCTCCCCCGGAGCGGTCACGGTGGAATTCAGGTCGGCCCGGATGATGTTGGCCGGGCAGTCCAGCCGCCCTCGGATGAGGCGGCCGTTGTCGAGCACCACGGCCCCGCCGGAACCGGCGCTGTCGTTGCCGAACCCCGGCTGGGCGGATTGTCCCCATGCGATGGCCGACGCGGCACCGACGCCGACGAAAACGATCATGGACCACCGCTGCATGTGACCCCGCATAGTCCGTTCCTTTGGTCTCCAGCGAACCACAGCGGCCGTAGAAGCCGGGACGTCTGCGCCCCGGCGGTCCCGCCCGCTGCACCGGACACGAATTGCCGTCTGAGCTGGACCGATTGTATAGCCCTTTTGGGTCTCCGTCAAGTCTCGGTTTTGCTCCTCGGTCTTGCTCCCGGGGGCCCCAAACAGGCGGGCGGCCGGGACTGAGCCCGGCCGCCCGGAGACGCCCGCGTCTCGCCGAGCGGGTCGCCAGCATCGCGCCCGCCCCGCAGGCGTCAGGAGAAGGGGGGGCCGGCGGGAGAGGGCGAATCCCCCCTGTTCGCCCCGGTCTCGCCGGGAGGACTGGACGTGCGGGACTGGCGGCGGGCGGACGGGCGCCGGGCCACGGCCGCCGGTCCGGACGGTGCTCCGGGCGAGCGGGCGGGGGTACTCCCCCGGCCGGGGCCGCCCGTCTCCAACTCCCGGAGCGCCGCCCGGACCAGCTCCAGTTGCCAGCCCAGGAGTTGCTCGATGCCCTGCAACGCCTCGCGCAGTGAACGCGTGGCCATGGTCGTTCCCTTTGCCATTCGTGCCCGGGGCGGCTCGCCGCGCGTGCCCCGCCCATCAACCGTGCATCTCCGACGACTTGAGGGCGGCTTGGTCCAGCCTCCCCGCGGCCACGCGGCCGCTCCGTACTCATGCCCCGCCGTGCCGCCTGTGAGAAGCATCCACCTCGCACGCTTCCGTGCGACAGGCGGCCGACTGCGGACAAACCCCTTGCTCCCGGGAACGTAACGTGTACAATAGCGAACCGAATGAGAATCTTTTATCCGCTAACGCGAATGTTGTCAAGGTGAAAATTCGCAATCGCGAATATCTTTCCCGATGAATGAACCCGCCAAGCCCGATATCTGCCATCGCATCGCCCAGGTCCGCCTCGACACCACGGGGCCGCGCGGGCGGGCGGCCTTTGCACGCCGCCTCGGGCTCTCGGCCAGCACGTACGCCTACTACGAGGCCGATCGCGTCCCGCCCGCCGACATCCTCGTCCGCATCGCCGACGAGACCGGCGCGGACCTCCGCTGGCTGCTGACGGGGGAAAGCTCCCCCGCCCCCGTGCCCCTCGACCACCCCGTCGTCCGCCGGGCCGCCCACCTCCTCGCCTCCCATCCCCGCGCCGCCGACGCCCTCGCCGCCTTCCTCGACGTCCTCGCCGCCTCCCTCGCCTTCCCCGCCAAACCCCCGCCCTCCGCCGACGCCCCCCCGCCCCCAACGCTCCGCCTCCAGCCCTCGGGCAGCGACTGGATCCCCGTCCTGGGCCGGACCGCCGCCGGGGTCCCCCAGTTCTGGGCCGACGACGAGGCCGCCCGGCAGGTCACGCGCCTCGAACAACTCGTCGAACGCTACGCCCGCTCGCAGCAGCACCTGGCGGCCGAGGCGTCCGCCCGCGTCGAGCCCGAAGGCCCCGACGCGGGGGACCCGGTGACGGCCCAGCTCATCACGCTCCGCACCCCCGACGCCGCCGACGTCGTCGAGTACGTCTCGGCCCCCGCCCTCAAACGCCGCCACCCCGACGCCTTCGCCGTCCGCGTGGACGGGGACTCCATGGCCCCCCGGATCCGCCACGGGGACCTGGTGATCCTCAGCCCCTCCGTCCCCGCCGAGCAGGCCCGGTCGGCCGTCGTGCAGTTGCGCCGGCAGATCGGGGTCACCTGCAAGGTCCTCCGCCGCGAGGACCAGACCGTGCACCTGGTCCCCCTCAACGAGCGGTTCGCCCCGCAAACCTTCCCCGCCGCCGACGTGGAATGGGCCCTCAAAGTCCTCGGCCGCGTGCAGGTCGGGGAGTAGCGGCCGGGGGGCCCCCAACCCGCAAACAGCATGCGGCTGGAGGGTGGCGCCCACGCCAAGGCTCCGCCGCGTTCGCCGCGTCCCGTGAAGGGTTGCGCGAAAAAGGGGACAGGCACCTGCGCGGCAAGAAGCATGCCGCTACGGAGCCAGTCCCCTTTTTCGAGAAGCATGCCGCTGCGGAGCCAGTCCCCTTTTTCGAGGCTCCCTGCGCCTGCCCCGCCCATCGCCCCGCCATGTCTCGGCCGCCGCGCCTCCGGCCGCTTCTCCGTAGGGACCCCGCCCGGTTTGTCGGGGCCCGAAGCGGGGAGAGGGGGGGAAGCGGCGTGTGCGGGTCCCG
>JAWLCQ010000304.1:0-1568 GCA_041687095.1 Phycisphaerae bacterium | reverse complement strand
TCGGCCGCCGCGCCTCCGGCCGCTTCTCCGTAGGGACCCCGCCCGGTTTGTCGGGGCCCGAAGCGGGGAGAGGGGGGGAAGCGGCGTGTGCGGGTCCCGTGGAGACATAGAATTGCGTCGATGTGCGGGGCGCGCGTGCGCCCCGACCGGGGATCGCGCACCACGGGGACCACTCTGGGAAAGGCACCACTATGAGCATCGACATCATGGAGCAGACCACCACGCCGCTCGACCAGCAGATCAAGAACTGGGGCGAACTGAACGTCACCCCCTACAACAAGCAGACCGTCCACCCCTACACCCGCACGCGGGTGATCCTGATGAACGGGATCGAGGTGGAGTCGGCGATCTTCCTGCACCAGTTCGCCCGCCACTGCAACGACCCCGACCTCAAGCGGACGCTCGCCATGGTCCGCCGCATCGAGCAGCAGCAGCAGAAGATGGTCAACTGGCAGATCCCCGGGGACGAGTCGCCCCTGGAGGTCACGCTGGGCTACGAGCAGGTCGCCGTCGACCTCACCGCCTGGCTCGCGCGGACCGAGCCCAACGACTACGTCCGCGCGGCCCTGGAGTTTGCCCTCATCGAGGACTTCGATCACCTCTACCGCTACGCGAACCTCATGGAGGCGACCAGCGACAACAAGCCCGAGCGGATCGTGGGCGACCTGACCGAGATCTTCCCCGGACGCCCCACGCTCAACGAGCACGTCCACCCCTTCGACACCATCCGCGGGCACTACGACGCGGGGTCGGCCGACATCCTGACCAAGCTCCACGTGCAGACCATCATCGCCGCCGAACAGCAGACGATGAACTTCTACATGAACATCGGGCCCTCGCGGGCGGACGCGCTGGGGCGCGGGCTGTACCTCGAGATCGCCCAGATCGAGGAGCAGCACGTCTCGCACTACGAGACCCTCGCCGATCCCAACATGTCCTGGTTCGATCGCTGGGTCCTCCACGAGTACAACGAGTGCTACATGTACCACTCCTGCGCCACCAGCGAGACCGAGCCCACCATCAAGAAGATGTGGGAGCGGCACTTCGACATGGAGCGTGAGCACCTCCGCATGGCCATCGAGATGACCAAGCACTACGAGGGCCACGACCCCACCGACCTGCTGCCCGAACACTTCCCCGAGCTGACGATCTTCCAGTCCAACAAGGACTACATCCGCGAGGTCATCGCCAACCAGGTCAACCTCACCCAGCGGGACACGGACTTCGTGCCCTTCGACCAGCGGCCCGACCGGTACGACATGTACCAGAAGGCCGTCAATGACGGGGGCGGGATCGCCCCGTCGCACGAGGTCATTCAGCGGCGGATCGACCAGGCGGGCGAGGACTACCGCCTGGAGACCGAAGGCCAGCACCCCGTCGAGGGGATGCAGGGACGAAACCGAGACGCCACGCTGCCCGCGTGACGCCACCCTGCGTTTCGCCTCTGCTCAGCGTCCGGAAAGGAGCGGGGATGAACGCAGATGAACGCGGAGGCGCGACGGTCCATGCGCACGCGGCCGCGTACGGCCGTGTACGGTCGCGTGCGGCGGGGGCCCCGAACCCGGCGC
>JAWLCQ010000303.1:0-4115 GCA_041687095.1 Phycisphaerae bacterium | reverse complement strand
CACCTCCAACTCACGGAGGTTTCTCCGCCGAAGGCCACGGGCAGGATGCCCGTGGGACCCATGGGCGAGACGCCCATGCCACGGAAACGCGGAGATGCGATGGCCCTGCGGGCCGATTACAGGGCAGTTGCGCTGACCCCGCCCGAGTTATAATGCAATGGCGGAACCTGCCATGGAATACTTCGATTACCAGCCCATCGCTGACGAAGCCGGCCTCTCGCCGGGGGAACTCACGCGCATCGTCGAACGGGTACAGCGGGATTACCCGCAGGACCAGATGCTCTGCGAACTCCACGTCCTCCGCGCCTGCCGGGCCATCCGCGACGGCCGGGTTACCCTCGAACAGGTCCTCACCGAGCCTAGCACAGCCCGGCGATAGGCAGGGCGGTCACCAGCCGAAGCGGAAGATGAAGTGGATCATCAGGTACGGTATGGCGCCGTGAAGACAGAACACCCCACAGCCCAAACCCACCACCGCTGCGGTGCAGTAGCCCCACCCGATGTGCCCCCCGCCTTCCGCCTTCCTGCCTCCCAAGGCAATTCCTGCACCCCCGAGCACCACCGCCCCTCCACCCAGGAGGTACAGATCAAGCACCCCGGAGTACAGCACGAGTGGATACGTGGCTGCTCCGATCACAGCCGACGCGAGGCATAATGCCTTGGCGATCACCGCTCTCATGCTTCTTCTCCCTGCCGGTTCGTCTCCGCGCCGCGCGTCCGTGGAGCCCGCCCGCGCTCTCAATCGGAAATCGCAACTCGAAAGTCAACAATCAGGCATCCCCTTCGAGCTTCCCGCTGCCCTTGTACAGGCGGGCTTCGAGCTGGTTGTGGTACTTGGTGAAGGTCGAGTCGGCGTCGGGGTCATTGGCGATGAGGTGGACGGTCATGAACATCTTGGCGTCGAGGTTGTCGAGGTAGTGGAGGAAGAAGGCCTCGGGGATCATGGGCAGCTTGGGCGAGCCGTACTCATGCACCCCGTGGTGCGAGAGGACGATGTGCTGCAGCAGGTCCAGGATGGACGGGGGGAAGGGCTCGTTGAGTTCGTCCGACAGCACCCGGGCCTTCTGCTCGATCCAGATGGCGGCCATCGTGATGTGGCCGATCAACTGCCCGCGGTCGGTGTAGTGGATGGACGTGCCCCCGGCGAGTTCCGCGACCTTGCCGACGTCGTGCAGGAAGGCCGCGGTGAGGACGAGGTCGGCGTTGACGCGGGGGTACAGGGGCAGGAGGGCTTGGGCGGCGCGGGCGATGTTGAGCGTGTGCTCCAGCAGCCCGCCCACGAAGGCGTGGTGCATCTCCATGGCCGCGGGGGCCTGCTTGAAGGCCGTCACCAGGGCCCGGTCCTCCATGAACTTCTTGAGCAGCCCGCGGAGGTGGGGGTTCTGGACGGCGCGGAGGATCTCGAGCAGTTCGGCCCACATGGCCTCGATGTCGAGTTCGCTGACGGCGGTGAAGTCGGAGAGGTCCACCTTGTCGCTCGGGAAGGGGCGGAGGGCCTGGACGATGAACTGGAGGGCCCCGCGGTAGTCCTCGGTGCGGCCCTTGGCGTGGATGAACCCGTTGACGGGGATGGAGTTGAAGATGCCCTCCGACGCCTGCCACATCCGCGCGGGGACCTTGCCCGTGCGGTCGGTGAGGGTCATGGTGACGAAGAGGTCCCCGCTCTTGGTGGTCCGCAGGTCCTTGTCGCGGACGAGGAAGACCTGGTCGACGGATTCCCCGCAGAGCAGGTCGCTGACGTAGCGGCGGGCGGCGGGGCCCTGCGCGGCGGCTTTGGCGGCGGGGGCGTTGGCGGCGTCCGGAGTTCCTTTCATGACCGACCCTGTCCTTTCATCCGATGCGGTGCGGGGCGGCGGTCCTCTCCCGGGACCGGGCCCTGTGGGCGGCGGGGCGCACCGCGGAGGGCGCGGAGGGCGCAGAGAGAAGAGGCAACAGCGAACCGTATCCTCTTTCCTCCGCGCGCCCTGCGTTCTCCGCGGTGCAGCGGCCGCTGGGTGCGAGTGTACCAGCCGCCCGGGTGCTCTTGCAAAGTCTTGTATGGACGGCTATAAGACCGGGATGCGATACAGCAAGACACTGATCCCCACCGTGAAGGAAGTTCCCGCCGAGGCGGAGATCCCCTCGCACCGGCTCATGATCCGCGCCGGGTACATCCGCAAGCTCGCCAGCGGCACGTACACCTACCTGCCGCTGGGCTGGCGGTCGCTGCGGAAGATCATGCAGATCGTCCGCGAGGAGATGGACGCCGCCGGGGCCCTCGAAATCTCCATGCCCATCCTCCAGCCCATCGAGCTGTGGCAGCGCACCGGCCGCGAGGCCGCCTACGGGCCCACCATGTGCAAGTTCGAGGACCGCCACGGGCGCATCAACGCCCTGGCGCCCACGGCGGAGGAGGTCGTGACGGCCGTCGCGGCCCAGGAACTCAAGAGCTACAAGCAGCTCCCCGTCAACCTCTACCAGATCAACACCAAGTTCCGCGACGAATTCCGCCCGCGGTTCGGCGTGCTGCGCTCCCGCGAGTTCCTCATGAAGGACGCCTACTCCTTCCACGCCGACCCCCAAAGCCTCGAGACCGAGTACCGCCGCATGTACGACGCGTACTGCCGCATCTTCAAGCGGTGCGGGATCCCCTACGTCGCCGTCGAGGCCGAGACCGGGGAGATGGGCGGCAGCGGGTCCCACCAGTTCACCGTCCCCTGCGAGACCGGTGAGGACGTCATCGTCTACACCGCCGACGGGTCCTACGCCGCCAACATCGAAAAGGCCGCCGTCGACCCCCTCCCCCGCGCCACCCCCCCCGCCGACGCCCCCGCCCCCGAGCCCGTCCACACCCCGGGTGTCGGGTCCATCGAAGCCGTCTGCGCCTTCCTCAAGACCTCCCCCACCGAGATGATCAAGACCCTGATCTACTCGACCACCGACGGGAAGGTCGTCGCCTGCCTCCTCCGCGGGGACCACGAACTCAACCCCGAGAAGCTCGTGCAGGCCCTGGGCAGCGGGGCCGAACTCGCCGCCGCCGACGTCATCGAGCGCGTCAGCGGGGCGTCCGTCGGATTCGCCGGGCCGCTCGGCCTCTCCGAGCGGGTGGACCGCGTCCTCATCGACCACGCCGTCGCCGCCCTCCCCATCGCCGTCACCGGCGCCAACCGCACCGACTACCACACGCGGAACGTCGTCCCCGGGCGCGACTTCGCCCTCGAGGGCCCCAGCGTCACCGTCACCGACATCCGCAACGCCGTCGAAGGCGACACCTACGGGGGCCAGACGCTCCTGTTCAAGCGTGGGATCGAGGTCGGGCAGGTCTTCAAGCTGGGCACGAAGTACAGCAAGGCCCTCGACGCGGCCGTCCTCGACGAGCAGGGCCAGCCCGTCACGCTGCTCATGGGCTGCTACGGGATCGGGATCAACCGCATCCTCGCGTCGGCGATCGAGGTGGGCAACGACAAGGACGGGTGCGTCCTGCCCCCCGCCATCGCCCCCTACGAGATCGAGGTCATCCCGCTGGGCGACACGGGCGACGTCCCCGCGACGGCGGAGCGGATCTACGAGGCCCTGCGGGCGAGGGGCGCGGACGTGCTGCTGGACGACCGCGACGCCCGCCCGGGCGTGAAGTTCAAGGACGCCGACCTCATCGGGATCCCCCTGCGGGTGGTCGTGGGCGAGAAGTCGCTCAAGGACGGCAAGGTCGAGGTCAAGCGCCGCACCGACGCCCAGCCCACGCTCCTCCCCCTCGACGAGGCGGTCGAGCAGGTCATGGCGATCCTGGCGGAGATGAAGACGGCGTGATGCACGGGGCGATCGCAGATTATGGACTGCGGACTGCGGATTTGCCCGGTGCAGAGGCGTCCGAACCCTTCTCCCCTGGGGGAGAAGATGTCCCGAGCGAAGTCAAGGGACAGATGAGGGGGGCCTCGCACGCCGGTGGCCTCCGAACTCGCAGACCGACTGCCCGCGCGATCCCACCGTGCCGGTCGCCCCGGGGCCCCCTCACCGCCATCGCTGCGCTCGGGCACCTCTCCCCGAGGGGAGAGGGGTTGAAGCGCCCGCTTGCCGGCCTCTTCCCCGAGTCCTGGTTCCTGGTTCCTGGTTCCCGGTTCCCGGTTCCTGGTTCCTGG
>JAWLCQ010000302.1:0-4187 GCA_041687095.1 Phycisphaerae bacterium | reverse complement strand
AAGGCGTGAAGAGAAGAAGACACTGCCCCGAAGAAGGGGATTCCACAGACTCCGAGATGTGGGAGCGAAAGGAGAAGAGCGGAACATGGACCAGACGACGATCATCCAACTGGCGTCGGTCATCACGGCGGGGTTCACGATCGCGATCGGATCGATCGGGCCCGCCCTGGGCGAGGCGCGGGGGCTGGCGGAGGCGTTGCGGGCGATCGCGCAGCAGCCCGACGAGGCGGGCACGATCACGCGGACGCTGTTCGTGGGGCTGGCGATGGTGGAGTCGACGGCGATCTACTGTTTGGTGGTGTCGCTGATCCTGCTGTTCGCCAACCCCTTCACGGGCGGGGGCGGGTCGTGAGGCCCGGAGCGGGCTGCGCCCGCTCCCAATTTCGATTGTCGATTTCCGGTTTTCGATTGGGCTGTCGCCCCTGCCACGGCCCCAATCGAAGTGAGCGCCGCTTGAGGACCGGGGAACACCCTCGAAACCGCGAGGATCTTGCGCATTTGCAGTGCAGGGCGGACGGGAGGCCGACATGCTGATCGACTGGGTAACCGTCATCGCGCAGATCGTGAACTTCCTCATCCTGGTGGTGGCGCTGAAGTTCCTGCTGTACGACCGCGTGGTGCGGGCGATGGACGCGCGGCAGCAGCGGATCGAGGACCGCCTGGACGAGGCGCGGCGGCAGCAGGAGGCCGCCGAAGCCCAGGCCCAGGAGAACCGCCGCCAACGCGACGACATCGAGCACAAGCGGGACGACCTGCTCGCCCGCGCCCGCCGCGACGCCGACCGCCGCCGCGAGGACCTGGAGCGAACCGCCCGCGAGGACGTCGACCGCCGCCGCGAGCAGTGGGTGCAGTCCCTCCGCGACCGCCGCGACCGCTTCCTCGCCGATCTCCGCCGCCAGGCCGGGCGGACGGTCTGCGACATCAGCCGCCGCGCCCTGGCCGACCTCGCCGACGCCGACCTCGAACGCCAGGTCCTCGCCGTCTTCCGCCGCCGCGTCACCGACCTCAGCGAGGAGCAGCGGACGAGGCTCTCCGACGGTGACGGGCTCACCGTCGTCAGCGCGTGGCCTATCCCCGACGAGCAGCGCGGCACGCTCCGCGAGAGCGTCCGCTCCATCGCGGGCGACCGCGAGATCGCCTTCCAGCAGTCCGACGAGGTGATCTGCGGCGTTGAACTGCACGCGGGGGGGCACGCCCTTGGGTGGACCGTCGCGGAGTACCTCGACGAACTCACCGAGCAGATCGCCGAGTCCATCGACAGCGAAACCCACGCCCAGCAGCGCAAGGGCGAGCGCAAGGAGTGAAACGAGGCACCCGCGCGGGTGACAAGCCAACCGCGCGGGTGCCGTGGTTTGCGGAGCGAAGCGGAGCAACCACGTCCAACCCGCCCCGCGCGAGGACGACCGGGAACGCATATGAGCACAACCGACGACCAAGACATTTTTGCAGGCGTGACGGAGGACGTGGGGACGGCGGTGGAGCGGGGCCTGGACGCCGCCGCGCCCGCCCTGTCCGTGCGCGAGGTCGGGCGCGTGGTGCGCGTGGGGCCCGGGGTGGCCATCGTGAGCGGGCTGCCCGGGGCGCAGTCGGAGGAGGTGCTGCGGTTCCGGGGGGGGCAGTTGGGGATGGTGTTCAACCTCGACCGCGAGGAGATCGGGGCGGTGCTGATGGACGCGCGGTCGGGCATCGAGGCGGGCGACGAGGTCCGCCGGACGCACCGCGTGACGGACGTCCCGGTGGGGGAGGCGGTGATCGGGCGCGTCCTCGACCCGCTGGGCCGCCCGCGCGACAACGGGGGCGAACTCCGCCCCGACGCCCGCCGCCCCATCGAGCAGCCGGCCCCCGCCGTCCTCGACCGCGACCCCGTGGGCACCCCCCTGCAGACGGGGCTCAAGGTCGTCGACGCCCTCGTGCCCATCGGGCGGGGGCAGCGCGAGCTGATCGTCGGGGACCGCCAGACCGGCAAGACCGCCATCGGGATCGGGGCGATCCTCCACCAGCGGGACACGGGCGTGCTGTGCTTCTACTGCGCGATCGGGCAGCGGAGCAGCGGGATCTCGAAGGTCATCGCCGACCTCCGCAACCGCGGGGCCATGGAGTACACCACCGTCATCGCCACCACCGGGGAGGACGCCCCCGCCCTCCGCTTCGCCGCCCCCTACGCCGCCATGGCGATGGCCGAGCACTTCATGGGCCAGGGCCGCGACGTCCTCATCGTCTTCGATGACCTCACCCGCCACGCGCGGGCGTATCGGGAGCTGTCGCTCCTGCTCCGCCGCCCCCCCGGCCGCGAGGCCTTCCCCGGGGACGTGTTCTACATCCACTCCCGCCTGCTGGAGCGCTCCACGCACCTCCGAAAGGACAAGGGCGGGGGGACGATCACCGCCCTGCCCATCGTCGAGACGCAGGCGCAGAACATCTCCGCGTACATCCCGACGAACCTCATCTCCATCACCGACGGGCAGATCTACCTCTCGCCCACGCTCTTCCAGCAGGGCCAGCTCCCCCCCGTGGACGTGGGGCGCAGCGTCTCCCGCGTGGGCGGGAAGGCCCAGCTCAAGGCGTTCCGCGAGGTGGCGGGGGACCTGCGGCTGGGCTACTCGCAGTTCCAGGAGCTGGAGCGGTTCAGCCGCTACGGGGCGCGCCTGGAGGAGGCGCAGCGGAAGCGCCTGGAGCACGGGAAACGCATCCGCCGCATCCTGCAGCAGGGGGAGCACGACCTGATGTCGGCGCCCGAGCAGGTCATCGTCCTGCTGGCGGCGGGGGAGGGGCTCTTCGACCGCGTCCCGGAGCACCGGGTGGGCGAGGCGGAGAGGGAACTGCGACGGCGGATCCCGGAGAGGCTCCAGGGCGTGGCGGACCGCATCGGCGACAACGAGAAGCTCACCGACGAGGACAAGGGCCGCATCCGCGACGCGGCGAAGGACGTGGCGAAGGGGATGGAACCGTAGGACACGGCGCAGAAAGATGCTCCCATCGTCCCCCGGTGCCGCGGGAAGACGTGTTGGAGCTCCCGGGAATCCCCCCGACGCAGTCGGGGGGCTTGGCACGAGCGCAGCGGAACGGACGGGAGTCGCATGACCCAGACCATCGAGGATCTTCGGGGGCGCATCGAGACGGCGGAGAATCTCCACTCCGTCGTGCGGACGATGAAGGGGCTGGCGGCCGTCAACATCCGGCAGTACGAGCGGGCGGTGGCGGCGTTGCAGGACTACGTCCGGACGATCGAGTTGGGGTTCCAGATCCTGCTGCGGACGGGGGGGCAGGAGGTCCGCCTCCACGTGGGCGCGCGGCAGGAGGGCGGGCGGGTGGCGGCGGTGATCATCGGATCCGACCAGGGGATGGTGGGGCAGTTCAACCAGCGGATCGCGCGGTACGCCCTGGACACGCTGGACCGCGAGGGGGTGGGGAGGGAGCAGCGGATCGTGCTCTCGCTGGGCGCTCGTCTGACGGGGCGGCTGGACATGGACGGGCACGCGGTTACCGACGCCTTCCCGCTCCCCCGCTCGATCGAGGGCATCACGGGGCGGGTGGAGGACATCATCACCCGCCTGCAGGAGCACCGCGAGCGGGACGAGGTGAACCGGATCGTCCTCTTTCACAATCGTCCGCGGCGGGCGGCCGCCTACGACGAAGCCGCCGTCCGCGTCTTTCCCATCGATCCGGGGTGGCTCGACGAGATCCGCCGGCGCGAGTGGCCGACGCGGCAACTGCCGAGCGTCCCCATGGCCCCCCCCGAGCTGCTGGGGCAGTTGGTGCGGGAGTACTTCTTCGTGATGCTCTACCGCGGGCTCGCGGAGTCCCTGGCGGCCGAGAACGCCGCGCGCCTCGCGTCGATGCAGTCGGCGCAGTCAAACATCGAGGACCGCCTCACCGAGTTCCGCCAGGCCTACCACCAACGCCGCCAGACCACGATCACCGAGGAACTCCTCGACGTCATGGCGGGGTTTGAGGCGATGCAGGGATGAGGGATTGCTGAGTTTCGGTTTTCGACTTCTGATTCTCGACTTCTGTTTTTCGATGGGGGACCCGCGCCTTGGCGCCCGCACCTCCCGCGCCGGGGGTCTCCTGACCCCCCCCCGCGCGTCTGCGCCGGGGGTCTCCTGACCCCCGGCGTCCCGGAGGGGTGAGGGACGCCTCCGCGGCAGCGTCGTTGGAGCGCCCCCTTCGCGGCGGGAACCGCCGCG
>JAWLCQ010000301.1:0-4219 GCA_041687095.1 Phycisphaerae bacterium | reverse complement strand
GATAAAGAGACAGCCCCTCGGGGAGAGGTCCCCGAGCGCAGCGAGGGGGGTGAGGGGGCGCCTCCCGACCAGCACGCGCATGAACTCGCTACGGCCGTCCCACGGGGCGAACAGCGCCCCGTGGGCATTGTCCTCTCCGAGTTCCTGGGCCTGCTGGTATGGAAGGCCCCCCCTCATCTGTCGCTGCGCGACATCTTCTCCCCCAGGGGAGAAGGGTTACGCGCCCGCTTCGCCTTCCTCCGGTCCGCGGTCGTCCGATCATACGCTCCTTCTGTCCTTCGGTCGACCACCCCGCATCCTCTGGTCCATCCGCCCCTCCCGTGCTATAGTGTCCCCCCATGAGCACCGAGCAGGACATCCTCGACAGCGTTTTTGCGGTCCTCCAGCAGCGAAAGCAGGCCGACCCCGCGTCGTCCTACGTCGCGTCGCTGCTGGCCGCCGGGCCCGAGAAGATCAACCGCAAGATCCTCGAAGAGGCCCGCGAAACCTGCGACGCCGCCCTCGAAGACGACCGCCCGCACCTCGTCCACGAACTGTGCGACCTGCTCTTCCACTCCTTTGTCCTGGCGGTGGCGCGCGACGTGACGCTCGACGACCTCCGCACCGAACTCGCCCGCCGCTTCGGGACCAGCGGCCTGGTCGAGAAGGCCAACCGAACGAAGCCACAACCATGAGCATCCGCGATACCAGCAAGATCCGCTTCGCCCTGCCCAACAAGGGCCGCCTCAACGAACCCGCCTGCGACCTCCTCCGCCGCTCGGGCTACGCCTTCCGCCTCCATGGGCGCAACCTCTACGCCACGTGCTCGACGGCCGACATCGTCTTCATCTTCGTCCGCGCCGATGACATCCCCGTCCTCGTCGCCTCCGGGGTCGTGGACGTGGGGATCACCGGCAGCGACCTCGTCGCCGAACGCTCCGCCGACGTCGCCACCGTCCTGCCGCTGGGCTTCGGGCGCTGCCGCCTCTGCCTCGCCGGGCCCGACCACCTGCCCGACGCCGACCTCGCCCCCTTCGCCAAGGGCACCATCGCCACCTCGTTCCCCCGCATTACCTCGGCCTTCTTCGCCGAGCGCCAGATGGACGTCCGCGTCGTCGAGATGTCCGGGGCCGTCGAGATCATGATCGCCCTCCGCCTCGCCGACGGGATCGTCGACATCGTCGAAACCGGGGACAGCCTCCGCGAGAACGGGCTGAAGGTGCTGGCGGAGATCGCGCGGCACGAGTCGGTGCTCATCGCCCACCCCGCCCGCGCCGCCGACCCCGCCATCGCCCAGATCCGCCGCCGCCTCGAGGGCGTCCTCGTCGCCGGCCGCTACAGCATGCTCGAGTACAACATCCCCGCCTCCCGCCTCAAAGACGCCGAAGCCGTCGCCCCCGGGTTCGAGGGGCCCACCGTCTCGCCCCTCGACCGCGAGGGCTGGCTGGCCGTCAAGGTCATGGTCGAGAAGGCCCGCGTGGTCGAGGTCATGGACCGCCTCGAGGCACTCGGCGCCACCGCCATCCTCGAGACCGAACTCCGCAACTGCCGGCTGTGAGCCTTACACTGGAGCGATCCGTTCCCCCCGGTCGATAACCCTACCGTACTGCCGAACGCGAGCGGTGTCGAGGTGCGGACGTGATCTACGCGGCCTTTGCCATCTGGTTCTTTCTGATCGTCTTCATGGCGCTGGGCGTGCACGCGCTGTGGGCCCGCCTGGTCCCCCCGCGCTACGTCGCGTGGGTCCTGCTGCCCGGGACGATCCTGGCGGAGATGGCCTACATCTTCGGGTCGCTCATCACCGGGGGCGAGGTCCGCAGCGCCCGCATCCTGCCCGGGGGGGCCGCGAGGCGGGGCCGGGCCGAGGGCGACGGGGAGCCCACCACCGACGCGACGGGGGGCCTGAAGGTCGTGGGCCCGCTGGTGGCGGCGCTGCTGGCGGTGGCGGCGTGCCTGGGGGGGATCGTCATCGCCCACGGGCTGCTGGGCGAGCCCGTGCTCAGCGCGTTCGCGACGCGCGGGCTGCTCACCGGGTCGCTGCTGCCCCAGGAACTGCCCGGGTCGATGGGCGAGTTCTGGGACCTCCTCCGCGCCCAGCCCACGTTGCTGCAGCGCATCACCGAGACCTTCGCCGACGTCCGCTGGCTCAACTGGCGGGTGCCGCTGTTCGTCTACCTCACCATCTGCTTCACCGTCCGCCTCGCCCCGGGCCGCAAGGACATGCGCTACACCCTCGCCGCCGTCGTCATCCTCGCGGGGCTCATCGCCCTGGCGGGCGTGGTCTCCACCCGCTTCACGGACCTCATCCAGGACATCTGGCCGCTGCTGACGTACGTCTGGGCGCTGCTGCTGCTCCTGCTGGCCCTGACGCTCCTGATCCACGGGGCCATCGCCCTCGGCCGCGTGCTGGCGGGGAAGTAGATCGGCGGGTCCTCCGGGTCTGGAAGCACCATGGGATGGGCCGCAGAGACGCCGAGACGCAGAGGGGACAAGGGGCGGCAAGCAAGTCCGAGCCGCGCACGAACTCCTTGTGATACGTGTAGATCGCCCGGCCGACCCGCCGGGCTCACCGCCCCCGCCGGGCATGCCCCGGCGGAGCGAAGGTCGGGCCAGCTACAAGCGACGCCAGCCTCTCGCTTCTTCTTCTTCTTCTTCTTCCGCCCCTATCGGGACAAGCCTGGTAGGGACGGCATGAGCCCGTGCAAGACCGTGGATGAAGCGCGCGTGCCGGGTAGAATCAGAGGATAGGTCGAGCGTGGAGCCAAGCCGATGACGGAACTCGTATTCGTGGTAGAAGAGGATCCCGAGGGCGGGTGGACGGCCCGCGCGGTGGGGGAGAGCATCTTCACCGAGGCCGACGATCTCGACGGCCTGCGCGAGACCATCCGCGACGCGGTCGTCTGTCACTTCGATCGGCTCATGGACCGTCCGGAGTTCGTCCGGCTCCAGGGCAGCCGGGACGAGCGGATGCCGATCTGAACTGAGGGATCGCTCTTGCTTTCGCCGCCGCGCGCACGTATGCCTTTTGGGCATGACGACTGACCTGAACACCCACCCATGTTTCACACGCTGGACCGACCCGCAGAGCGGCGTCGAGAGCTTCCTCCTGACCGAGCGCGTGGCCCCCGTCCAGCAGACGTTCTACTTCACCAACCCCGGGATCTCGCGCGACGAGCGGTGGTGCTGGTTCTACACCGCCTTCCCGCCCAACCCCCAGCACACGCTCGGGGTGGTGAGCCTCGACCCCGCCCGCCCGCTGCTCCGCCACTTCCCGCAAGCGGGGTTCCGCACCGAATCGCCCCTGGTCGCCCCCGAGGGCGACGCCGTGTACTTCGCCTGCGGGGAGAGCGTCGTCTGGATGAACGTCGAGGGCGAGACCCGCACCGTCTGCACTCTCCCCGCCGACTACATCGCGGGGCGGCGGCTCACGCGGCTGGTGACGCACCTGACGATGTCGGCCGACGGGAAGTACTTCCTCCTCGACGGGGCCATCGCCAACCACTGGTTCGTCGCCCTCGCCGAAGTCGCCACCGGGGAGGTTCGTGTCCTGCACGAGTTCGGGAGGAACTACAACCACGGGCAGTTCTCGCCGACCGATCCCAAGCTCTTCAGCATCGCCCAGGACCACTGGAAGGACGCGATCTCGGGGCGGCAGTTCTGGTTCGATCACCGCATCTGGGTGATGGACACCGAGGGCACGCGCTTCGAGCCCGTCCGCCCGACCGAGTGGGTCGCCCACAACGCCTATCCCTGCCACGAGTGGTGGTCGCCCGACGGGCTGATGTGCTGGACGGACTACGATCGCGGGGTGTTCGAGATCGACGTGAACACCCACGAGATGACGCACGTCTGGAAGCGACCGCTCTGCCACACCCACTGCGACGCCGCCCGCCGCCTCTTCGTCGCCGACGAGTCCCCCTACAAGTGGGGGCAGAAGCCCTGCGAGGTGATCCTCTTCGACCGCCAAAGCGGGACCGAGACGCACATCGCCTCCGCCCTGCCCCCACCGCGCGTCCCGCGGGGAGCCTACCACATCGACCCCCACCCGCAGTTCAGCCCGCAGGGGACGTGGATCGACTACACCACGACGGTCCGCGGAACGGTGGACGTGGCCATCTGCCCGGTGGGGCAGGTGAGAGGTTAGAGGTTAGAGGTTAGAGGTTAGAGTGCATGCATGCGGGGCGCCTGTGGACCATCGAGAGGTCCGCGCACCCGACGTTGCGTTGGGGGTCTCCTGACC
>JAWLCQ010000300.1:0-4231 GCA_041687095.1 Phycisphaerae bacterium | reverse complement strand
CCCCGGGTCCCGGTTCCTGCTTCCCGGTTCCTGGCTTGCCTGCGCTTCGGAAAAGGGGACAGGCACCTGCGCGGCGAACGACGTGCCGCTCCGGAGCCAGTCCCCTCTTCCTGGTTCCCGGTTCCCGGCTCCTGGTTCCCGGTTCCTGGTTCCTGGTTCCTGGTTCCTGGTTCCTTGTCCCTAGTGCCTAGTGCCTCTCCTCTCCCTCCGCGATCTCCGCGGTGAAACGCGCCCGCCGTCAGGCCTCGACCCGCTCGATGATGTGCGGGACGCAGTGGTCCCACCCGAGGGTCATCAGGTGGGCGCCCTGGCACATGGGCTTCATGTCGCGGATGAGTTGGGCGCAGATCTCGGTGGAGACCTTCTGGCGGTCCTCCTTGGCGGCGTCGGTGAGCTTCTGGAGGATCCAGTCGGGCACCTGCACCCCGGGGACGCTGCGGTTCATGTACTTGCCCATCCCCGCGGTCTTGAGCATCACGATCCCCACGAGCACGGGGATCTTGAGGTGCTCGACCTTCTTCATGAAGGCCTCGAAGGCGGCGGGGTCGTAGACGGCCTGCGTCTGGACGAATTGCGCCCCGGCGGCGACCTTCTTCTCGAGCTTGAGGATCTGGGGTTCGACGACGTCGGCGCAGGGGGTGACGCAGCAGCCCTTGAAGAACTTCGGGGCCCCGTCGAGGGCGTTGGGGTTGCCCTTCATGTCGCGCCCCATGTCGGTCCCGCTCTCCAGGAGCGTCATGGCCCGCAGGAGCCCGACGGAGTCGAGGTCGTACACGGGCATCGAGTCGGGGTGGTCGCCCATGGCGTTGTGGTCGCCGGTGAGGGCCAGGACGTTCCGCACGCCCAGGATGTACGCCGACAGCAGATCGCTCTGCAGCGCCAGGCGGTTGCGGTCGCGGCAGACCATCTGGAAGACGGGCTCGATGCCCTCGTCCACCAGCAGCTTGCACCCCGCCAGCGAGCCCGCCCGCATGACGGCGGTCTGGATGTCGGTGACGTTGACGGCCGACACGGTGGGCGGCTGGAGGCACTGGACGGCCTCGTGGATGACGGGGGCGATGTTGACGCCCTTGGGCGGGCCGATCTCCCCGGTGTAGACGAACTGGCCCGCCTGGAGGGCCGCCTGGAGCTTGCTGACGGGTTCACTCATCGGAGGCATCCTCCTCGGTCATGTCCTGCAGGACCATGCGGCGCACGCCGGCGCCGCGGTCGGTGCGGTGGTCGCGGGCGGGGCGCTGCTTGCGGTACTCGTCGAGGCGCCCGAGCTTCTCGAGGCGCTCGTAGATCTTCAGCCACCCGCAGTCCATGTCGGGGTTGATCTCGCACTTGCCGTCGTTCGTCCCCCCGCACGTGCCGTTGATGAGGCTCTTGGAGCACTTGGCGATGGGGCAGATCCCGCCCGTCCAGCCCAGCACGCAGTCCCCGCACCCGCGGCAGTACTCCTCCCAGACGCCCGGGGCGGTGTTGCTGGCGAGGAAGGTGGTGTTCATCCCGGGCAGGACGAGCGTGTCGGGGAACAGCTCGGTCATGTACTGCACGCCGGCCCCGCAGGCGATGGAGAGGACGGCGTCGTAGTCGGCGGGGGCCTTCGAGAGGTTGTCGAAGAACTCCTTCTCGCACTGGCGGGTGATGCAGTCGAAGTCGGCCCGCAGGTCGAGGCCCTTGGCCTGGGCGGCGAGGTTGAGCTGCGAGGCGAGCAGTTCCGCCTGCTTCTCGCCACCGGTGAGGCACACCGTGACGCACCCGCCACACCCCAGCACCAGCACCCGCCGGTACGGGGCGAGGAGCGTCAGGATCTCCTCCATGGGTTTTCGTTCAGCAACGATCATCTCATTGGTCTCCAGTCACACGGGGTGACGCAACAGAGCAAAATCCGAAACTCGAAATCCGAAATACGAAACAAATTCAAAGCACGAAATTCAAAGGACCGAAACGCAAACTCGCAAGTTCCAGACCGTTCTCCCTGTGGAGGATCCCACCGACGCAGTCGGTGGGCTTGGGAACATGCTTGCACACTCGTTCCGCAACTCAGTTCTCGATTCCGATCCCGGTTCCCGGTTCCTGGTTCCTGGTTCCTGGTTCCTGGTTCCTGGTTCCCGGCTCCTGGTTCCCGGTTCCTGGTTCCCGGTTCCTGGTTCCCGGTTCCTGGTTCCGTTTCCGACATTCGAATTTCGGATTTTGAACTTGTTTCGGATTTCGCGCTTCGGATTTCGGATTTTGATCCCGCAATCCGCTCCGAAGCACCAGACCGCTCTCCATCAGGAGAGAATCTTCTCTACCGCCTGACTCATCCCCTCCCGCATCGCCTCGCGGCCCTCATCGGCGCGTTCGACGAGCTGGACCTTCTCGGGATTGAGCCCGATTTCGCTGAGCATCTCGCGGACCTGCCGCACCCGCTTGCGGATGCGCTGGGTGGCGTTGGGGTAGCGGTCTGCCCCGGTGCGGCAGGCGACGACGATCACGCCCGCGGCACCGCTCTCGAGGGCGTGGAGGATGTTCGCCGTCCCGATGCGGGAGGTGCTGGGGACGTACACCTCCGCGACGTGGGGGACGGCATCTTCGCTCGATCCGCTCCACGCGGTCTCGGGCGCGTGGTGCCCGCAGACGAAGGCGACGATCCGCCGGCCGTTGGAGGCGAGCGTCTGGGCGACCTGGCGATCGAACCCGCGGACGTCCCAGCTTCGGGCGGTGATGGCGTTGGCGGGGCAGTCGGAGATGCACATCCCGCACGCCTGGCACAGCGCCGAGTCGATCCGCGCCACGTCCGTCACCTTCGGGATGTCGAACGGGCACACGCGGAGGCACGTGAGGCAGGCGGCGCACTTGTCCACCAGCACCTCCGCCCCCCCGCCGCAGCTCATGCAGCGGCGGGCCTCGCGGAGGGCGACGGCGACGGCGTAGTTCTCGTCGATGGGGGCGAAGTCGCCCTTGCGCTCCCCCCCGGGCCGGACCGCAACGGCGTTGCGGTCCACCTTCAGCACCTTCTCCGCCGTCGCGGGGGCGATCTCATCGATGTACGGGGGGAGGGCGGCGTCCAGCTCGACGGCCTGCCCGCTGAGGAACCCATGCACCGCCTTCGCCGCCCGCTGCCCGCTCGCGCACGCCTCGACCGCCGATCCCGGGGCGGTCACGATCTCCCCGCACGCGAACACGTCCGGGCGGCTGGTGCGGTGCGTCGCGGGGTCGTACACCAGGCGGCCGCGCTCGTCGGTCTTCAGCCCGCTGCCCTGCACAAACCCCAGGTCCGCCGCCTGGCCAATCGCGAGGACGATCGTGTCGCACTCGGTGACGCTCACGTCCGAATCGTCATACTGCGGGCTGAACTTGCCGCTGTCGTCGAACACCCGCGTCACCTTGCGGTGCTTGAGCCCGGCGACCTTCCCGTCCTTCACCACGACCTCGACGGGCCCGCGGCGATGCACGAAGAGCACGCCCTCGTCCCTCGCCTCCTCCTGCTCCCAGGACCAGGCGGGCATCTCCTGCTCGTTCTCCAGGCACATCGCGCGGACGCTGTGGGCGCCCAGGCGGACGGCCGTGCGGGCAGCGTCCATCGCGACGTTCCCGCCCCCGATCACCACCACGTCCCCCCCCATCGCCACCGGGCGGTCGAAGGCGACGCTCTGGAGGAAGTCCAGCACGGGGTAGACCCCCGCCGCCTCGACACCGGGCAGGGGAAGCATGCGGGACTTGCTCAGGCCGGCCGCGACGACGACGGCCTCGAAGCCCTCGCTCCGCAGGTCGTCGATGGTCTTCTCCACCCCGATCTCGACCCCCGTGACGACCTCGACCCCGTGGGCGCAGATCCAGTCGATGTCCTGCTGGAGCACCTCGCGGGGGAGGCGGTAGCGGGGGATGGACGTCGCGGGGATGCCCCCGGCGAGGGGGAACTTCTCGAATACGGTCGGGCGGTAGCCCAGCTTCGCCAGGTCCAGGGCGGCGGCCATCCCGGCGGGGCCGGACCCGACGATGGCGACGCGGGCGAGCGTCTGCGGGACCTTGTGGACGGTGGAACCGGCGGCGCCCTGGCGTTCGGAGACGAATCGTTTGACTTCGCGGATGGCGACGGATTCGTCGACGTCCTGGCGGCGGCAGTTGGTTTCGCAGGGGTGGTGGCAGATTCGCCCGCAGACGCTGGCGAAGGGGAGGCGCTCGCGGATGACGTCGATGGCGGCCTGGAACTCCCCGCGGGCGACGAGTTCGACGTAGGCGCGGACGTCGGCGTGGACGGGGC
>JAWLCQ010000299.1:0-4233 GCA_041687095.1 Phycisphaerae bacterium | reverse complement strand
CGAGGCGGTCGTCGGCGGCGAAGGACGCGGCCGTCGCGGCGGCGGGGTCCTGGGCGGGGGCGGGCCCTTGAACGGGGGCGGGCCCCTGAACGGGGGCGGCCGTGGCGCCATCGGCGGCGTCTGCGGTGGCCGTCGCGCCGGGGGCCGGGGGGAGCGGGTCCCCCGCGTCGCGGAGGGCCTGCTCGGCCTGCCCGATCCGCGAGTACCGCCGCCCGATGTCGCTGTGCAGCTTCGCCAGCCGCCGCGCCAGTTCCCGCCCCGACTCCCCGAGTCGATCCAGGTCCTCCGGCGAGAGCCCGAACCGCTCCGCCGCCGCCCGCTCCCGCGCGGTCAGGCCCGCCGCGTCGGCGGCCTCGACCCCCGCGGCCGGCAGCGCACCGGGGGACCCTTCCGCACGGCCGTCAGCGCCGTCGTCGGCACCTTCGTCAGCACCTTCACCAGCACCTTCGGCGGAACCGTCGGCGGAACCGTCGGCGGAACCGTCGGCGGAACCGTTGGCGGAACCGTCGGCGGCATCGTCCGCCTGCGATCCCTCGGCGTCACCGGCGGCCGCATCGGCGACCGCATCGGCGGGGACGGCCGCATCGGCGGGGGCGGTCTCGGCCGCGTCGGCCGCGTGATCGTCCCCCTCGGCCGCGTGATCGCTCCGCTCGGCCGGGGCCTCCACGTCGCGGGCCTGCCGCGTCCCGCCGTCGCCGACGGGCGCGTCGCCCGCCCCGCCGATCGCAACCGCCTCGCTGCCGTTCGCGTCCGCGTCTGTCACGTGCACGTCCGTCCCCGGTTGCAGCACCTGCGTATCCGTCATCTGTTTCTCCTTCTGATCTGCGTTCATCCGCGTTTATCCCCGCGATTGCTTCTCAGCACAGCACATCGCCGAACGATGGGTGCCACGGCTGCGCCGTTCGCAGCCGTGCTGCCGGGAAGGACACGGCTGCAGACAGCGCAGCCGTGGCACCCGCGTTACTTGCTTTGATGAGAGACAGTCGCAACAGGCGTCTCCGACTCGAACCGCCGGTCCAGTGCGCGGAGGCTCTCGAACCACTTGTAGCCGCGATTGTTGTTCGTGATCTGCCCGTCGAGGTCGAGCATGTGTTGCCAAAGGTTCGGGAAGTGTTGCCGCAGCTTCCGCAGCTCC
Source organism: Phycisphaerae bacterium (assembly GCA_041687095.1). Classification (GTDB taxonomy): domain Bacteria; phylum Planctomycetota; class Phycisphaerae; order SM23-33; family SM23-33; genus JAWLCQ01. The sequence continues at coordinate 3,098 of JAWLCQ010000299.1, read as the reverse complement.
CCGATCCGCTGCAGGGGGCAGCAGTAGCACGAGACGCGGCGGAAGACGTCGTACACCCCGCCCCAGTCGTACCCCTGCCGCCGGCAGTACCGCAGGGCCTCGTCCTCGGTAACGTTCCACTCGATGAGCGGGTAGCGGCGGCGGTAGGGCTTGCGGCTCATGGTCGGCCCCGCGGCGCGGTGGGCCTCGTCGGCCGCGAAGCCGATGCACGCCGTCACGTCGGGGATGTCCGCGACGTAGCGGTCCAGGGCCCGGGCCTTGAGCCCCGTGCACCACCGCCGCATGGCGGCCGGCCACCCCCGGCCGATGCGGGTCACCTCCCCCTTCCGCTCGCCCCGCCGCGCCACCACCGGCACCCGGAGCATCAGCTCCTCGAAGGGCACCTCGGGGCGGAGGCGGACGATGTCGATCCCCGTCCGCCGCTCGAGCGCATCGACGTGCTCGAGCATCTGCGGGAACTCCCATCCGGTGTCGAAGAACACCACCGAGTGGATGGGCACGCGGCGCTCGAGCATCATCAGCAGCATCGCGGTCGAATCCTTACCGCCCGATAACGCTACGACGTGATTGACAGAGTTACGATTGTTGGTTGGCATGAGGTCTCCTTGTAGGGGATTTCGGATTTGGGATTTCGGATGTCGGATTTCGGAATTCGGATTTGTGTGGGGAACGGATTCGGCGTCCCGCCGCGAAGGGCCGCGGATGAACATAAGGGCTCGGACGTCCGGGGCCGAAGGCCAGAGGCGACAGGTTAGAGGTGAGAGGTTAGAGGTTAGAGTGTTTGCATCCCGGCCCGAGCGAAGTACTCAGGCCCTGCCCCGGAGGCAGGCGTAGTTGCTTCTCGCTCTCACCTCTCACCTCTCACCTCTAACCTCTAACCTCTAACCTCTAACCTCTAACCTCTAACCTCTAACCTCTAACCTCTAACCTGCCTCCGTCCACCTCCACCCGCGGAGGGGACCCGGAAGCCCCACCCACGCAAATCCGAAATCCGAAACCCCAAATCCGAAATCCCAATATCATCCTCGGATCTCGTCGCGGTCGCGGAGGCCCATGGCCTTGATGGCCTTGAGGCGGGCGGGGCGATTGGCGAACAGGGCATCGCCGGTGCGGGGATCGAAGCGGACGCCGCCGATCCCGCGGGCGTGCAACTGTTGTTCGGCGGCGGACGCCTGCTGGGGCATCACGCCGGCGGCGAGGCTGCGGATCTCGCCGCACTCGGCCGCTCGCGGCCGGGAGGCCTCGGCGGACCAGTCCCGCCGCATCCCCTCCCCGCACTCCCCGCACATCACGGCGTCGGTCAGCGGCGTGTGGCGGAAGATCTCGCTCCGCCGGCCGCACTCATCACACTGGAAGCAGTAAATGGGCATCGTTTGTCCTTCCTTTTTGAAGCAGGGATGCAGGGGATGCAGGGGATGGGAGTTGATTGCGTTCAGTCCCTGACCCGATCGCCCTGTCCGAGCCCACCGCAAGCCCCGCGATTGACCTCATCCGGCCGCTGCATTGCCTCGCCGCTCAGCCCCTAGCCCCTATCCCCTGCATCCCCTGCATCCCCGCTGCTCCTCTGGAGTTCGTCGGCGCCGTCGACGTTGAGCAGTCGCCCGGTGACGGCGACGAGGCGGGCGGCGTCGATCTCGCGGCCCTGGCGGCGGGCGAGGTCGGCGGTGGGCAGGACGACCTCGCGGACCCACTCCAGTGTGCGGCGGAACCGCCGCGTGGGGCTGTCGGGGCCCATCGAGTGCGGGGTGATCTCGAAGTGGTAGTCGAGCCAGTCGCCCTCGCGGTCGGCGGCGCTGAAGCGCAGTTCGCGGGGCTCCCCGGCGGCGGTGCGGCGGGTGAGGGGCAGGTCGATGAGCGGGTCGTACCACAGGTACCACGCGAGGGCCTCGCCCACGCGGCGGGTGAAGTCGTGCACCTGCTGCTTCATGTCCTCGACGCGGGCGGAGGCGTTGGCCAGGAGCATCTCATCCTGGCCCAGCGTGTCGCTCGACGCCCGCAGCCCGCCCAGCAGGTCGGTGTTCCCGCCGAGGCGGCGGAACTGCTCGAAGAGGAACTCGAGGTGCTCGTAGCCCTTGTCGCTCCCGCCCCCGAAGCTCACCTGGCGGTAGCGGTCGACGTTCTGCACGCCGACCATCTCCCCGTCGCGGGCGTCGCGGAGGCGCTGGGCCTCCTCGGCGACGCGGTCGTCGAAGAGCACCAGGTCCTTCTGGCGGTCGGCCTGGCGGGCGAGCTTGCGGGCGACCTTGTTGATCATCACGTGCAGGTCGAAGATCTGCCCCACCGGGGCCACCGGCAGCAGCCGCCCGGGCAGCCAGTGGAAGCCCAGCATCTCGTAGGGCCCGCGCTCGGGGCCTTCCCAGGCGACCTCGCGGACGAACCGCGCCGCCCCCGCGGCCCCCGCGAGGGTCACGACGACGTTCTCGCCCGGCAGCCACACGTCGATGAGTTCGACGCAGTCGCCCAGCGAGTCCGCCCGGGGGGCGGCCAGGGCACCCGTCGCCCCGGGGGCGGGGTTCCGCCGCCGCGACGGGAGCGACTCGATGACCGCCCGCTCGTACAGGCCGCACGCCAGGGCCCACGCGCGGGGCACGCGGTAGCGGTTGCCCTCGAACGCCGCCTGCTCGCGGGTGCGGGCGTCGGGGTCGATGAGGTAATCGTCCAGGTCCACCGCGTCGGCGAACGGCTGGCCGGGATCGTGCAGGTAGCCGTTCTCCGCCGTGGCCGCCGCCGTGGCCGCCGCCGCGGCACGGGCGTCTCGCCCGTGTGTCGCAGGGGCGTCCCGCCCCTGCCTCTGGGCCGTCGCCTCGCTCCCGATGGCCGCGGGACGCATGGGCCGGGTGCCACGGCTGCGCCGCTGGCAGCCGTGTTCCTGCCCGCGCTCGGACGCGCACGGGTTCTGCGAACCCGTGGCACCCAACGCGCCCGCAAGACCCGCGTCCTCATCGTCACATGCCGTCGCCCCGGGGGCGATGCCGACCTTCACGATCCCCGCCCCGAACATCGCGTCGGTGATGACGGTGCGGAGCGTGCGGGCGAGGTCGATCTCGCGGGCGAGCTGGTTCCACGCCAGCTCGAACGCCTCCGCCTGCCCGCTCAGG
>JAWLCQ010000298.1:0-4241 GCA_041687095.1 Phycisphaerae bacterium | reverse complement strand
CGGATCGCTTCCGTCGGCGGCATTGGGGGGGATATAATCCGCCAGACATGAAGAACCAACGAATCCAGCGAACGGTGTGGATGGGCGTGCTGCTGATTGTGGTGGGCGGGGCGATGGTCGGCTGCGCCCCGACGGGCCTGCACGCCGAAGGCGCCAGCGCCCCGGTCAACGAGTGCACCCCCCGCGCCACGTGGAAGGCGACGGGCAACCTGCAGAACCCCGCCGCCGCCATCGACGGGGACCTCAGCACGGCCGCCTTCGCCGAGCCCGGCGCCGGCTCCCGCCAGATCACGATCGACCTCGGGCAGCCGTGCCTGTTCAACCTGGTGGTCCTGGAGCACGGGCAGGAGGCGATGGGCTTTGCCCCGCGGGTCTCGCTGTGGGGGTCGCTGGACGGGCAGTCGTTCTCGAAGCTGCACGAGGGGCCCGGAACGCGGTGGATCACCTACCTGTGCCCCATCCGCCCGACGCTCGCGCGTTTCCTCCGCGTGTCGGCGGAGGGGGGCGGGGCGCGCCCCTGGACCATCGCCGAGGTCGGCATCCGGTGAACGCGTGAACACCGCTCCACCCCGCCCGCATCCGCCCCTCGCCGCCGAGCGCCCGCTCCGGCGGCTGCTGCCGATGGCGTCCACGTACACGCTGGGCGTGTTCAACGACAACTTCTTCAAGCAGGCCGTCTCGCTGCTCGCCATCACCGCCGGGCTGCCGCAGTTGCAGGGCTACGCGGCCGTCGTGTTCACGCTGCCCTGGCTGCTCTTCAGCGCCTACGCCGGCTGGTTCGCCGACCGCTTCCCCAAGCGCCGCGTCGTCGTCCTTGCCAAGGCCCTCGAAGTCCTCGCCATGCTCGCCGGGGCGGTGGGCGTCCTCCTGATGTCCTGGCCGCTCGTGTTCCTCATGCTCTTCCTGATGGCCCTGCAGTCCACGCTGTTCTCCCCCGCCATGAACGGGTCGATCCCCGAGGTCTTCCCCCGCGCCCTGGTCACGCGGGCCAACAGCGCCATCAAGGCCGCGACCATGGCGGCGATGCTCCTGGGGATCCTGACGGCCGGGCTGGCCCTGGATGCCTGGGGGCCCTGGGGCGTCGCCCTGGGCGTCATCGCCGTGGCGGTCGTGGGCGTGCTCATGAGCCTGGGCGTTCCCTCTCGCCCCGCCGCCGATCCCCACGCCCGCTTCCCCTGGACCGGGCCCATCGACACGGTCCGCGAACTCCTCCGCATCGTCCGCAGCGACCGCATGCTCACGCTGGCCCTGTTGGCCGACTGCTACGTCTGGTTCCTGGGCGTCACCCAGATCCTCGTCATCAACGTCATGGGCAAGGAGCAGTTCCACGTCGGGGACGCGGGGGCGAGCTACCTCGTGGGGGCCGAGCTGATCGGCCTGGCGGTGGGGGGGGGGCTGGCAGGCGTGGTGATCCGCGGAACGCGGTGGCGGAGGATGCTCGCCCCGGTGATGGCGGTCCTCGCCCTGCCCATGCTCGCCCTGGGCCTGGTCCCGCTGCTGCCGTCGGCACTGCGGGCGTGGGCGGCCGGGGGGCTGCTGATCCTCGCGGGCGCGCCCGGTGGACTGCTGATGGTGCCGCTGGAGAGCTTCTTTCAGGTCCGCCCCGCGCCCCAGCGCAAGGGGGCCGTGATCGCCGCGGCCAACTTCGCAGCCTTCTTCGCAATGGCCCTGGCGGGGCTGGCGGCGAATCTGCTGAACGCCTACCTGCCCCCGACGACGAGCTTTGCGGTTCTGGGCGCGGCGACGCTGGCGGTGGCGGGTATGCTGGTGGTAGGGGTGCGATGGAGCCTCGGGAAGCGTCGGGGGCAGGAGCCTGGGCGATGATCGCATCGATGCTCGGCAGCGTGGTGAAGGCATTGCTGGCCGTCCGCTACCGCGTCCGCGTGGTCGGCCGAAACGCCATCGCCGCGCGCGGGACGCGGGGCATCCTCTTCCTCCCGAGCCATCCCGCCCTCATCGACCCGCTGATCACGATGGGCGTGCTGCAGCACCCGTTCCACCCTATCGCCCTCGCCGACCAGGACCAGATCGACCGGTTCCTCATCCGCTGGCTGGCGAAGCAGGTGGGGGTGCGGACGATCCCCGACCTGTCACGGTACGGCCCCGAGGCCCGCGAGGAGGTCCGCGCCAAGCTCTCCCTCATCGTCGGGGACCTCCGCTCGGGGCGGAACGTCCTGCTCTACCCCGCCGGGCACGTGAAGCGCCACCGCTACGAGGACGTCGGGGCCTCCCGCTCCGTCCACGCTATCCTCCAGGAACTGCCCGACGTCCGCATCGTGCTCGTCCGCATCACCGGCCTGTGGGGCAGCGGGTTCTCCTGGGCCCGCGGGGAGCCCCACCTCCCCGCCCTGCTCCGCCGAGCCGCCTGGGCCCTGCCCGCCAACGCCATCGTCCTGGGCCCGCGGCGGCACGTCACGTACGAACTCTGCGAGCCCCCCGACTTCCCCCGCCGCGCCGATCGCCCGACGCTCAACCGCTACCTCAACGACTTCTACAACGCCGCCGCCCCCCCCAACACCTACGTCCCCTACACCGTCTGGGAGAGCGGGCGGACGCGCACCGTCCCCGAACCCCCCGCCCCGGGCAGCCGGCGGAGCCTGTCGGCCGTCCCCCGCGCCGTCCGCGACGAGGTCGCCTCCCACCTCGCCGAGGTCACCGGGCACGAGAGCGTCCGCGAACGCGACCGCCTCGACGCGGACCTGGGGCTCGACTCGCTGGCGATGACCGAGGTCATCACCTGGGTCGAGCAGCGGTTCGAGGTCGATCGCTTCGACGCCGCGACGCTCAAGACCGCGGGCGACGTGATGCTCGCCGCCGCCGGACTCGCCGCCCCCGCCGAGTCCGCCACCCCGCCCCCCGCCCCCCCCGAGTGGTTCGCCGCCCCCACGGGCAGTGCGGAGCGCCTGACGTGCCCCCAGGGCCGGACCGTCACCGAACTGTTCCTCCAAGGCGCCGCCGCCCATCCCGACCGGCACGTCGTCACCGACATCGCCTCCGGGCCCCGCACGTACCGCCAGCTCCTCCTGGGCATCCTCCTGCTCCGCCCCCGCATCGCCGCCCTCCCCGCCCAGCGAGTGGGCGTGATGCTCCCCGCCTCCGTCGCCGCGTGCGTCACCTACCTTGCCACGCTCTTCGCGGGCAAGACGCCCGTCATGGTCAACTGGACCGCCGGGGGCCGCAGCGTCCAGGGCTCGCTCGACCTCGTCGGGGTGCAGCGCGTCCTCACGTCCCGCCGCGTCGTCGACCGCGCGGGGGGGCAGGGCATCGACCTGTCCGCCATCGCCGACCGCTTCGTCTACCTCGAGGACCTGCGGGCGAGCTTCTCGCTGCGGGAAAAGCTCACGGCCGCCGCGAAGGCGAGATGGTCATGGCGGGAACTCCAGAACGCCCCCGTCCCCGAGACGGCGGCCATCCTGTTCACCAGCGGGTCCGAAACCGAACCCAAAGCCGTCCCCTACACCCACGCCAACCTCCTCGCCAACCTCCGCGACGTCACGCAGGCGATCCACCTGCGGCCCGACGACCGGCTGGTGAGCTTCCTCCCCCCGTTCCACGCCTTCGGGCTCACGATGGCGATGCTCGTCCCGCTGTGCCTGCGCATGCGCGGGATCTTCCACGCCGACCCCAACGAGGCCGCCGTCATCGCCTCGCTCGTCCGGGCGTACCGCGGGACGCTGATGATCGCGACCCCGACGTTCGCGCGGGGGATCGCGCGGCGGGCGGGGGAGGGGCAGTTGGACAGCCTCCGCCTCGTCGTCACCGGCGCCGAGGCCTGCCCCCCGCAGGTCTACGGCCTCCTCGCCCAGCGCTGCCCCAACGCGGTCGTCACCGAGGGCTATGGGATCACCGAGTGCTCCCCCGTCGTGAGCGTGAACTCCGACACCGACCCGCGCCCGGGGACGATCGGGAAGCTGCTGCCCTCGTTCGAGGCGGCGATCGTGCACCCCGAGACGCACGCGCCCGTGGCGGGGGGGGAGCGCGGGCTGCTGCTGCTCCGCGGGCCCTGCGTGTTCGGGGGCTACCTGAACCCCAACGTCCCCCCGCCCTTCGTCGAGCACGACGGCAAGTCGTGGTACGACACGGGCGACCTCGTGCAGCGCGACCCCGACGGGGTCCTGACCTTCCGCGGCCGCCGCAAGCGGTTCGTCAAGGTCGGGGGCGAGATGGTCTCGCTGCCGCTCATCGAGTCCGTGCTCACCGAGCGCTTCCAGCCCCCCGACGCCGACGCCCCCCCCCCCCCC
>JAWLCQ010000297.1:0-4280 GCA_041687095.1 Phycisphaerae bacterium | reverse complement strand
GCCCCGCGCGCAGGATCCACAGGGTGGGAGGCGACTTGGCGAAGGCGTCCGGGGGTGGCGATCGAGCATCTTGCAGAAAGCGGCGGTGAACCGCCGCACGCCAAAGGAAGCCCCAGACAAGTGAGAGAGAGCCCGCGCGCCCGCCCGGTTGCGATGGGGGCATCGGGATGCCGAGATGTGTAGAACAACGAGGTCAGGAGACCCCCAACGCACGCGATTGAGGCGTGGTTGGCGGAGCGAAGCGGCCTGCCGCGGCGCAGCCTTGGCGGCCCCGGGAGCAACCCCGCCCAATCGACGCTGCCCGGGAGTTACCTGGAACGCGTGTCAGTCCTCGAGCGCCCCGACGAGTTCGTCGTGGTTTTCCAGGATCCAGCGGACCTTGCGGTCGATCATGCGGAGGAAGGGGAAGCCCTGGATGCGACCGAAGGAGCCGGTGGCGGCGATGGGGAGGACGGCTTCGGCGATGGCGGCTTCGCACATGAGGTAGGGGATGCACGCCAGTTCGCGGCGGGAGATGACGTTGACGGAGTCGTACCCGCGCAGGAAGCGTTTGAAGCGGGACATGTCCACGTAGTCGGGCCACGTCGTGGGGTCGTCGGAGCCCCCGAGGATGGAGAACTGCAGGGCCCCGTTGGCGAGGTCGATGACGCGCTGGTGGAGGCGGGCGGCGTCGTAGTCGATGACGGCGACGATGCGCTTGTCGCGGAAGAGCATGTTCCCCGGGTGCCAGTCGCCGTGGACGATCTGCGAGCCCCACTGCTCCAGGCCCTGCTGGTTGGCGCGGTCCGCGCAGGACTCGTAGGCCTTGGAGAGTTCCCCCACGACGCGGGTGAGTTCCTCCTGCGACGGCCGCGTGTCCATCGGCAGCGACCCGACCGTGCGGTGGACCGCCTGGGCGATGGCCCCGGCGTTGTGGTAGCTGCCGCGGGGCGGAGAGTAGTCGGTCTGGAAGCTCTCGAGCAGCTTGTGGTACAGGCCCAGGATCCGCCCGGAGTGGAACGTCGAGTCCAGCGAGCGGTCGTAGGGCCCCCCCTCGACGAACTCGAACAGCTCGTAGATCGTCGAGTCCAGCACGAGCATGGAGTTGTTGTCCGGCCGCGTGCCGATGAGGTGCGGCAGGGGGAAGTTCTGGCCCGCGAGGAAGATCTGCAACTGGTGCGTGAAGGCGACCTTGGGCAGCTCGTCCTGCCCCTTGCCGCGGCGTTTGAAGAGGAACTTGCCGCGGTCGCACTCGATGACCACCTTGGGGGCCCGCTTGGATCCGCGCGGGAAGGGAATGATCTTCCCGATCACCCCGAGGTCGTAGTGGCTCAGGCAGCTTGCCAGTTCAATCGCACCGAATTCTTGCCGTTCGTTCGCCATTACTTCCTGTGGCCGCGGGGTGTCATGGCGGGAGCGGCCATGCCGCGGCGACGGACAGTATTATACCCGATTGCGACGAACGCAACCAACTTCCCAGGGGACGTGCCATCGGATGCATCGGATGGGGCGAGCGATGGGGAGTGGGGGAGGGGGGGGGGCGGGGCCCGTGGAGGATCGGCTTGGTCGCTTTGGCGATCCATGCGTTCCCTGTCAGCAAGCGCTCCATTGGCGAACGGAACCCCCCGCGGTATCATGCACCTCCGAACGCCCGCATCGAAACGCGAAGAGGAGACCTACGCATGACCGCTCCGTCCCACCTGACGTTTTCCCGCGAGATCCCCGTCCGCCACGAGGTCGACGTCTTCGTCGCCGGCGGCGGGCCCGCCGGGACCGCCGCCGCCGCCGTCGCCGCCCGCGCCCACCGCTCCGTCTTCCTCGCCGAAGGCCACTCGTGCCTGGGCGGGATGGGCACGGCGGGGATGGTCCCCGCCTTCATGCAGTTCGGGGACGGGGTGAACTTTCTGACGGCCGGGTTCGGGGAGGAACTGCTGGACCGCCTCGTCGCGGCCGGGGGGACCTTCGGGGCGCCCCCCGGAGGCGACCGCTCGGGCTCGTACCCGATCCTCGCGGAGGTGCTCAAGCGCGTCTACGACGACCTGCTCGCCGAAGCGGGCGTGGACTTCGCCTTCCACACGCACCTCGTGGGCGTGGAGGCCGCCGACGGGCAGGTCACCGCCGCCATCTGCTGGGGCAAGAGCGGCCTGTTCGCGGTGAAGGCGAAGATGTACGTCGACGCCACCGGCGACGGCGACCTCGCGGCCTGGGCGGGGGCGCCCTTCGAGAAGGGCGACGAGTTCGGGGGCATGATGCCCGGGACCCTCTGCCAGCTCTGGGCGAACGTGGACTTCGACGCCGCGTGGGCGGCCGGCATCCGGGCGCAGAACGTCAGGATCGAGGACGCCCACCGCGACGGGGTCTTCACGTACTGCGACAAGCACCTGCCCGGGATCTGGCCGGTGGACAAGGACGCCGGGATCGGCGGGGCCAACGTGGGGCACACCTTCGGGGTGGACTCGACGGACGAGCGCTCGCTGACGAAGGCCCTCGTGTGGGGCCGCAAGCTCGTCCCGCAGTACGAACGCTACTACAAGGAGTACCTCGGGGCGGGCTTCGCGGGGATGACGCTGGTGGCGACGGGGTCGCTGCTGGGCGTCCGCGAGTCGCGGCGCATCCTGGGCGACTACGTCCTCGTGCTCGAGGACTTCAAGCGCCGGGCGGTGTTCGACGACGAGATCGGCCGCTACTGCTACCCCGTGGACATCCACGTCTCCCGCCCCGACGACGAGGCGGAGTACGAGCGGTTCAAGAAGGAGTTCGCCGAACTCCGCTACGCCAAGGGCGAGAGCTACGGCGTCCCGTACCGCACGCTCACGCCCCGCGGGCTGCGGAACGTGCTCGTCACCGGGCGGTGCATCTCCGCCGACCGCTTCCTGCAGGGCTCGATCCGCGTCATGCCCGGGTGCTACCTCACCGGCCAGGCCGCCGGTGTCGCCGCCGCCCTCGCCATCGAGCACGGCACCGACACCCGCGGGTTCCCCGTGACCGAACTGCAGCACCGCCTCCAAGCCATCGGAGCGTACCTGCCCAACGCGAAGTAGGCGGAAGGCGAATCGACATCGGTAGGGTTCCCGGTATACTGTGAAGAGCGGATCCTTCGCGATTCTGGAGCAGATCATGACGCAGCCTACGTTCACTGTGGCCTACGCTCGCGACGGCGAGTGGTGGATCGGTTGGATTAAGGAAGTCCCCGGGGTGAACTCGCAGGGCGCCACGCGCGAGGAACTCATGGAGAACCTGCGATCGGCACTGGAGGAGGCCCTGGAGATGAACCGCGCCGATGCCCTCGCCGCCATCGGTGAGCCCCATGAAGAGGCCAGCATCACGCTATGAAACGTCGGGCCCTCATCCAGCACCTCCGCGCATGCGGGTGTGTGCTCATTCGGGAGGGCGCCAAGCATTCCTGGTGGGGGAATCCCAACAGCAACAGACGATCCGCAGTTCCAAGGCACACGGAGCTAAGCGATCTTCTGGCCGCCAAGATCTGCAAGGATCTTGGCATTCCAACGCTGTAGGTGGATCAGGCGGATCTTCCGCTGCAAAAGGATTGGACGCCGCAATCACGCTTACGCGGCTCGCTTCCTCGTCTGCCTTGGTGCTCTTGCGCCGGGGGGCTCCTGATCTCATGGTTCCACACATCTCGACGGGCCGATCCTTGTGGGAGGGTCCCCGGGCTCGCGGCGGCATGTGGAGTGCGGCGGTTCACCGCCGCTTTTCCTCCCGCCTCCGTTCCCTCCGGGCCGTCGCCTCCGCCGGAGGGTCCTCCGGGAGCCTCGGCAGGGACGCCGATCCCGGCAGTCCCGGCCGGGAAGCCTGGGATCGAGTCCCTGTCGCCCCCCTTGGAATCGCGCCCGTCAGGACTCGAACCTGAAACCTGCGGTTTAGAAGACCGCTGCTCTGTCCGGTTGAGCTACGAGCGCAGATCGTCGCGTTCGGCACGGCCGCACGCCGCCCTGGCATGGCCGGTCGCGGACCCATCTGCCCCATGATACACGCATCGCCGTTCATGGCAAGCACAGGAACCCCTTGACGTCCTGTGGATTCCCGCTATGATCTGGTAAAGCCTGACGCAAAGCTTTGCGCCAGATGAGTGAATCAGTATGCCCAAGACGTCGGATCCCCAATCTCCGGTGGTAAGCCTCAAGGCGATTGCCCGCGAAAGCGGCACGGCCGTCGGGACCGTCTCGCGCATCCTGCGGGGCAAGGACCAGTGCTCCGAGGCCACCCGCCAGCGGGTGCTGGAGGTGGCGCGGCGGCTGCGGTATCGGCCGAACCTGCTGGTGCAGTCGATGCACACGGGG
>JAWLCQ010000296.1:0-4334 GCA_041687095.1 Phycisphaerae bacterium | reverse complement strand
CCGGAATGAGCGGAACGTCTCCGCGATAGCGTTATGGCGGCACCTCGGTCGCGGCGGTTCCCGCCGCGAAGGGAGCGCTCCAACGACGCTGCCGCGGAGGCGCCCCTCGCCCCTCCCGGACGCCGGGGGTCAGGAGACCCCCGGCGCAGGAGGTAGACCTCCGGCGCAGGCGGTAGGCCCCCGGCGCAGGCGGTAGGCCTCCGGCGCCGGGGGGCAGTTCCGCCGAACCCGATCCACGAACCCGATCCACGAGCCCGATCCATCGTTGCCTCTGAACGTCTCTGCGACTACCATCACGGGCATGGGAGTCACCCGTCGTGCAATCATCGACCGCTGAGAAGGACAGGCCGAGGACCTCTGTGCTGGAACCGCATGCGTCCGCACCGCTTTGGCGGTCGGGCGTGGCGCGGGCGGCGGGGGCGCTGGTGCTGGTGGGGCTGGGGGCGGCCCTGCTGCTGGGGGCGCTCAGCGACGGGGTGTATCACGACGACGACATCTGCCACTACCTCTTCGCCCGCGACGGGATCCACAACGTCAACCTCCTGCTGCACCAGTGGGCTCGGCCGGGGTACAACCTTCCGACGGCGGTGGTGGCCCATGCGTTCGGAGTGGCGGGGACGCGGGTGTTCAGCGCGGTGCAGACGGCCGTGGTGGCGTGGCTGTCGTTCCTGATCGCGTTGCGGCTGGTGCGGTCGGCGGGGCTGCCGGAGTGGTCCGCCGCCCTGGCGCCGCTGCTGGTGTGGGCGCAGCCGCTGACGATGACCCTGGCGTTCACGACGCTCACGGAGACCCCGGCGGCGCTGTACATGGCGCTGGGGGTGTGGCTGTACCTGCGGGGCAACCGGGTGTGGGCGTGCGCGGCGTTCAGCGCGATGTTCGTGACGCGGTACGAGACGATGGCGTTGGGCCCGATTCTGGCGGTGGCGGTGACGTACGACGCCCTCCGCGCCGCGGGCGGGAACGTCTGGCGGGCCCTACGGACGGGGTGGGTGTGGGGGAGCGCGGCGGCGTGCTTCTGGGCGCCGCTGCTGTATGCCCTGGCGGCGTATGCGGCGCAGCTCCCGGAGGAGGGGGACCCGCTGCGGATGTTCGCGCGGGGGTACTCCAAGGAGTTCGGGACCGGGAGTCCGCAGTTCTTCCTGACGATCTGGCCGGAGGCGGCGTCGCTGGGCGTGCTGATTTTGGCGGCCACCGGCGCGGTCCGCCTCCACCGCCGCGCCTGGTTCCCCACCGCCCTGACGGTGGGGCTCGTGGCGCTGCACTCGTACCTGTTCTGGCGCGGCAGCTTCGCCACGGGCGGGTACGCCCGCTTCCTCGTGCCGCTGGCGGGCCTCCTGGGGGCCTTGGCGGCCGCGGGCGTCGGGGCCTGCTGGGCCGCCCCCCGCCGCCTCCCCGCCGCCGCCCTTCTGCTGGTTGCGGGCGGGTGGTGGGCGCTGGAACTCACGAGCTGGGGCGCGTTCGTCATTCCCCCGCACCTGGGGCGGTACTGGGGCGAGATCACGCTGCTGCCCACGATCCTGCTGGTGGTGGGGGGGGCGCTGGCCCTGGTGGCGGACGAGGGCGTCCGCCGGGCGCTGGCCCGGGCGGGGGTGGTGCTGGCGGGGGGGCTCATCGTCGCGCAGGTGGCGGTGCAGGTGCGGCCGCTCTCGCTGCTGTGCGACCGCCACCACATCGTCTGCGGGGACGCGGTGGAGGCGATCGCGGCGGGGGAGTTCCGTGACCGCCCGGGGCTGACGCAGCACGTGGTGATCCGCTTCCTGCGGCCGGCAACGGCGTCGGCGTTCAGCAATGAGGACGCCCTGGAGCGTTGGCGGGCGGCGGGGGCGGGGACGCTGTTCTTCTGGGACAGCAAGTACTGCTACAAGCCCCACGAGCTGCCCTCGACCGAGGCCCTCTACGCCGAGCTGCACCGCCTGGGGCGGTTGGCGCACGAATCGGAGTGCGATGGAGCCCGCGTGCAGGTCTTCGTTCGCGCCCCGGGCGAGGCTCCCCCGGAACCGGCAACGCTCGCCACTCCCCTCCCGACCGACGGGAAGGAGTAGGACGGGCTGCGCCCGCTGGCGGGAGGCGGGGGGATCATGGATTGTTCCCCTCCCAGAGCCTGGGTTGACGAGTTGCGAGATTCCTGCTACAGTGATACGAACGAATGAGAGGCAATGGGGTTGAGAGAGGTTCGAAAAGGAGAGTTTGTAGTGCTTGCTTCAGAATTCCGGGTCCTGGTCAGTGCGGTCGCGGTGTTGCTTGGCGCGTCGTTTGCGTCGGCGGCCGTGGTCGAGACGATTTACGACGAACCCTTCAATAATCCCACTGCGGGCGACGTCTTCCTGCATCAGAACCCGGGCACCACCGCCTGGACGGGGCACTGGTGGGAGGACGATGGTGCGGCCGGGACCGACGACGATCACCTCGAGTCGTTCGAGCAGTTCACCGGGGCTCCGAGCAGCTATTCCAGCCCCGGGGCAAACCGCCGCGCACCGGTCATCCTCTCCAGCGACCTGGTCTTCTTCATCAACGATCCCAGCTACGCCGCCGGCGATGCGGTGATCCTCTGGCGGGCGATCGACCTGGGCCTGGCGGGGAACCTGTACGCCATCAACTTCTCCGAGGGCTGCAACGCCACCGATGAGAACCTCCGCATCGCCATCCAGGCGGGGGGGCAGTGGTACGCGTCGGATGCGGTCTACAACCCCTCCGCCACCAACGTCCAGACGCAGCACTCGCTGCTCATGGCGTCGGCGGCGTGGCGGACCCTGAACTTCGGTACGGAAGGGACCGGGATGCTCAGCTTGGGCGGGGCGGCGAGCGTTCCGGGGTCGGCGGCGGTGACGGCCGTCGGTCTGTTCGACGAATCCATGAGCAACCGCTACCGGATCTACGACCTCAGTGTGCAGGCCATTCCCGAGCCCGCCACCGCGATGCTGCTCCTGGCGGGTGCGGGGCTGATCGCCCGCCGCCGCCGGGCCCGGGCATAGCGGTTCGTCGAGAAGCTCTCTGAAGGAACAAGAGAAGCGGGCTCTGCCCACCGCACGCGTTGCAGACGGCAACGGCGGCGGTGGGCAGAGCCCGCTGTGCTTTCCAAGGCGATTCTGGTCGGCGGGCCTACTTGACCGCGACGACCTCGCGGACCTCGGCGACCTGCTCGCGGAGGAGGCGCTCGACGCCCATCTTGAGCGTCATTGCCGCCCCGGGGCAGCCCTTGCACGCGCCCTGGAGGCGGACGGACACCACGCCCGTGGTCTCGTCCACGTTGACCAGTTCGATGTCGCCCCCGTCGGCCTGGAGCATGGGGCGGATCTTATCGATGACTTCCTGTACGCGATCGGTGACGTTGGCACCGGTTTGGGCTTCTTCGGCCATGGTATTCCCTTCGGGTTCACACCGTCTTCGCCCGGCGGACGTCGCGCGGGCCGTGCCATTATAGCCCTCCGGCGGCCGAGGGGAATGCCCAATAGCACTTCCCTTGGAGGCCCGCGGAGCCTATGATGCCTCCCTTCACCCAGGAGGTGTTATGGCCAGCTACAAGCTTAATATTGCCCGCATGCGAGGCTGCCCCGATCCCCAGCAGGTGGTGGCGGCGATGCAGGAGTACGGCCTGCCGCGGGACGAGGAGTTCGGCGTCCTGCATCAGACCGTCGCCGGGGAATCGGTGACGGCCGCCATCGTCCGCCGGACGCGGCAGGTGGTGCAGTCGTTGGACGTGGAGAACCGCGAGGTCACCGCGACGGCCGTGGACAAGGCGGTCGTGTTCCCCTTCAGCGTGTACCCGAAGCGGGAACTGCTGGAGATCTACGCCGGCAGCGCGACGGCCATCGAGCAGGTGGGCGTGTTCTTCTCGGGCACGCTGACGTTCCCCACCGTCACCGAGGCCATCGAGCTGGACCTGCCGCAGGTGCTGGAGAAGCTCGCGGAGCTGACGAACAAGTTCCAGCTCGTGTCCGTTCGCATCACCGACTACGCCCACAGCTCGTACGTGATGGGCGCGTACGCGCCCAAGTTCACCGACACGCAGCACGGGACGGACTTCATGGAGAAGTACCAGGCGGCGATGGCGTCGGCGAAGGTGCGGTTCCAGCTCCAGCACGGCCGGGCCAACGTCACCCTCACGCCCAAGGCGTGCTTCAGCTTCTCCTGCGACGAGGAGGACCGCGCCGAGGTCCAGATGCTCCTGCGGAAGCTGGTGTAGCGGGCGGGAGACCGGCAGGCCGCGGCGGCCGGGGCGGTCGCGGCATTCGTGGCGGTCGCGGCATTCGCGGCGGTCGCGGCATTCGCGGCGGTCGCGGCATGGTGGCAAAAGAGCAGCGGTGGGGGGGGGGCCGGGGGGGGGGCCCCCCCCC
>JAWLCQ010000295.1:0-4341 GCA_041687095.1 Phycisphaerae bacterium | reverse complement strand
GTTCCTGTCGGGGCAGGCGACGCTGCGGGACCTGCGACTGCCCGCCCCCCCCCCGGCAGCGTTGCCCGCGAGCAGCGCCCCGTCCGCCGCCCCCGACGCACCCGCCCTTGCCCCCGCCCTCGCCCACGTGGGGGTGGAGCGATGTGAGTTCCGCATCGGGGACAGCCACGGCTGGTGCGCCGCCGACCTCACCGACGCCCTCACCGCCCCCCGCGGGCAGGTCCGCGTCCTCGCGGAGTTCCTCGACGCCCAGGGCCTCTCCGCGTGGGCGGCGGGCCTCGCCGCCCCGCCCTCGCCCACCGCCCCCCCGCCGGTTCCGCTCCCCCAGCGGGCCCAGGCCCTGGCGGAGGGGCTGCGGACGCTGGGGCGGGACGCCAACGTCTCCCTCCGCCTGTCGGCCGACGCGCTGCGGACGTTCGACCCCACGGTCCGCCAGGTCTACACCGTCCGCAACCTGCTGCTCGACGCCGCCCTGCGCGACCGGGCGGCGTTCGCGAGCGTGACGGCCGGGCTGTGCGGGGGGACGTACCGCTCGCGGGTGGACCTCCCGCTGGACGGGAACGACCCCAACGCCCGGCTGCGGATGGACCTCCGCGACGTGCTGGCGTGCGAGAGCATCCAACCGCAGATCAACCTCGTCTTCCCGGGCAACACGCTGTACGGGTCGTTCTCGCGGACGCAGGACGTGACCGCCCCGATCGTGGACGTGCTCGCCAACGCGCTGGACCCCAACCACCCGCTGCCCATCGCGGGGGTGGCGAAGATGATCGCCCTCGACGGGCTGGTCGAGGGGCGGGCGGCGCCGCACTTCGTGACGGCCGTCTTCCCGGGCCTGAACCTCGCGCAGTACCGCTACGCCCGCATGACGGCGTTCACGACGTTCCCGGGCGACGGGTCGGCGGTGAACGACATGATCTTCAACGGGCCCGTGTACGACATGTACATGGAGGGCGCGACGGCGGCGGACACCGTGGGGCGCTACGAGGTGGGGCTCATCCTCCTGTCCACCCCCCAGCCGCCCGAGTGGAACCACGACCTCCGCCTCGGCCGCATCCCCCTCCTGAAGGTCAAGGCCCGCATCCAGGACGGGAAGCTCGTCGACGACGAGGTCGCCTACCCCTGGCCGACCGAATCGCTCTTCACGGTGTTCCTCAAGAACAATCTGTTCTACCGGGTCTGGTTGTCGGCGACGCGCGAGAAGTAGTATTCTATAGACGGACCGCCATGCGTCGCCGCACCGCCCGGAGGAACCCGACGTGATCCAGCACAACGACGACCCCGAACCGATGCCCGAAGAGTTCGCCTCCTCCCACCGCCGCGCCGAGCGCTACGTCCGCTCCCCCGGGAAGCTCCGGCGCCTGCTGGAACACGGCGCGCGCAAGGCCGCCGCCAACCAGGGCCGCCTCGGGGAGGCCTGGGAGGAACTCATGACCTTCATCCGCCTCCTCCGCGCCTGGGCCTCCCGCGACTACCGCGACGTGTCCCTCAAGGCCATCACCCTCGTCGCCGGAGCCCTCCTGTACTTCGTGAACCCCTTCGACCTGATCCCCGACTTCCTGGGCGTCTTCGGCCTGGTCGACGACATCACCGTCCTGACCATGGTCGTCTCGTCCGTCCGCGGCGAACTCCGCCGCTTCCGCCAGTGGGAGGAGGGGACGCTCCGGTAACCCTGGGTGTGGCCGGTTCCTGGCGGGACCCCGGCGAGTCCTCGCACCCGCTGGATGCGCCCCAAATCCGAAATCCGAAGTACGAAATCCGAAACAAATCCAAAACCCCAAATGCGAAATCCAAAACGCTGCGCACCGTGCGTGCCTCGGAGTCGCAAAGAGCCCTGCGCACCGGGGTCCGTTTGGGATTTCGAGTTTCGTGCTTCGGATTTGTTTCGAGTTTCGGATTTCGGATTTCGGTAACCGTTCACGCGGTGCCCCGGGTGTTTCAGAAAAACGGCCGCCGTCCGAACCTCCCCACCGACCCCGCGTCGGTGGAAGGCGGCTATTGACTACTCGCACGCCCCCACGGGTCTCTTGCTTCTCCTTCTTCTCCCCCGCCGACCCCGCGTCGGTGGTTCAAACGGCTCCCGACTACCGCCAGCGCGCGCAGGGACCGCGCATCGTCCGCGCCCGTTGGTCATCCCGTAGTGAGGAAGCCGGCTTACCACCGACGCGGGGTCGGTGGGGAGCAGGAGGAAGAACGGGATGGGAGGGGAGCCGCCGCCGTAGTCAATAGCCGCTTACCACCGGCACGGGGCCGGTGGGGAGAGGAAGTGGTCACCGGCGCCGGGCCGGTGGGGAGAGGGAATCGGACGCTCGCCTCGGTGCCGACATGGCCCTTTCTTCACGCCCTTCCTGCTGTTTGGAAGGGCGTGAACGGTTACGGATTTCGGATTTCGAAACGCGGGGGCGCGGCGGCGGGCGACCGATCCTGCCCCGCACAGCGCCGCACCATGTCTCGGCCACGCCCCGCAGCCCGGATCTCGCCATTCCCGCGCTGTCCCCCTCCGCCCCCGGGTGCTATGATTCCGTGCATGACCCATGAATCCTCCGAACGGAAGACGAACCTCTGGGCCCCGTGGCGGATGGCCTACATCCGCGAACTCGACGGGGGGGGCGACGGGTGCTTCCTGTGCGACTACCGCGAGCAGCCCCAACGGGACGCGGAGAACCTCGTCCTGTGGCGCGGGACGCACACGCTGGCCGTCCTCAACCGCTTCCCCTACACGGGCGGGCACATGCTGGTCGCCCCGCTCGCGCACGTCGGGGACCTGCGGGACCTCGACGACGCGGTGCTGCTGGAACTCATGCAGATGATCCGCGACGGGGAAACCATCCTCCGCAAGGCCATCGGCCCCCAGGGCTTCAACGTCGGGATCAACATCGGCGCCGCCGCCGGGGCCGGCCTGCCCGGACACCTCCACGTGCACATCGTCCCCCGCTGGGGCGGGGACACCAACTTCATGGCCGTCCTGGGCGACATCCGCGTGATCCCCGAGTCGCTGGAGGTCCTCTACGCCAACCTCCGCACCGCCGCGGCCGAACTGGGCCTGCCCAAGGCCGCCCCCGTGGAGGCGTAAGCCCATGCCTCCCACCCCCACAGCCCGCGACGCCTTCGAGCACGCCCAGGACGCGTGGCTCGCCCCCACCGCCGTCCGCTCCACCGCCCCCGACGCCGACCGCCTCCACCCCGAGCCCGAACACCCCTACCGCACCGCCTTCCAGCGCGACCGCGAGCGCGTCCTGCACTGCACCGCCTTCCGCCGCCTGGACTTCAAGACCCAGGTCTTCGTCCCCCACGAGGTCGACCACTTCCGCACCCGCATGACCCACACCCTCGAGGTCGCCCAGGTCGCCCGCACCCTCGGACGCGCCCTGCGCCTCAACGAGGACCTCATCGAAGCCGTCGCCCTCGCCCACGACCTCGGACACCCCCCCTTCGGGCACGGCGGCGAGGAGGTCCTCGACGACCTCATGGCCGATCACGGGCACTTCGAGCACAACCGCCAGTCCCTCCGCCTCGTCGAGTACCTCGAACACCCCTACCCCCAGTTCCGCGGGCTCAACCTCACCCACGCCGTCCGCGAATGTATGGCCGGGCATGCCACCCGCTACGACGGGCCCGTCTCCCCCGACTTCGACCCCGGCCGACAGCCCCCCCTGGAGGGCCAACTCGCCGACCTCGCCGACGAGATCGCCTACACCTCCGCCGACCTCGAGGACGCCCTCATGGCCGAGTGGATCACCCGCGACGACCTGGCGGACCTCGAACTGTGGCGGATGGCCTGGTCCGCCGCCCACGACGCCGCCCCCGACGCCCGCGACATCCACAAGCAGATCCGCGCCGTCAAGAACGTCATCGCCGCGCTCGCCGACGACCTCGTCGAAACCACCACCGCAAGACTGAGCGGCAGCGCGGCAGCGCCCGGAACCACTCCCGGTGCGGACCTCGCCAACGCGCCCGGGCAAGGCGCTGCGGTTTCGGGCGGTTTCCCGCAGGACCGGCCCAACCCGCACCCGCCCCTTCCGCACCCGCCCCTTCCGCCCCCGCGCACCCCCGACGACGTCCGCCGCGCCCCCGCACCGTACGTCACGCTCTCCCCGCCCCTGCGCGGGCACCTCGACGCGATGAAGGCGTTCCTCTTCCAGCGGGTCTACACCGACCCCCGCAACGCCGACCAGGACCGCCTCGCCCGCACGGTGATCCGCGACCTGTTCGTCGCCTTCACCACCGACCCGTCCCTCCTGCCCCCCCGCTACGCCCGCCGCATCGGCCACGACGGGCTGCACCGCACGGTCTGCGACTACATCGCGGGCATGACCGACCGCTACGCCCTCTCCGAGCACAAAC
>JAWLCQ010000294.1:0-4347 GCA_041687095.1 Phycisphaerae bacterium | reverse complement strand
CGGGAGGGGCGAGGGGTGCCTCCGCGATAGCGCCGTTGGAGCGCCCCCTTCGCGGCGGTCCCCGCCGCGATCGATGCGCCGCCATAACGCTGTCGCGGAAGCGCTCGTTGACGTTCCCGGACGTTGGGGGTCAGGAGACCCCCAACGCACGCGCTTGAGGCGTCGCTCGCGATTGCGTCTCCGCCGCGGGTCAGGAGCACCCCCCAACGCACGCGCTTAGGGCGTTGCTCGCGCGTGGGGTCTCGCACCCGCTTGGGGCGTCGCACGCGGACGCTCGACTACCTGGCCGTCACCTCCACGCCCTCGCGGTCGAGCACGACGTTCACCGACACGCGGAAGTTGGCGGGGTCGCGGGCGAAGTCGAGGTAGTGCTGGACCTGGGCCCCGCCGTTGACGCTGTTGTGCGCGAGCACGAGGGCGTCGGGGGCGAGCTTGTCCATCGCGGCCTGGCAGATCTCCAGGTAGATGCCCTTGCCCCGCGCGTCGGGGCTGCTGGCGTCGAGGTAGAGCAGGTCGATGGGGTGGGGGTAGTCGCGGGCGACTTCGACGGCGTCGGCGGCGAGGACGCGGGCGACGCCCGTGGGGTCGATGCGGCGGACGTTGCGCTCGGCGCGCTCGGCTTCGTCGGGCTTGATCTCGACCCCGACGAGGTCGTCGGGGGCGTAGGACGCCCCGGGCCCGACGCCCGCCCCGGCGTTGGAGATGAAGGTGTTCCCGCAGAACACGCCCGCGGCGAGCATGCGCTTGGGGGCGCGGATGGCGTTGAGGGCGTACAGCAGCCGCTGCACCCGCGGGCTGATGGCGGTCCAGGGGATCTCGAACAGGTCGCGGACGGCCTGGCGGTGGGCGAGGAACTTCGCGTGGTCGTACTCGGTGTGCGGGATCACCCCGTGCCCCCGCAGGAACTCCAGCGCCGCGTCGACGACGGCGATCTCGTTGGCCGGCGGTTCGAGTTCGCGGTGCGGTTGGCCGTACTCCATTCGCAGCGTGTCCCAGTCGTTGACGCGGTACTCGAGTGTCACGGGCGGCTCCTTGGGGGAAGGGATTGGGGAACAGCTTTCAGCAATCAGCGGTCAGCGGTCAGCAACCAGTGATTGGCAATCGGCTCTCGGCTCTCAGTGATTGGCGGTTGGGGCTCTGGGGGTCCTGGAACGTTGCGAAGAGTGTGCCCGGATGCGCGCGGCGAGGCAAGGGGCTTGGGGGAGCTTTTTTCGCCGATGCGGTCGGCGCGGCTCGAAGCGCCCGCGTCGCGCTCCTGACCCGCCCCGCGCGTCTGCCCGAGGGTCAGGAGACCCCCAACGCATGCGCCTGCGGCGCCCCACGCGCTTGCGGCGTTGCCCGCGCTTGCGGCATCGCACGCGCGCCACCTCCTGCGCCGGGGGTCTCCTGACCCCCGGCGTCCGGGAGGGGCGAGATACGCCTCCGCGGCAGCGCCGTTGGAGTGCCCCCTTCGCGGCGGGGACCGCCGCGATCGAAACGCCGCCATAACGCTGGCGCGGAGACGTTACGCTCGTTCCGGGACGTTGGGGGTCAGGAGACCCCCAACGCACGCGTTTGGGGGGGGCAACGTGGCATTCTGGGGCAGGGCGCGCACTCCTGCAAGCACGGCTGCGAACAGCGCAGCCGTGGCACCCGCACGCTCCTGCGAGCACGGCCGCGAACAGCGCCGCCGTACCACCCGCCGTGGCGACGGCGACGGCGACGCTGCGATGGCGCTCGGGGAGGCGCGTTTGCCTCTGCCGCCGCGGGCGGGCATGGGGTACACTACACGCCATGAGCCGCCGACGAAAACATCGCGATCGCCCCGACCCGCCTCCCCCGAGCGAGCGCCCCGACCGCCTCGACGAACGCGCCGCGGACGACGAGGCCCTCGAAACCGACTCCCTCGACGAGGACCTCCTCGAAACCGAATCCGCCGACGAGGAACTCCTCGAAATCGAATCCCCCGACGTCACCGAAGGCGCCGTCGACGGGCTGGAGTTCATCGAGACCACCGAGGAGGCCGACGAGGAGGACGCCTTTCAGCACGTCCGCATCGAGATCCGAAAGGCCCTCCCCAACCGCCGCCTCGACAAGTACCTCTCCGGCCGCCTCGGAAAACACGTCTCCCGCACCGCCCTGCAAGGGTACATCCGCGAGGGCACGGTGACGGTGAACGGCCGCACCGTCAAGCCCAGCCACACGCTCCGCTCGGGCGAGCGCGTGGACATGATCCTCCCCGTGGTCAAGCCCCGCGAGATCCCGCCCGAGCCGATCCCCCTCGACGTCGTCTACGAGGACGACGACATGATGGCGGTGAACAAGCAGGCGAACCTGATCATCCACCCCGCGCGGGGCAACTGGACGGGCACGCTGGTGAACGCCCTGGCGTACTACTTCCAGCAGAACTGGCGGGACATCAAGGACCTGCCCGTGCGGGACGAGGTGTTCCGCCCGGGGATCGTCCACCGGCTCGACCGCGACACGACGGGCATCATCCTCATCGCCAAGAGCGAACTGGCCCTGTGGCGCCTGGGCAAGCAGTTCGAACTCCGCCGCATCCACAAGACGTACTCCGCCATCGTCCACGGCCTCATGCCGCTCGACGAGGACGTCATCGACATGCCCATCGGCAAGCACCCGAAGATCAAGGAGAAATACGCCGTCCACCGCCTCACCGGCCGCCCCTACGCCGCCACCACCAAATCCGCCGTCACCCGCTACAAGGTGATCGAGCGGTTCCGCAACGTGGGCGACTCCCAGATGTCGTTCACGTTCGTGGAACTCTACCCCGTCACCGGCCGCACCCACCAGCTCCGCGTGCACCTCAGCGCGATCGGGCACCCGATCATCGGGGACCGGATGTACGGCGGGGGGCCGCTCTACCGCTCCCAGCTCCAAGGCCGCCACGCCGAGGCCCGCGACCCCCTCATCACCCGCCAGGCCCTCCACGCGCACACCATCGAGTTCCACCACCCCCGCGACGGCCGCGAGATGCACCTCGAAGCCCCCTGGCCGGCGGATTTCACGACCACCCTGGAGGAACTGCGGCAGGGGAGCGTCAAGTCCTGACCCGCCCTCCGTGCCGCGTCCCGCAGCGGACTGCTTCGTCTCCGATGATTGCGCGAAAACGGTTGCATCGCAGGAGGCCCCCGGTATAATCGGGACTCCGGTTGCGGGACCCGTCCCGTCGCCGGGGATGATTCGGGCGATTAGCTCAGTTGGTTAGAGCGTGCGGATCACACCCGCAAGGTCATAGGTTCGAGTCCTATATCGCCCAGTGCCCTTCCACCCACGCCCCACGCCCCACGCCCCACGCCCCACGCTACCGTCGCCCCCGCCCCCGCCCCCGCCCCCGCGCATCTGCGCCGGGGGTCTCCTGACCCCCGGCGTCCGGGAGGGGCGAGGGGTGCCTCCGCGTCAGCGTCGTTGGAGCGTTCCTTTCGTGGCGGCGCTTTGGAGTGCGGCGGTTCACCGCCGCTTTTCACCCAGCGCCTGAACCTCCCACGGAAGGTTCCCTCCACAAACCATCATTCCGCCCGAGTAACCCCAGAGCCGACTCCACCCTTTCCAGGCCGCTCGACAGAGGCCGGCCCATGCGACCGGCCTCGGTCCATCGAAAAGCGGCGGTGAACCGCCGCACTCCACATGCCGCCGCGACCGAAGCGCCGCCATAACGCTGTCGCGGAAGCGCTCGTTGGCGTTCCCGGACGTTGGGGGTCAGGAGACCTCGTTGTTCTACACATCTCGGCCTCGCGGGGCGGCAGGGACCCGATTCCGCGCGTCGGTCCGACAGCCCCGACAGGGGCGCGGGACAGTAGCCGGGGGTGGAGCGAAGCGCAACCCCCGGAAGGCGGTTCCGTTCTTCAGAGCCCCGTAGGGGCGAGGGAGCCGTGGGGGTTCTTGCGAGGCCCAGCCTTCCATCTCCCTCGCCCCTGTCGGGGCTCTACCTCGTTCGGGGCCTGTACCGGGGGCTCCGCTGCGCTGCGCCCCCGGCTACTCTCCCTCGCCCCTCCAGGGCGAAGAAGCCGCCTGGGTCCAGGTCGCATCGTGCGGGAAGTCCACGTCGAGATGTGTAGAACAACGAGGTCAGGAGACCCCCGGCGCACGCGCTTGGGGCGTCGATCACGCTTCGGGTGTCGCTGGCGCTTCGGGTGTCGCTGGCGCTTGAGGTGTCGCTGGCGCTGCGGGCGTCGCTCACGCTTGGGGCGGCGGCCACGCTTCGGGCGTCGCACGCACTGGGGGCGCGTCGCCGAAACCAAGTGTCCACTGCCTTTTCGACCCCCCGCCGACGGAATTTCTTTCGCTGTAACCCACGGTCCGCACCGGACCTGTGACTTCTCGCTCCCGCTATGTTGCCAGACTACA
>JAWLCQ010000293.1:0-4379 GCA_041687095.1 Phycisphaerae bacterium | reverse complement strand
CCCGCTCATCTTCGGATGGTGTACAGACCGACGCCCCCACGGGGAGAGGACCTCGAAAACAAACCCACCGAGCGAAACGGGGACGGGCTCCGCAGGGGCGTGCCGTTCGCCCCGGAGGTGCCTGTCCCCCTTTCGCGGCCCCACTCGCCCCGCCCTGCAAAACAAACCCATCTCGCCTCCTCCCGACCATCGAAAACAAACCCGCCAGCACGCCCAACCGTGAGGAACGAACCCACCGCAGATTATTCCGATTTTCGCGACTCCCACCCCAGTCCTCCCATCCTCATCCCCGCGGACCCACCCAATCCTCGATCATCGAAAACGAACCCAGCGCCGATTATTCCGATTTAAGGCTCTCCCGCCAGTCCTCCCAAGCGAAACGGGGACCGGCACCTCCGGGGCGAACGGCGCGCCCCTTCGGAGCCAGTCCCCTTTTCGCGGTCCCACTGGCCCCGACCGTGCAAAACAAACCCATTCGCATCATAGGCAACTCCTCCTATAGTTATTCTTATGCACAACCGACCCCGCTGTCCCGCCAAAGTTGCAGTTCCGAGCGACACAGTTGCAACTGCCGCATTCCCAGACCGTTGCGCCAGAGTCCACGCCCCCCGCTCCGCCCCGCCCGCCCCAGTGGACACTTGGGATCTGGAGATGGCGCAGTTGGCAGGGCGCGCAGGCGGCGGGGCGACTCGTCGCGGCGTAGCCCTGGCGAAGACGGAAACGGAGGCGCCTGCGCGCCGGATGCCGCGTCCTGCGCGCAGAGGGCACCGCTTCACTCCTCCCTCGGCGCACCCTACCATCTGGGAGCGACCTTCTCTTCTGCCAGAAGAGAAAGGGTCGCGCACCGCCAAGCCATCGTCAGGCTTGCCACGGCGCCTCCGCGTGGATAGTGTTGCCGGTGTGTCGGCGCCCGTTCACCGACCTGTCACCCGCCGCAGTGTTCCACCCGGTGCTGGGGAGTCTTGCATGATGATCCGAGTTGTCCTGCTGTCCGCCGCCGTCCTCGCCTGGATTCCCGCACTCCCCGCCCCGGCGGCCGATGAGGCCCGGAGCGTCGAAGTCCGTCCGAAGGTCGCCAAGGGAGAGCGGTTCACTCTGCAGATCGCCAAGACCCGCGAGCAGACGGGCGACGCCGAGCCCCGACGGAACATCAGCGTCACCGTCTACATGCTCTACGACCTTGAGGTCCTCCACGCCGATGCGAACGGATACGTCATCCGCTCGGTGCAGCGAGAGATCCACGTGCCGGGGTTCGGATCGGAGCGGGAACTCATGGCGGCGGCCCCGGATCTTGCGCCGCTCCTCCGCGTGAGCATGGGGATCCCCATCGAGATGGAACTGTCCCCCGACTTTCAACTCACCGCCCTGCGGAATGCCGAACAGGTGCGCAAGGTGGTGAATGAGGCGGTGGACCTGATTGTCGAGCGTCAGGGCAAGGATGCACGCGACAAGGAGCAACTCCGGCGGTTCATGCGCAGCGTCCTGGCGTCCGATCCGACGATGGGTTTCATGACGCAGAACGTCCTTACCTATTTCGGGCTGATGGGGGTCTCCGTGCGGTCCGGGGAGCCTGTCACGACGCAGATGGAACTGCCGGCCCCGATGCTGGGGGGCGTCATGCGGGGCGAGTCGACGGTCGCCCTGGAATCGGTCGATGACGCCGCCGGCGTCGCCGTCGTCACCCGCACCGTCGAGTTCGACGGCAAGGCGATGAAGGCCCTGATGCTGGAGGCGATGAAGAAGTATGCGGAGCAGACGGGGCGGAAGGCTCCGAGGGCGGAGGAGGTTCCCGAGGTCTCGATCACCGATCGGCTTCGGGGCGTCATCGACCTGAAGACACGCTGGCCTCGGAGGATGACGTACGAGCGCAAGGCGGGGACGGCCCAGAACGGACGCGTCGACGCCTTCGAGATCCACCGCCTCCCGCAGGGGGCGGGGTTCACCGACTCCGTCCCCGACGCGCCCGCACCGGCCAGTCAGCCGGGAGCCCAGTGAGAACCCCAGCCGGACGGGGGAATCCGGGGACACACGCGCATTGCCGTTGACGGGCGAGGTGGTGGGTCGTAGGGTGGGGGCGTTGGCCGGACGGCGAGAGCGGGGGGAGGAGTGGGCGGCCGGCGATTCCGAAGGAATGCGCGGTCGGCGATTTCGCAGGAATGGGCGGCCCGCGATTGCCCTTGGCGGGTGCGTGCTGCCGATCCGCAGGCACGAGTTCGCCCCGGTCGGCGTGGAGCAGGCATAGAAGCAGGCACAAGAGAAGGAGCAGCCATGATGCATACCCGTAGTGGAATGACGATCCCGCAGGGCAACGGCCGGGGCGCGCAGTGCAGCCCTGGACGCCCGACGTGCAACGAGAGCGGCCGCGGTTCGCGGAGCGCGGCGGGGCGACCCCGTCGGGCTGGCGCGGCGCTGGCAGCGGGGCGACCCGGCCGGGCCGGCGCGGCACTGGCGGCGGGGCGACCCCGTCGGGCCGGCGCGGCGCTGGCGGCGGGGTGCTCCCGCGCGATCCGGTGGGCGTGCCTGTCCATGCCCCTGCTGTGCCTGGCGGCCTCGCTCGCCACCGCCGCCCCCCCCGTCACCGCCGCCGAATCCACTGCCCCCACCGCCCAATCCCCCGCCCCCACCGCTAAATCCCCTGCCCCCGCTGCCGAACCGCTCGCCCTCCCCGCCTTCCTCGCCAAGGTGCAGTTGCACAATCTCGCCGGCGCCGAGCCCACGGAGGACGGGCAGGGCGTGAAGCTCTATCGCCTGCCCAAGGCCGTCCGCGACCAGATGGTCGAGACCAACAAGCACAGCGGGGCGACCGGGGCGGACCAGATGCTCTATGCCCGCCACAGCGAGATCCGCTTCGTGCTCAACGACGGGGAGAAGGTCGAGAACGTCAAGATCCACCTCCAGACCACCAAGCCCGCCGAGGTCGTCTTCTACTGGGGCGACGTGCTGTGCGGTTCCACGAGGATCCAGCCCGGGGGCAAGGCCAGGCCCCTCGTCCCGCAGGGGCACGGGCTGCTGTACAGCCTCATGGACCAGATCCCCCGCGGGCGGTTCGCCACCCGCGTCTGCCGGATCGTCCTCACCGGAGGCGAGCTGACCCTCACGGGGATCGAGGGGGACGTCCGCCCCCCCACTCCCGACGAACTCGCCCCGGTGATGGTGAGCTACGGAACGTCGATCAGCCAGGGCGCCGCCGCCAGCCGGGCCGACCTCGCCTGGAACGCCCTCACCGCCCGGGCCCTGGGGTACGACTTCGTCAACCTCGGCTGCAGCGGGACGGCCTACTGCGAACCCGCCGTCGCCGACTACCTCGCCGCCCAGCCCTGGGAGCTGGCCGTGCTCGAGATCTCCGTGAACATGGTCGGGGGGTACTCGACGGAGGAGTTCCGCACCCGCGCCGCCTACCTCATCGACACGCTCGCCAAGAGCCATCCCGACGCCCCGATCGTCTGCATCAGCATCTTCCCCTGGGGCGTCGGGGACTTCTGGACCAACGGGGAGGCCTACAGGAAGACCCGGGAGTTCCGCCAGGCGCTGGAGGAGGTCTGCAAGGCGTCCGCCCACCGGAACGTCCACTTCGTCAGCGGCCCGGAGTTGCTGAGCGTGTCCGGCCTCAGCCAGGACGTCCTGCACCCCTCCGACCAGGGGATGATCGAGATCGCCACGAAACTCGCCGCCCGCATCCGGGAGATGCAGAAGAAGTAGCCAACCCCCGACGCCCCGTCAATCGCGCCATGCTGGACGTCGTGTCGATCCTGCGCGGGGAAGAACCCACCGGGGTTTGCCCCCAATGAATCCCAAGACGAGGGTGCCCAAACGGGGGGGCCAGACGGGGGGGGCCAGACGGGGGTGGCGCGGCGGCGGTGGTGTGGGCCCCGGGGGGGGGGGCGTGCGGGCAAGCCGCTGCGCACCCTTGGGGGGGTGGGTGGTGAGCCGCGCCTGCTGTTGCAGAGGGCTTCTGCTGCAGAGGGCTAACGTCTGAGAGCGGTTTTATTTCGGATGTTTCGGGATGTCCCCCCGCGCGGCGTGCGGCGTGGTCCGCCGAATGCAAGCAACGGGGCGCACCTTTCGGGGTGTCATCCCGCCGCGCCGCCGTTCGGTGCATGACCACGCGATCGCAGGTCCCCGTTGACGTGAGGGACCGCTGCACAGAATACCGGTCGCGGGTGATACCGGTCGCGGGTGATACCGGTCGCGGGTGATACCGGTCGCGGGTGATTTTGTCCGCCGCGAGTCCGACCAACGGGAGGACGGCTAGCGCGGGGCAGCTTTCCATCCGGACAAATTCGACCGCCGGAAATATCACTTAGGGGGCGTTCAGGAATAACTTTCGCAATCCACCGTGCCCCCGAATCGTCCGGCACACTGGCTCCGCTCGCGATCCG
>JAWLCQ010000292.1:0-4403 GCA_041687095.1 Phycisphaerae bacterium | reverse complement strand
AAAAAGGGGACTGGCTCCGCAGCGGCATGCTTCTTGCCGCGCAGGTGCCTGTCCCCTTTTTCGAGGCGGTGCGGCGAGGCGGGCGGGGCTCATCGCCCGCACTCCCGTGAACGGTTACCGGGATGCGCCTTACCGGGTCCGCCGCCGCAGCAGGACCGCTCCCGCCGCCAGCAGCAGGATCGTGGCGGGCTCGGGGACGATCAACTGCGTGATCTGCGTGCTGTACGCGTCCGTGCCCGACGCCCACTCCTGGAAGGTCCAGAACACGCGGGGGTCCTCCGGGTCCACCACGGTCGCCGAGTAGTCCCCCCAGCGGTTGCGCCCGATCGAGTCCAGCCGCTCGTACGTCCCCACGCCCGCCTTGAGCAGCAGGGGCTCGTCGAACGCCGTCACCCCGTCGGCGGTGTGCCCGATGAAGGCGTAGGCGCTGGCGAACTGGCTCTCCCCGGATCCGCTCGCCCCGATCACCACGTCCCCGGCGGGGTTGACGGCGATGGAGGGGTAGTAGAAGTCCAGCAGCGGATCGTACAGCGTGCCCGACTGGAGGACGGCGTTGTCGGCGGCGCGGATCTGCAGCCAGCGGAGGGCGGCGGCGCCTTCGTGGGCGATGTTCTGCACCGCCCAGAAGGACCCCTCGACGAGCACGACGTTCGAGCTGAAGCGCGTGGAGTTGTTGGTCTCGAGGTTCGTCCCGCTCCCGGGCTGGTCGGCGTCGGGGGGGGGCGGGGCGCTGGCGATCAGGGCCACCCCGTTGAGCCCGACGCTCGGGGCGGTGATCGTCCCGGTGACCGTCGTCCGCAGCAGCCCGTCAAAGCCGGACATCACGCTCCAGAAGCTCTGCGGGAGGGGCGTGTTGTCGAGGGACACGACGGGCTGGGCGGTGGTCCCGACGGCCGTGTCCTCCAGGAGCGTGGCGCGGGCGACGGTGGGGGTGGGGGCGAGGAGGTCGCTCTTGGGCAGGACCAGGACGTTCGATGCCTGCGGGGCGGTCCCCAGGGCGTACATGTCGGCGGCGACGTAGACCCCGTCGGCGTCGAACCCGAGGCGGGGGAAGTCCGCCCAGTGGTCGTCGGCGGTGTCGGCGTCGAGGCGGAAGGCCGCCCAGCCGTCGAGCGGGTTGGCCGTGCGGGAGACGGCCACCAGGAACCCGTTGGCCCCGCGGTGGTTGTCCACGGCGACCCCGTAGTACCGCTGCGCGAAGGGGTCGTAGAGAACGCGGGGGTCGAAGGCGTAGCGGACGGGCGCCGCCCCCCCGGAGATCCAGAAGTCGTCCAGCGAACTGTCCGCGAGGCGGGAACCGGTGGCCTTGTCGTACACGCGGTAGCGGCCGTTGATGAGTTCCACGATGTGCCCGCTGCCGACCGCGCCCATCGTGTCCGGCGGCAGGTAGCCGGACTCGAAGATGCTCGTCCCCGTGAAGTTGAGCCCAATCTGCGCCCCGGCGAGGGCGGGCAAGGCGGGCAGGAAGGCCACGAACGCCACAACCGTCGCGCGCCGCGCGAAATCGCCACGAGCCTCCATGGTCATCTCCTCCTCAACGAGACCGGACAGGGGGGTGAGCAAGACTTCAATATACCACAAACCGTGCAGGCGTCAAGGGGGGCAGTGCGGGAGGGCAGGGCCATCGCAAACTCGAAATCGCGGGTGCCACGGCTGCGCTGTTTGCAGCCGTGCTCGCACGAGCACGCGGCGTAACGCGGGTTCTGCGAACCCATGGCGCCCGGCGTACCGGACTTTACGATGGCCCTGTGCGGGAGGGTGCACGACCGTATCTGCGCAAGGTAACCGCTCACGGAACGGCCCCAGCGGGGTGCCACCCTCAAGCCGCATGCTGTTTGCGGCTTGGGGGTGTTGCGCCTGCCACGCCGTAGCACCCCCAAGCGGCAAACAGCGCCGCTTGAGGGTGGCACCCCGTAAACCGCTGCTGCGCAGAGACGGTCCTGCACCCAGTACGGGACGGGTCGCCGGGCGTGGCCGGTTCCTGGTGGGACCCCGGCGAACCCTTCCGCGGGTGCACCCGTTCCGCCTGCAATCGTTCGGACCCGTTTGACTCTGTCGCGGGGTGCCTTATAATTTGCAGCCGCTATGCACCCGAAATACAACATCCTGTTGGCGTCGTTGGTGGTGGGCATGTCGATGGCGTCCGGTTGCGTGAATCCGCCGGAACTCGACAGCACGATCCTGAACCGATACCGGGCCTCGCTGATCGCCCGCTCCCCCCAGAAGCGCGGGGACCGCCAGGGCCTCGCGCTGCTGCGCCCCGCGGCGACGATCGCCCCGCCCCTTGCCTACACGGGCGAGACGCAGGACGGGCGGCCGGTGGTGTGCCTCTCGCTGCAGGAGGCCATCACCCGCACCCTCGCCAACAGCCCCGAGATCCGCGTGGTCGGGTACGACCCGGCGATCTCGCGCGAGGAGATGGTCGCCGCCGCCGCCGCCTTCGACGCCGTCGTCTTCGGCCGGGGGAGCTACCAGCGACAGGACGAGCAGACCGTCACCGCCTTCATCGCCGACAAGAGCGACGTGCGGGCCTTCGAGGCCGGCCTGCGACAGCGGACCGTCACGGGCGGGACGTGGCAGATGTCGTCGAGCTTCACCCGCACGTGGGACAACTCGACGTTCACCGACGTCTCCAAGCGCTTCGAGCCCCGCATCGCCCTGGAGTTCTCCCAGCCCCTGCTCCGCGACGGGTGGCCCGAATTCAACCTCGCCGAACTCCGCGTCGCCACCCTCAACCACCTCGCCGACCGCCAGGCCTTCCGCCAACGCGTCGAGGAGATCGTCACCCGCGTCATCAACCAGTACCTCCTCCTCTCCCGCGAACGCCGCGCCCTCGAGGTCCAGGAGTGGCTCCTCGAACAGGCCATCGACTCCTACGCCAAGGTCCAGGCCCGCGTCGACATCGACGCCACCGCCGTTCAGGTCTCCCAGGCCGAAGCCGCCGTCGCCGACCGCCGCGTCGCCGTCCTCAACGCCCGCTACCAGGTCCATACCTTCGAGGACGGCCTGGCCAGGCTGATCGCGGATCCGCAGCTCAACCTGACGGGCGTGCCCGTCCTGATCCCCACCACCGACCTCACCGACGTCGCCGTCGTCATCGACCCGCTGGAGCAGCTCTGCACGGCCGTGCAGTACTCCCCCGTCCTCGAGCAGCTCCGCCTGGGCGTTCGCGTCCGCCGGATCGGCATCGACGTCGCCGAGAACCAGACCCTCCCGCGCCTGGACCTGACGGGATCGACGGCGGTGCAAGGGCTCGACGAGGAAGCCGGCGAGGCCATCGGGAACATGTTCGACTTCGACTACCTCAGCTACTCGCTGGGGCTGGAGTTCGAGTACCCCCTGGGCAACCGCGAGCGCCTGGCCCAGCTGTACCAGGCGAATTTCCAGCACCGCCAGGCGATCTCCCAACTGCAGCAGACCGCCGACGAACTCGCCGAGGCCGTCCGCGAGCGCGTCCGCCGCGCGTACCGCTACCGCGACGAACTGCAGCTCCAGCGCGTCGCCCTCACCGCCGCCAAGGCGCAACTGCAGGCCCTGGAGGACACCGAGACCATCCGAGGCCGCCTCACCCCCGAGTTCCTCCAGCTCAAGCTCAACAGCCAGCAGGCCGTCGCCCAGATCGAAATCGCCATCCTCGACGCGATCCGGCTGTACAACTTCTCGCTCGTCGAGCTGCAGCAGCTCACGGGGACGATCCTGCGGATGTACCACGTCGAACTCGCCCTCCCGGCGGTGATGGGGGAGACGGACTGGCCCAGCGCGGACCCGCCGATCGCCTTCCCGCCGTCGGCGGCGCCCGGCCTGCCCGGGACGGTGATCCCCGCCCCGCCGCGTCCGGAGGCGATCCCCGACGTGGACCCGGCGCCCATCGTTCCCCCGGCCCCCGCGGAGGTCCCGGGCGAGGCGCCCTCCCCCTACGCCCTGCCCCCCGCCGCGCCCGCCGCCGCGCCCGCCGCCACCCCGACCCAGCCCCCCGGGGAGTGACCCCGCTTGCCCGGCCAGGCAGGGACTCCTCGCCCGCGGTGCGATGTGTTCGGCGTCGGCCTTGACAAGTGCCGGAGCCGCCAAGACGTCCGTCGGCCGCGATCAAAAGGGCCCGCGCCTCTTGCCGGGTCTTGCCTCCAACGCCCCCGGACTGTGTCCGAATGGCATGACGGAACTCGTTCCCGCCGATTCCGGCAGGGCCTCTTCCGCCCCGACGGGGCGGGGGAGAATAGCCGGGGGCGCAGCGCAGCGGAGCCCCCGGTACACGCACAAGAAAGGCAGAGCCCCGAAGGGGCGAGGGAGTTGGAATATCAGGAATCGCCCCGATTGTCCGGGATTCCCTCGCCCCTTCGGGGCTCCAGAGAAGCGGGCCGCCTTCCGGGGGGTGCGCTGGGCGGCACCCCCGGCTACAATACCGC
>JAWLCQ010000291.1:0-4411 GCA_041687095.1 Phycisphaerae bacterium | reverse complement strand
CGGCTGGCACATTCTGAACGAACGCCTGATCGGCTATCGGCTCTGCCAGCAACTGGGAAAAATGTGATAAAGAGACAGCCCCTCGGGGAGAGGTGCCCGTAGCGAAGCGAAGGGCGGTGAGGGGGCCCCGGGAAGATCGAGACGGCCTGACAGCGAGATCGAACGCCCGCGACTCGCGAAGGCCCCCCTCATCTGTCCCTCGCTGCGCTCGGGACATCCTCTCCCCCAGGGGAGAAGGGTTCGCGCGTCCCTGAATCCTCGCATGCACTCGCATGCAAAAGGGTTGACCTGTCCGTTGGGGGTGCGGTATCATCCCGGGTCTGTGGACGGTCCGTCGAAGGGCGGACCGCTACTGTATCCGGGCTGGACCGCGCCAGGCGCCGCCCGGGTGAACTGCTGGACCGGCGGCGGGTCCCACGGGTCGGAGGCTAGCCGTCCCCAACTACCCGCTCGCAAAACAGGAGCTTTCCATCGTGCCCTACCACTGCGTCGTGTGCGTCAAGCAGGTGCCGGACACCAAGCGAATCACCGGGCAGGCCATGAAGGAGGACGGGACCGTCAACCGCGCCGCCCTTCCCGCCATCTTCAACCCCGAGGACCTCCATGCCCTCGAGGCCGCCCTCCAGATCCGCGATCAGTTCGGCGGAACCGTCACCGTTGTCACCATGGGCCTGCCCACGGCCTGCGAGGTCCTTCGCGACAGCCTCTTCCGAGGCGCCGACCGCGTCGTCCTCGTCTCCGACCGCCGGGCCGCCGCCTCCGACACCCTCGCCACCAGCTACATCCTCTCCTGCGCCGTCCGCACGCTCAAGGCGGACATCGTCCTCTGCGGCCGCCAGGCCATCGACGGGGACACCGCGCAGGTCGGGCCCCAGCTCGCCGAGAAGCTCGGGGTCCCGCTGGTGACCTACATGGAGTCCTTCGAGGGCGTCGTCAACGGCCGCTTCCGCTGCCGCCGCAACGTCGGGACCGGGTGGGAGACCGTCTCCTGCTCCATCCCGCTGCTGGTGACGGTGATGGATACCGCCAACACGCCCCGCCCCCGGGCGGCCAAGCGGATGATGAAGTTCAAGAAGGCCCTGTCGCCCCTCGAAGTCGCCAAGAAGGTCGCCGACGCCATGCCCTCGGCCTCCGACGCCGAGAAGGCCGCCGAAACCGACCGCCGCTGCCAGGACCTCAAGGCCAAGGGCCTGCTGATCGAGCAGTGGAACCTCGACGACGTCGCCGCCGACCTGCAGTGGTGCGGGATGAGCGGCAGCCCCACCAAGGTCCACCGCATCCAGTCCATCGTCCTCACCGGCGGGGAGTACCGCGAGTTCCCGCCCACCGACGAGGGCGTCGCGACGATGATCGGGGAGCTGATCGAGGATCACACGATTGGGTAACTGGTTGGCTGCCCGTGAGTTAACCAGTCAACGAGTCCACCAGTTAACCAGTGAATCGGAAATACAACGATGATCGAGCAGAATCGTAACGGCGAAGTCTGGGTGTTTGCGGAGCAGGAGGACGGGAAGCTCTCCGATGTTCCGCTGGAGTTGATGAGCAAGGGGCGCGAACTCGCCGACACGCTGGGCGTGCCGCTGGCGGCGGTGCTGGTGGGCTTCGAGGCCGACCACCTCGCCGCCACGCTCCACTCCTACGGGGCCGATACCGTCTACGTCGCCGACGACCCCCGCCTGGAGCGCTACCAAACGGCCGGGTACGCCAAGGTCCTCTGCGACCTGATCGCCGAGCGCCGCCCCCAGATCGTCGTCTTCGGGGCCACCCCCCTCGGGCGCGACCTCGCCCCCACCGTCGCCAGCACCATGCGGTGCGGGCTGACGGCCGACTGCACCGACCTGCAGATCGGCGACCACGAGGAGGCCAAGGAGGGCGTGGTCCACAAGAACCTCATGTACCAGATCCGCCCCGCCTTCGGGGGCAACATCATCGCCACCATCGTCAACCCCCGCCGCTGGCCCCAGATGGCCACCGTGCGCGAGGGCGTGATGCCGATGGCCGACCCCGACCCGACCCGCGCCGGCGCCGTCGTCCGCTGCTCCGTCAAGCTCGACGGGCTCGCCCTGCCCCTGGAGATCCACTCCCGCGAGAGCCGGCAGAAGTCCGTCAACCTCAAGGCCGCCCGCATCATCGTCGCCGGCGGGGCGGGCGTGGGCTCGCGGGACAACTTCAAGCTCATCTGGGATCTCGCCAACGCCCTCGGCGGGGCGGTCGGGGGGTCCCGCGCGGCCGTGGACCTCGGGTTCGTCGACCACGACCACCAGGTCGGGCAGACGGGCACGACGGTGCGCCCGGCGCTGTACATTGCGTGCGGGATCAGCGGGGCGGTGCAGCACCGCGCGGGCATGCAGGAGTCGGCGAAGATCCTCGCGATCAACAGCGACCCCGACGCCCCGGTCTTCTCGGTGGCGCACTACGGGATCGTGGGCGACATGAACGACGTGATCCCCCGGATGATCAAGGCGATCCGCCACGGGGCGGACGTGACGAGCCTGGCCAAGAAGGCGTAAGGCCCCGTGCGGACGCCCCCCCCGGCGGGGCGGCGAACCGCGTGTGTGACCCCCAGCGTGTAACGCGATTCAGGATTAACCGATGGCCAACTTCTATACCGACAACGAAGACATCCGCTTCCTCTTCCACCACATGGACATCCCCCGCCTCGCGGGGATCCTGGAGGAAGGCTTCCGCTACGCCCAGGAGTTCGAGTTCGCCCCCGAGGACGCCCGCGACGCCGTGGACAACTACGAGCGCATCCTCCACTCCCTCGGGGAACTCTGCGCCGAGGAGATCGCCCCCACCGCCGAGCACACCGACCAGGTGGGCAACGTCCTCAACCCCAACGGGCTGGTGACCTACGCCCCCGGAATCGCCAACGCGATCCACCGCCTTGGGCAGGGGGACCTCATGGGCTTCACCCTGCCCTACCGCTTCGGGGGGCTCAACTGCCCCAACCTCGTGTACACGATGTCCAACGACATCGTCTCCCGCGCCGATGCGGCCCTGATGAACATCTACGGCCTCCAGGGCATCGCCGAGACCATCAACGCCTTCGCCTCCGAGGAGATCAAGCAGGAGTACCTGCCCCGCATGGCCTCGGGCGAGTGGACCGGGGCAATGGTCCTCACCGAGCCCGACGCCGGCAGCGACCTCCAGGCCGTCAAGACCCGCGCCTACCAGGACGCCGACGGCAACTGGTTCGTCCGCGGGGTCAAGCGGTTCATCACCAACGGCTGCGGGGAGGTCCTGCTGGTCCTCGTCCGCACCGAGCCCGAGATCTCCGACGGGCGCGGGCTGTCGCTGGTCCTCGTCGAGCGCGGGCCCAAGGTCAAGGTCCGCCGCCTGGAGAACAAGCTGGGCATCCACGGGTCGCCCACGTGCGAGATCTTCTTCGACGACGCCCCGGGCAAGCTCATCGGGGAGCGGCAGCGCGGGCTCATCACCTACGTCATGAGCCTCATGAACGGCGCCCGCGTCGGCATCGCGGCCCAGTCCATCGGCATCGGCGAAGCCGCCTACCGCGTCGCCCGCGACTACGCCCACTCCCGCAAGCAGTTCGACGTCGCCATCGAGACCTTCCCCGCCGTCCGCGAACTGCTGGTGAAGATGCAGGTCGACCTCCAGGCCGCCCGCACCCTCACCTACCAGGGCGCGTTCTGCGTCGACCTCGAGAACGGCGCCCTCCGCGAACAGGAGTTCGGCAACGTCCAGGACCCCGCCCGCAAGAAGCAGCTCAAGCAGGACTCCCGCCACTACGGCCGCATCAACAAGCTGCTGACCCCCGCCAGCAAGTACTACGCCTCTGAGATGTCCATGCGCGTCACCAACGACGCCATCGGCGTGCTCGGGGGGTCGGGGTACATGAAGGACTACCCGCTGGAGCGGCACCTCCGCGACAGCCGCATCACCACCATCTACGAGGGCACCAGCCAGCTCCAGGTCGTCGCCTGCATCGCGGGCGTCACCAGCGGCACCGCCCACACCGTCCTCGAGGACCTGCTCGCCAAGCCCTCGCGGAAGGAACTCACCGAGTGGCCCGCCGAGGTCGCCCCGCTCATCGCCCGCCTCCGCGAGAACCTCGCCCTGCTCGACGCCGCCGTCGAGTTCGTCAAGGCCCAGCCCGGCACGAGCTACCGCGACCTCTACGCCCGCAAGCTCGTGGACATGGCGATCTTCCTCATCGTCGGGGCCCTGTTCTGCGACCAGGCGACCAGCAGCCAAAAGAAGCTCGCCGTCGCCAAGTATTGGCTCGCCTGGCGCATGCCCGAGCTGCGGATGATGCACGAGCAGATCCACTCGCTCGACGTGTCCCCCGTCACCGAGTTCGACGCCCTCGCCGGGCCCGTCCCCGTCCTCGACTGAGACGCGAACCAGCAAGCGATTCCCCCAGCGTCGCGGGTCCCCGACCCGCGAC
>JAWLCQ010000290.1:0-4413 GCA_041687095.1 Phycisphaerae bacterium | reverse complement strand
GGAGGCGCCACTCACCCCTCCGGGACGACGGGGGTCCGGAGACCCCCCTCGCAGGAGGTGGGGGACGCCCCAAGCGCGTGCGACGCCTCGAGCGCGTGCGTTGGGGGTCTCCTGACCCCCAACGTCCGGGAACGAGCGAAACGCTGCCGCGACAGCGTTATGGCGGCGCTCGGTCGCGGCGGGAACCTGCCCTGAGCCTGTCGAAGGGCTGGCCCTGAACCTGTCGAAGGGCTGGTCCTGAGCCTGCCGAAGGGCCGCCGCGAAGGGACCGCTCCAACGACGCTGACGCGGAGGCGCCCCTCACCCCTCCGGGACGACGGGGGTCAGGAGACCCCCGTCGCAGGCGCATGGAGCGGGTCAGAAGAAGCCCGTCGCAGACGCGGGAGGGCAGCTCAGGAGAACCGCGACGCGCTAGGGAAACGGCTCAGGAGAACCGCACGCGGACGCTCGCGATCCCGTGCTTGGGGAGCTTCACGGTGAACGCATTCTTCGCCGCCCGCTTCGCCGAGCCCTTCGCCACCGGCCGCTCCAGCAGGTCCACCTCCTCCACGTCCGCGATCTCGCCCAGCAGCTTCGCGTCGAACGTCACCCTCCCCGTCGCCGCCTTCCCCCCCGCCTCGATCAGCCGGACGATCACGCCGTCCCCGTCCTCCGCCACCTTGATCCCGCTGAGGACCACCGCGTCGGGCGACACCGTCACGCCCGCGTCGCACACCGGGGGCAGGTCGCCCGCGTGGGGCTCGACGGGCAGCGTCAGCAGCGGATGGTTGAAGGCCGTCCCCCCGCGGATCAGGTCGGCCGGTGCGAGCGGGGCCCCGTGCGGGACGAGGGCGAACCGCATCGTGTGCTTCCCGATCTCCGGCAGCGGGTCGGGGTCGTAGCTCGACCGCAGCAGCGACACCCGCAGCGTGTCCCCGTCCAGCGAGTGCCCGTACTTGCAGTCGTTGAACAGGGCAAGGCCGGCGGTCCCCGCGGCGCCCTTGGCGACCGTCTCCGAACCGGGCTGCACCGCGGAGAACGCGGAGGTCGCAGAGGAAGCGCGGGATGTCAGCCTGATCTCCTTGCCCCTCTGCGTTCTCTGCGATCTCTGCGGTGAGTTTCGGGATGGCCCGTCGGCCCCGGCCACCGCCGTCCCCGTCACGTCCGCCCACCGCAGGGCGGGCACCTCCTGCCCGTCGTGCTCCTCGCGGGCGATGGACCCGAAGGGGATCTCGTACCGCCCCCGCGCGTCCCGCAGCGCCAGGGGGACCACGAACCGCAGCGACGGGACCCCGCGCTGGGGACTGCCCCGCTCGACCCAGTTGGCCTCGATCGTCACGGTGAGTTCCGGGCTCACCGCCGACAGGCCGTACGTGACGTCCACCGTCGAGTCCCCCACCACGGCCTGGCCCTTCAGGGTGGCGAGGTACGGGCCCTGCAAGCCCATCGCGAACGACGACAGCGTCAGCGGGCGGATCTCCGCGTGGTCCCCGATCACCCACGCCGTCATCCCATGGTGCCGCTCCAGCGCGTACTCCAGCAGCGCCATCGGGCGGGCGGGATCGGCCAGGTCCACGCCCGTCGCCTTGTCCACCAGCGACGTCACCCCCCCGGTGAGCGTGTCGAAACCGACGCGAACGTGCTCGTTCTCCAGCCCGTACCCGCACTGCAACTGCGGGGCGCCCCCGCTGTAGTACACCCGCTGCAGGTGCTGCACGGTGGGACCGGCCGGCTCGGCCGAGCCAGGCTCGACCGCGTAGCAGGCGTAGGCGAGCGGGCCCATGGAGGCGGGGAAGGCGACGGTGACGAAGTGGTGGCCCCAGTAGAACCCGGCGTCGACGACCTGGGCGGCGAAGGTGCGCCCGTCGGGCGTGCGGGCGCGGAAGGGCTTGCGGCGCATCTCCTCGGCGGGCCCGAGGTCCCACAGCGTCGCCGTCACCACCTCGCTTCGCGCGTGGGCGGTGGGGTTGCACACCATCACCGGGCGCGGTCCGCGGGCGGTGAAGCCCGTGACGTACAGCCCCCCGCCCTCGGAGCCCTTGCCCACGCCCGCCCCCATCGCGAACGGTTCCTGCGAGGGGATGGGCAGCGGGGAGGCGTCGGCGGCGAAGGAGGTGTCGACGCGGGCGGACAGAGCGCGGAGGGACTCGGTGGTCTCCACCCCCGTCCTCGCCGTCGCCTCCTGGAACAGCGCCATCTGGTAGTGCCTCGTGTCCCGCACCCCGCTGCCGGGCAGGATGTCGTGGAAGTGCCCGAAGAGCGTATTCACCCACGCGTCCCGCAGCTCGCGGGTGCGGTACGTCCGCCCCGTCGCGCGGTGGGCGAGGGCGCAGACGGTCTCGGCCTCCAGGCAGCGGTTCTCCCCGTGGCGGTTGGCCTTCTTGATCTCGCTCTGGGAGGTGTAGCACCCGGTGAACTCGAAGTTCAGCTCGCGGTCGAGCACGGGCAGCCTCTCGCCCGCCCCCGCCGCCACGGTGTCCAGGTACGCCTTGGCGGTGGCGAAGCGGAAGTTGGGGTAGAGCGGCCAGGCGTTCATCTCGATGGCGCGACGGAGGTCGCGGCGGGTGGGTCCGCCCCCGTGGTCGCCGACCCCGTAGACGTTCATCCAGTCCTGGAGGCCCGTCTGCTTGGCGAACTTCAGCAGGGCGTCGGCGTTGTGGGGGCCGATGGAGTCGTTGTACCAGGTGGTCTCGCGATAGACGAGGACGCGGGCCCCGTCGGGCCCCTGCCACCAGAACAGCGGGGGCTTGTCGAACGATCCGCCGCGGCAGAGGTAGTAGTACTTCACGCCTCCGCGGGCGTCGATGGACGGGATCGTGCGGGCGTGCCCGAACGTGTCGGGCGACCAGTCCAGCGGGCAGTCCTCGGGCGAAAGGCCCAGGTGCTCCGCCAGGAACGCCCGCGTGTACAGCACGTGCCGCGCCAGCGACTCGCCCGACGCGAGGTTCTTATCCCCCTCCACCCAATGCGCCGCCGCCACCTCCCATCGCCCCTCCTCGACGCGCGTGCGGATCTCCGCGAGCAGTTCGGGATGGTAGCGGCGGATGATGTCGTACACCGACGCCTGCGACTGCGTGAAGCAGAAGTCGGGGAACTCCTCCATGAGCTTGAGCACCGTGCGGAAGGTGTCGTTGGTCACCGCCACGGTCTCCGGCCACGACCACATCCAGTTCATGTCGATGTGGGCGTGCCCGACGCAGTGGATGGTGTACTGCTTGGCAACGGCGGCGAGGGGGGCGAGCAGCGCCTCGGCCGACTCGACCGCGTCGGGGAGCGCATCGAGCCTCCCGGCCGTCAGGACCTCCAGCACGCTATTGGCCGCCCGGTCGAGCAGCTTCCGCCAGCCCGCCGCGGACTTGGGGTGCAGTTCGCAGAGCCCGTCGGCGAAGGCGAGTTCGGCGGCGAAGCGATCGGCGACGGCGGATCGGACGGTGACGGTCTCGGTCAGCGCTTCACGAAGGCGCTGGAGGGTATCGGTCGGCATGGGGCGACTCCTTGTGTTCGTAACCGTTCACGCCCTCGCAAACAGCAGCGAAGGCGTGATGAAAAGGGCCCGGCGGGACCCGAAGGCGGGAGAGGCGCAGGGAGCCTCGAAAACGGGGACTGGCTCCGCAGCGGCATGCTTCTCGCCGCGCAGGTGCCTGTCCCCATTTTCGAGGCTCGCCCGCACTCCCGTGAACGATTCCTTGTGTTCCTGTTCGGCGAAGCCATACACACTCCACCAGTCCCCGCGCGGGTGCCGTGGTTTGCGGAGCGAAGCGGCTTGCCGCGGCGTAGCCTTGGCCGAGCCGGGAGCAACCACGTCCAACCGACGCTGCATCCGGGCTGGCGGGGATGCGGCCTCCGTCCCGCCACCCGCGGGATGCGGATCCCTTCATACCCCGGCGGTCTCGCGTCGTCCAGTGGGCAGCGGCAGACCCAACGCCAAATCAATACCGGTTGCCGGGCGCCACGCAACGCCGTAAACGGTCTCGGCGGGGCGCCGGGTGCCACGGCTGCGCTGTTTGCAGCCGTGCGCTTGGCGCTTGCCTGTGCACTGTCCCCCCTCAAGCGCCTACCGCACACCGGTTCCGCCCGGGGGAACCGCTGAGCCCCAAGACCGTTTAGTCCGAAGACCGCCGACCCCAAGACCACTGAGCCCCAAGACCGCTGAGCCTGAAAGGCTCACCTTCGTAAGCCCGGGGCAGAGCGCAGCGCCGCCCCGGGAAGCGGGCCCTCCCCTCCCCAAGCCCTGAAAGGGCGCAACCAGACCCTTCCGCGCGTCCCTGTTGCGCCCTTTCAGAGCTTGGCGACCAACTCGACTTCCCGGCGCCCCCTCACCGCCCCGCTGCGCGGGGCACCTCTCCCCCGGGGGCTGTCTCTTTATCACATTTTTGCGGGTTCGATACGTAGAGAATATTGGACCGGAAAGGACGGTGGAGAGGCCGAATGGCG
>JAWLCQ010000289.1:0-4518 GCA_041687095.1 Phycisphaerae bacterium | reverse complement strand
CTGCGCTCGTCCTCCCTCCGCTCCGCCCCCTTGACGAGCCCGGGGGGTGACAGTTCTATTGAGACGTAAACCCCTGACACTTCTATTGAGACAGGACAGCCCCGAGGCGCGCTCTTGCCAGCCGGCCTCGTACGGTGTACCCTCGCGGCACTCTCAAGGGAAAGGACCGTGCCAGTGGATCGTCAATCGGCCGTGCAGAGATTGTGTGACAAGGGCGTCATCGCCGTCGTTCGCGCCAAGAGCAGCGGGCAGTTGCTCGAGGTCGCCGAGGCCCTCCTCGCCGGGGGTGTGGACTGCATCGAGATCACCATGACCACGCCCAATG
Source organism: Phycisphaerae bacterium (assembly GCA_041687095.1). GTDB lineage: Bacteria > Planctomycetota > Phycisphaerae > SM23-33 > SM23-33 > JAWLCQ01. The sequence goes on along the minus strand of JAWLCQ010000289.1, from coordinate 4,193 downwards.
CCCTGCAGGTCATCGCCGACTGCCGTCGGCAGATGGGCGAGCGGGCGTTGATCGGGGTCGGGAGCATCCTGTGCGCGGAGATGGCCGACCGCGCCATCGCCGCCGGGGCGCAGTACGTCATCTCCCCCGTCACCAAGGCCGAGATCATCGGGGCGGCCCGGCGGGCGGACGTGCCCGTTATTCCCGGGGCCTTCACGCCCACCGAGATCCTCCACGCCACCGATCTCGGTGCGGACATGGTCAAGGTCTTCCCGGGCGGGCAGTTCGGCCCGGCGTACCTCAAGGACGTCCTCGCCCCCATGCCGCACCTGAAACTCACCCCCACCGGGGGCGTGGACCTCAAGACCGCCGCCGACTGGATCCGCGCCGGGGCCGTCACCCTCGGGATCGGGTCCGCCCTCGTCACCAAGGCCGCCCTCGCCTCCGGGGACTTCTCGGAGATCGAGCGGCTCGCCGGGGAGTACGTTCGCATCGTCGCCGCCGCGCGGAAGGAACGGGCGAACGCCTAGCATGATCCGCCTGCTGCGAACCGCACATCGCCTCCTGACCGAGCGGCCGGGGTATGCGCTGCTGACGGCGAGCGAGGAGCGGCTGGGGGGGCTGGATCCGCAGCGCTTCGCGCACGCGTGGATCGGTCTGGCGGGGTGGTCGCTGCTGTGGGGCCTCGCCGCCGCCGGGCTGTGGTCGGGGGCGTGGTGGGTGTTCGAGGACGAGTACGGCGTGCCGGTGCTGTCGGCGGGGGGGGTGCTGGTGGTGGGGCTGCTCTGGCCCTACCGCCGGGCCGGGGCCGCCGTGACCGCAGTGCTCGGGGGGAGCGACGCGGGATCGCGCGGGGTGTCGGCGGCGGTGCTGGTGGCCGTGCTGGCGCTGCTGCTGCTGGGGCTCAAGGGGCGGGACCTGTACCTGCCCCGCGTGCCGCCCGCCTGGGCGTGGGCCGCCCCCGCCCCCTTCCTCCGCGTACTGATCCTCGCCCCGCTGTGGGGGGCGTGGGCGATGATGATCGTTCCCCAGTTCTGCCGCCCCGGTCCGGGGACCGCCCCGGCCGTCGCAGCCTTCGCGAGGGGCTGCGGGCCCGTCACCGCCGCCGGGGCCATGGGCGCCGTCGCCGCCGTCACCACCCTCTACATGAGTTACCTGCCCTGGTGGCAGTTGAGCATCAGCGGGGGGACCATCGCGGCGGCGCTGCTGGCGGGGTGGCTGCTGTGCCGCCGCGCCGGGGGCCTCACCCGCGACGCGCTGCTGGCGGCAAACCTGCTGACGCAGATCGCCTTCCTGCTCGCCTACCAGGCGAACGATCCGTAGCAGAGCGGGCTTGACCGCGGCGGCGGGGGCGACTAGAAATGAGGGACCATGAAATCCACCGCATTGCTGACAACCTCCATCGGGAACTACCCCAAGCGATCGGGCAAGGTTCGGGACATCTACGAACTGCCCCAGGGCCTGCTCCTCGTCGCCTCCGACCGCATCAGCGCCTTCGACGTGGTCATGCCCAACGGCATCCCGGACAAGGGGCGGGTGCTCACGCAGATCTCGGCGTTCTGGTTCGAGCGGTTCGCGGACCTCACGCCCAACCACCTGATCTCCGTGAACCTCAAGGACCTGCCCGAGGACATCCGCAGCGAGGAGATCGACGGGCGTTTCATGCTCTGCCGCCGCGCCTCCGTCGTCCCCATCGAGTGCGTCGTCCGCGGATACCTCGCGGGGTCCGGGTGGAAGGAGTACCGCGAGAGCGGGAGGGTGTGCGGCATTGAGCTGCCGGCGAAGCTCAAGCAGGGCTCGGAACTGCCCGAGCCCATCTTCACGCCCACCACCAAGGCCGAGACCGGGCACGACCAGGCCATTACCTTCGAGCAGGCCTGCGACATCGCCGGGGAGCCCACCATGCAGGAACTCCGCCGCCGGTCGATCGAGCTTTACCAGCGCGGGCGGGCGTACGCGGCCGAACGCGGCATCCTCATCGCCGACACCAAGTTCGAGTTCGGCCGCGACGCCGATGGCAACCTCATGCTCATCGACGAGGTCCTCACGCCCGACAGCTCGCGGTTCTGGCCCGCGGACCAGTACAAGCCCGGCAAGGACCAGCCGTCCTTCGACAAGCAGTTCGTCCGCGACTACCTCGACCGCATCGGGTTCGACCGCAATCCGCCCGCCCCGCCCCTGCCCACCGAGATCGTGCAGAAGACCCGCGAGAAGTACATCGAGGCCTACGCCCGCCTCACCGGCCTCCCGTTCGCGTGGGAGTGAGGATTCCGAATCTACCGCACCGCCAGGTCCGCCTCGGGGTCGGGAAGGGGGGAGTCGGAGAGCGTCACCGAGCGGTTGCGGTCCTGGAAGTAGCGGAGGGACCAGTCGTCGGGGAACAGCAGGACGCGGCGGTTCAGCGCGTCCCGTCCCGGGCGGACGTTGTGGGGCAGGAGCAGGCCCTCGACCTCCACCGCCGCGTCCAGCCAGCGGGCGATGGACCACGGGGCCCCCTCCAGCCGCGACGCCGCACCGTACTCGCTCTGGAGGCGGTACTGGACGATCTCGAACTGCAGCGGGCCGACCGCCCCGAGCAAGGGGACCTTCCGCGTGGCGTCGTCGAGTTCGAAGCACTGCACCACGCCCTCCTGCAGCAGTTGGCTGAGGCCCTCGCGGAACCGCTTGAAATTGGCGGGCGTGGGGTTTTCCAGGTACGCGAAGCACTCGGGGGCGAACGACGGGATCTCGTCGTAGACGATGGCCGGGTCCTCCGTCAGCGTGTCCCCGATGGCGAACTGCACGCTGCTGACGATGCCCACGACGTCGCCCGGGTAGGCCTCGTCGACGGTTTCGCGGTCCTGCCCGAAGAGTTTGGCGGCGTTGGCGAGGCGGGTCTTCTTGCCTGTCCGCGCGTGGGTCACGGTCATGTCCCGCTCGAACTTGCCCGAGACCACGCGGACGAACGCGATGCGGTCGCGGTGGCGGGGGTCCATGTTGGCCTGGATCTTGAAGACGAAGCCCGAGAACGCTCCGTGGTGGGGGTCGATGAGTCCCGTGCGGGTGCGCCGCGCCGTCGGGGGCCCGGAGTACTCCAGGAACCCGTCCAGCAGCAGTTGCACCCCGAAGTTGTTCAGCGCGCTGCCGAAGTAGACGGGCGTGGTCTGCCCGGCGAGGACGGCGGCGGGGTCGAAGTCGGCCCCGGCCCCTTCGAGCATCTCGACCTCCTCGCAGACGGTCGCGTAGGCCGCGGGGTCCAGGCGGTCGCGGACGACGGGGTCCGACAGCCCGCCCGTGGAGACCGGGGCGCGGTACGCCCCGCCCGAGACGCGCTCGTAGAGGTGGGCCATGCGGGTGCGGCGATCCCACACGCCGCGGAAGCTCACGCCCGTCCCGAGCGGCCAGTTCATCGGGTAGGCCCCGATGCCCAGGACGCTCTCCAGTTCGTCCAGCAGCGCCAGCGGGTCCAGCGTGGGGCGGTCGAGCTTGTTCATGAACGTGAAGATCGGCACCCCGCGGTGGCGGCAGACCTCGAAGAGCTTGCGGGTCTGGCTCTCGATGCCCTTGCCCGCGTCGATGACCATGACGGCGGCGTCGACGGCGGTGAGGACGCGGTAGGTGTCCTCGGAGAAGTCCTTGTGCCCGGGGGTGTCCAGCAGGTTGATGCGGTAGCCCTGGTAGTCGAACTGCAGGACGGTGGAGCTGATGGAGATGCCGCGCTTCCGCTCCAGCTCCATCCAGTCGGAGGTGGTGGCACGCTGGTCCTTGCGGGCGGTGACGGACCCTGCGAGCCCGACGGCCCCGCCGTAGAGGAGGAACTTCTCCGTCAACGTCGTCTTGCCCGCGTCCGGGTGGGAGACGATGGCGAACGTCCGCCGCCGCGAGATCTCCGCGTCCGAAATCCGATGTCGTGTCGTGGTAGTAGGGGTAGTGGTATCCATAGGAAATCGCTCAGGGGGCAAAGGGTTCCATTATACCGCATGCGCCCGATGGCGAAAAGAGGGACCGCGCTGCTCCAATCGCCTGCGTCGGGGGTCTCCTGACCCCCGGCGTCCGGGAGAGGTGAGGACCGCCCCCGCGTCAGCGTCGTTGGAGCCACCCCCTTCGCGGCGGCGGGGTGGTCCTGAGCCTGTCGAAGGGCCGCCGCGACCGAAGCGCCGCCATAACGCTACCGCGGAAGCGTTCCGCACGTTCCCGGACGTTGGGGGTCAGGAGACCCCCAACGCACGCGCTGG
>JAWLCQ010000288.1:0-4528 GCA_041687095.1 Phycisphaerae bacterium | reverse complement strand
GCTCAACAACACCGCCACGCTCACCACCGTCCGCATGCAGTTGAACTCGATCAAGGTCCTCACCTGGGGCGGGCGGATGGTCTACACCGAGAACCCGCGCGACATCGAGGCCCCCCTCGTCACCCGCTCCCTCGACCCCCGCTACGTCCCGCGGATGCTCGACCTCTACCAGACCCTCGTCCGCCGCGCGACCGAGGAACGCGACGAACTCGAGATCGAGAACGTCCTGCGGCCCGGGCACATCAACCACCTGGTGGCCGTCATGATCACCCTCTACGCCCACCACGAGCGCCAACTGGCGGACGAGATCTACCAGTTCATCCAGGACACGTACGACCCCGAGGGCCCCGAGTGGGACCTGCCCCTCGAGGAGTTCATCGCCTACGACGTGAACAAGGAGGGCTGGCCGATCCACGACTACGCCGTCGCCTGGATCTCCGCGGCCATCCGCTCGGGGCTCATCTTCCGCGTCTCGGGGCAGGACGCGAAGTACCAGGAGAGCATCCGCTGGGCCCGGAGGCTGTATCAGCTCTACCAGCAGAACGCCGGGCAGAGCTACAAGATCAGCGCCACCTGGGACCAGTTCTTCGCCGGGGAACTGATCAACCTCCTCGCCCAGCCCCGCGCGGTCGGGTACGACCTGCCGCTCGAGACGCGGTCGCGCCTGTACAACGACGTCCAGATCCCCGGGCACATCCGCCAGATGATCTACGACCCGCTGCAGGCGTACGTCCGCCCCGAGTGCGAGGTCAAGGGCGTGGACTTCGACAAGGCCTTCCCCGCCCCCCCCGGCATCGAGGAGTTCCGCCAGCGCATGCGCGAGGCCCAGGACGCCATGCCCGGGACCGGCAAGCAACCGTCGCCGGAGCCCTGACGGACCGCCCCCCCAACTCTGCCATGGCCCATGCGTCACTCTGCCCCCAGGGCCATTGCATCTCCGCGTTTCCGTGGCATGGGCGTCTCGCCCATGCGTCCCACGGGCATCCTGCCCGTGGCCTTCGGCGGAGACGCCTCCGTGAGTGGTAACCGTTCACGCCTTCGCAAACAGCAGCGAAGGCGTGAAGAAGATGATTCGTCGGGAGCCGAAGGCGGGATGGGCGAAGGCGGGAAAGGCACAGGGAGCCTCGAAAATGGGGACTGGCTCCGCAGCGGCATGCTTCTTGCCGCGCAGGTGCCTGTCCCCATTTTCGAGGCGGTGCGGCGAGGCGGGCGGGGCTCATCGCCCGCACTCCCGTGAACGTTTACCGTGAATGGGGGATGGTTGGGCTCGCCGCGAGGCCGTTCTCAGCTTTCGGCAGGGGCGAGACGCCCCTGCGACACACGGGCGAGACGCCCGTGCCACGGAGATGCGATGGCCCTGAGGCGGGTCGCTGCGCTCTTGACGACGGCCGATCCGGCAGGGCGCGGGGGAGGTCTACTACAAGCCCAGCAGCCACATCGCCAGCGACATGACCGAACTCCGGAGGAGGCTAAGCGGGTTGGGGACGGGGCCGCCGGTCACGTTCGACAGCAGCCTGGGAACGAACACCAGCCCCAGCAGGGCGACGTGCCCGAAGCGCATCTGCCAGTTCATGAACCCTGTTTGCTGGGGGAGGGGCAGCAGCTCGCGGGCGATGTGGTGCCCGTCGAGCGGGAACAGGGGCAGGAGATTGAACACGCACAGCCCCACGTTGGCCCCGACGGTGAGCAGGAGCATCTGCAGGACCGTCTCCCACAGGCCCTCCATTGGGACCACGCCGTGCTCCCCGAGCAGCAGCAGTACGCGGAACAGCAGTCCGCAGACGATCGCCAGGCCCAGGTTGCTCAAGGGACCGGCGAGGGAGACCATGATGTCGCCCAGGCGGCGGGGATCGAGGTTGAGCGGGTTGACGGGGACCGGTTTCGCCCAGCCGTACATGCCCGTCACCAGCAGCACCAGCGTGCCCATGGGGTCCAGGTGAGCCAGCGGGTTGAACGTCACCCGTCCCATGAGCTTCGCCGTCGGATCCCCAAACGCCAGCGCCACCCGCGCGTGCGCGTACTCATGCACCGTGATGCTCAGCAGCAGCAGCGGCGCCAACACGATCATGGTCTGCAACCAGTCAGGATCAAGGATACCCATGCGTCCTTTGTACCCGCTGGACGGCCCCGGGAGCAAACGGGTATGACGGGAAAACGGGATGCCGGTTCCCGCCAGGGCCATCGCAAAGTCCGGTTCGCGGGGCGCTACGGGGTTGCAGAACCCGTGTTCCGCCGCGCGCTCGTGCGAGCACGGCTGCAAACAGCGCAGCCGTGGCACCCGCGACTGCGAGTTTGCGATGGCCCTGCGGTTCCCGCTTCCCCGCTTGCTCCGGTGCGGCAGGTTGGTGTAGGATGCCCGCGCCCCCAAGGACGTGGGGCAGGTTGTCGCGCACTCGAAATGAGGATCCCGAACATGAGAGCCGTTGAGAAGGTCCCCGTGCTGGTCTACGCCGATCCCGCCTCCGCCTCCATCGCCGTCGCCCAGCGGATCGCCGCCATCATCCGCGAACGCGCCGCCCAGAACCAACCGGCCGTGCTGGGGCTCGCCACGGGGCACACGCCCGTGAAGGTCTACGCCGAACTCATCCGCATGCACCGCGAGGAGGGGCTGGACTTCTCCCGCGTGATCACGTTCAACCTCGACGAGTACTGGCCCTTCGATCCCAAGCGGATCCAGTCCTACTGGGTCTGGATGCACGAGAACCTCTTCAACCACATCAACATTCCGCCCCAGAACGTGCACCTCCCGCAGGGCGACGTGCCCGAGGCGAAGCTCGATGAGCACTGCCGCCAGTACGAGCAGGCGATCGCGGACGCGGGCGGCATCGATTTCCAGATCCTCGGGATCGGCCTCACCGGGCACATCGGGTTCAACGAGCCCGGCTCGCCCGTCGACAGCCGCACCCGCATGGTGATCCTGGACAAGGTGACGCGGAAGAGCGCGGCGAGCGATTTCTTCGGGGAGGAGAACGTCCCCGAGTCGGCGATCACGATGGGGGTGGGGACGATCCTGGAGGCGCGGGAGATCGGGCTGCTGGCGTTCGGGGAGAACAAGTCGCGGATCATCCAGCGGACGGTCGAGGGCGAGATCTCCGCCAACGTCGCCGCCAGCTACCTCCAGGAGCACCCCAACGCCACGCTGTACCTCGATGAGTCGGCGGGGGCGGACCTCACCCGCATCGCCACGCCCTGGCTCACCCGCAAGTGCGACTGGGATGACGTGCTGCAGATGCGGGCGGTGGTGTGGCTCGCGGGGAAGGCGGACAAGCCCATCCTCAAGCTCACCGCCGAGGACTACGTGGAGAACGGCCTGGGCGAGCTGCTCCATGCCACCGGGGGGGCGTACCACCTGAACATCAAGGTCTTCCGGTCGATGATGACGACCATCACGGGCTGGCCGGGCGGGAAGGGCGAGCCCAAGCGCGTGCTGATCTTCAGCCCCCACCCCGACGACGACGTCATCTGCATGGCCGGGACCATGTCCCGCCTCGTCGAGCAGGGGCACGACGTGCACGTGGCGTACATGGTCAGCGGGTACCTGAGCGTCTTCGACCACGACGTGCAGCGGTTCACGGAGTTCTTCCGGCACTTCAACGAGATCTTCTCGCTCACGCCCGACAAGGCGGAGGAGATCGAGAACGAGGTGGAGAACTTCCTCCGCGACAAGCGCCCCGGGGACGTCGACACCCGCCAGGTCCAGGCCATCAAAGGCCTCATCCGCCGCACCGAGGCCATCGACGCCGCCCGCTACTGCGGAGTGCCCGAGCAGAACATCCACTTCCTCGACCTGCCGTTCTACAACACCGGGAAGGTGCAGAAGCTCGACATCGGCAAGGAGGACGTGGCGGCGGTGCGGGGGATCCTGGAGCGGACGCAGCCCGAGATGCTCTTCGCGGCGGGCGACATGTCGGACCCGCACGGGACGCACCGCCTGTGCCTGCAGGCGGCGTTGCGGGCGCTGGACGAATCCGCGGCGGCGGGCAACCCGCCGCCCGAGGTGTGGTACTACCGCGGGGCGTGGCAGGAGTGGGCCCCGTGGCAGATCGACATGGCCGTCCCGCTCTCGCCCGACGAGCTGCGGCACAAGCGGTTCGCGATCTTCCGCCACCAGTCGCAGAAGGACCGCGCGATGTTCCCCGGCCCGTACGACCAGCGGGAGTTCTGGCAGCGGGCGGAGGAGCGGAACATGCAGACCGCCAAGACCTACGACGACCTGGGCCTGCCCGAGTACCACGCCCTGGAGGCGTTCGCCCGCTACCCGCTCCGCCGCTCCGCCGCCGCCGACGCGGGCCTGATCGACGGGGCGAAGTAGGCGCGGGTGAAGCAAGGCGCCAGGGACCAGAGAATAGCGCCAGGGAAGAGGCACAGGCACAGGATCGCGGGTGCCGTGGTTTGCGGAGCGCAGCGGAGCAACCACGTTTGGTGCGCCCTGTGCGCGAGTGTCGAAAGCGGATCGTCGGGTGCCACGGCTGCGCCGTTTGCAGCCGTGCCGTCAGGAGGGACACGGCTGCAAACGGCGCAGCCGTGG
>JAWLCQ010000287.1:0-4567 GCA_041687095.1 Phycisphaerae bacterium | reverse complement strand
CCCTGGACGGTCTCGTGCTCGACCTCGTCGTCGGCGAGGACGGTCTGGGTGGCGGGGTCCCAGTTCACCAGCCGCTTGCCGCGGTAGATCAGCCCGTCGCTGAAGAGCTTGTAGAAGTTCTCGCGGACGGCCCGGGCGCAGACCTCGTCCATGGTGAAGCGGGTGCGGTCCCAGTCGCAGGAGCAGCCCATTCGCTGGAGCTGTCCGAGGATGCGCTTCTCGTACTCGTCCTTCCATGCTTGGACGCGGGTGATGAACTTCTCGCGCCCAAGGGCATGCCGTCCAACGTTCTCCTCGGCGAGGAGGCGCTTCTCGACGACGGTCTGCGTGGCGATCCCCGCGTGGTCGGTGCCCGGCATCCAGAGGGTGTTGTGCTGCTGCATCCGCTTCCAGCGGATCAGCACGTCCTGGAGCGTGTTGTTCAGCGCGTGCCCCAGGTGCAGGGCGGCCGTCACGTTGGGGGGGGGGATGACGATGCAGTACGTCTCCCGCGGATCCGCGGGGTCGGCGGCGAAGGCGTGGTTCGCCTTCCATCGCGTGCAGATCTCGTCCTCGACGGTCTTGGGTTCGTAGGTCTTGGTGAGTTCAGTCATGTTAGTCCTGCGAATTCAACAGCGTGTATTCGATCGCGTCCACGATGGCGCCCCAGGAGGCGTCGATGATATTCTCGCTCACGCCCACGGACCCGAAGTACGACGCGGTCATCGAGTCGTGCCAGTCGATGACGACGCGGACCTTGGCGGCCGTCTCGGCGGCGGTGTTGACGACGCGGACCTTGTAGTCGGCGAGGTGGAGGTTGTCGGCGGCGGGGTACGTCTCCCGCAGCGCCGCCCGCAGCGCCTGGTGCAGCGAGTCCACCGGCCCGTTGCCCTCCCACACCGTGTGGCGGACCTGGCCATTGATGGCGAGCTTCACCGTCGCCTCGGTCCCGGCCTCCTCGGCGTTGCGGCGGAGGATCGTGCAGCGGTAGTGGTCGAGCTGCCACAGCGGGCGATACCACGCCCCGCCCAGCGTGCGGCGGATGAGCATCTCGAAGCTCGCCTCCGACGCCTCGTACTGGTAGCCCTGCGCCTCGAGGTCCATCAGCGCCGCCAGCACCTTCCGCTGCGCGTCGCGGTCCTCGGCAATGCCGAACTTCCGCGGGGCGGTGGCGGCGATGTTGCTCACGCCCGACAGCTCGCTCACGAGGATCCGCCGCAGGTTGCCCACCACCGTCGGGTCCATGTGCTCGTACGTCGCGACGTTCCGCTGCACCGCGTGCACGTGCATCCCGCCCTTGTGCGCGAAGGCGGCCGATCCGACGAACGGCTGGTTGTCGCGGAAGTTCAGGTTCGCCACCTCGTACACGAATCGCGACGCCTCGGCGAGGCGGTGCAGCGTGTGCGGCTGGAGGCACTCGTAGCCCTCCTTCACCGCGAGGTTCGCGATGACCGACACCAGGTCCGCATTCCCGCACCGCTCCCCAATGCCGTTCATCGTCCCCTGCACCTGCGTGGCCCCCGCGTGCACGGCCGCCAGGCTGTTGGCGACGGCGAGGTCGCGGTCGTTGTGGCAGTGGATGCCGATCCGCACCCCGCCCAGTTCGGCGAGCACGTCGGCGATGGCGGCGGCGATGGCCTCGGGGCTCGACCCGCCGTTGGTGTCGCACAGGCAGAGGCAGGCGGCCCCGGCGTCGCGGGCGCAGCGCAGGGTGGCCAGGGCGTGGTCGCGGTTCGCCGCCCACCCGTCGAAGAAGTGCTCGGCGTCGTAGTACACCTCGCGCCCCGCCTTCGCGCAGAACCCGACGGAGTCGGCGATCATCGCGCGGTTCTCGTCCTCGCTGACGCGCAGGACCTCGCGGACGTGCAGGTCCCACGTCTTGCCCACGATCGTGATGACGGGGGCCTCGCTGGCGACGAGGGCCTTCATGCCCGTGTCGTCCTCGGGGCGGGTGTCCTTCCGCCGCGTCATCCCGAACGCCGCCATCCGCGAGTGCTTGAGCGTCCGCTTGCGGATCTCGCGGAAGAACGCCTCGTCCTTGGGGTTGCTCAACGGGTAGCCGCCCTCGATGACGTCGACGCCCAGGGCGTCGAGGGCCTCGGCGAGAAGGAGCTTGTCCTCGATCGACAGGCTCACGCCCTGCGCCTGCGTGCCATCCCGCAGCGTGGTGTCGTAGACTTCGATCCTCGGTTTCGGTTGGGTCATGGCCGTATTATGTCCTCAGGTTGGGGCACATGCCAGTCAGGCGGAACCGGGAAACGAAAAACCCGGTCCCGAGGTCAGGAAGTTGCCTCAGGGCCGGGATGCGCGGGGGGAGTCCGCGACCGGCGCCCTAAGGCACGCAGGGTACGCCGACGGGAATGATCCGGGCGCAAACGCCGCACGCCGAAGCCATCCGGGCCCTTCGCCCGCCTCGCTTCGTCGCACTTCGCAGATCTGTCTGCGGCGTTCGCATGATGCCCTCTTACCGTCCGTGGACCAAGGTCCGCCCGGATCGGAGGACACCGCCCACCACAGGCAACAGGGCCCGCGGGCGGCGCGATCCGGGTCCGCCTCGATCGTTCCCAATTATAACGGACCGCGACAGGCCGTCAATACTCCGTGCGTCCCGGCAGGGACTCCGGAATCGCGTCCCGGCAGGGACGCGCCTCCTGCGCCGGGGGTCTCCTGACCCCCGGCGTCCCGGAGGGGCGAGGGACGCCTCCGCGGCAGCGCCGTTGGAGCGATCCCTTCGCGGCGGGAACCGCCGCGACCGAAGCGCCGCCATAACGCTGTCGCGGAAGCGTTCGTTGGCGTTCCCGAGCGTTGGGGGTCAGGAGACCTCGTTGTTCTACACATCTCGGCGTGCGGCTCGTTGCTCGCTTCTTCGACAGTCCGGGCAGCGTCCCCGCCCCCGGCGGGCTTGCCCCGGCGGAGCGAAGGTTTCTAAGCTAGCCGGCGGCGCTCCACCCTCACTTCTTCTTCTTCTTTCCGCCCCCGCCCGGCTTGTCCGGGTGGCGCGAAGGTTTCTAAGCTCCGGCGGGCTCCGAGGGCGTCAAAGCTTCGCTCCACCGGCGTGAAGCCGGTGGGCGCGAAAAGAAGAAGAAACGGCAGGAGGAGAGGGGGCAGGGCGCCGGCTAGCTTAGAAACCTTCGCTCCCCCGGGACGAGCCCGGGCGGGGGCGGATCCCGCATCGATGCCTTCTCCCTATGCCAGTGCGGACCGGCCCGGTGGGGGCGGAGAGGCCGAGATGTGTAGAACAACGAGGCCAGGAGACCCCCAACGCATGCGCTCGGGGCGTCGCACGCGCTGGGGGCGTCGCGGGCGCTGGGGGGCAACGTGGCACTTGGGGGTAGACGCTCCACTCCTGCGAGCACGGCTGCGAACAGCGCAGCCGTGGCACCCGCGACTCCGACTCGACGACGGCCCCGCGCCACGGCGCAGGGCCACCGTTGAAAACGAACCCACCGTGCGGAACGAACCCAGCGCAGACTATTCCGATTTTCGCCGCCCGCCACGGGTCCGCGGGACCCGTGGTCCGTCCCTCGCGGCCGTCGGAAACAAACCCATCCGCGTCGGGGGGCCTCCGCTTCCCCGTCCTCCGGCGGCGACAATGCGCTGTCCCCCCCTAAGTAGTAGCACTGCCCAAAAGTCCGGAAAACCGGCCCCCTATTTTCGGAATTCGGAAGAAAAACTTCGGCGGGGACCTCGGCGGGGACCTCGGCGCGGGGCAGCGGAGTGTATCCACTCATCTTCGTCCCTCACGTTTCCGCATTTTCCGATTCCGCCGCCCCCGTTGATCCCCTCCGCTCTGCGGGCGCGTCAGTCGCCCCCGCCGTCGACGAACCGTACGCTGTGTGCGAGTTCGATGACCATCTTTGCGTCGGTGGCGTTGCGCAGGGGCTGCCCGAACGCCGTCAGGTTCGCGATCGCGACGTCCGACACCAGGTGCTCCGGGTCGAAGCCCTGGACGATCGACACCGGCAGCACCCCATCGACGACGGTGATGCCCTCGAAGCGAACCCGCTCGATCCTCCCGCGCTGGCCGTCCCGCGACCACTTGGAGTTCTGCACCTTCAGGTCGATGAGCTTCTCCTGCGAGTCCTCGACGCGGATGTCGCGGTAGGTCACGTCGCGCACGGTGGCCCGGTCGCCGTTGTGGATCGTGAACGTGCCCCCCGACTGCCAGCCCTCGCGCTGGGCGTGGATGACGTCGCAGTCCTCGAAGCGGATGTCGGCGATCTCCTCGCACCGCGTCTCGTACCCGATCTCCAGCGCGTTGCCCCAACTGGCGTTCCAGAACACGCCCCCCGACACCCGCACGCCGCGAACGTTCCGCGACCCCGCCTCGCCCAGGGCCTTGACGGCGATGCAGTCGTCGTTGGCGCGGATGAAGCACCCCGTGATCGACGTGTCCTCGCAGCCGACCACGTCGATCCCGTCCCCGCAGCCGCTGAAGCCCAGAATGTTCACGTCGCGGATCGTCGTGCGGCGGCAGGCGGTGGGCACGAGGTGCCAACTGGGCCCGTTGACCAGCGTGACGCCCTCGACCGTCACCCCGTCGGACTCGACGATCCGGATCATCTGCGGGCGGTGGGGCCCGTTGTGG
>JAWLCQ010000286.1:0-4607 GCA_041687095.1 Phycisphaerae bacterium | reverse complement strand
TACGGCGTGGCAGGCGCAACACCCCCAAGCCGCAAACAGCATGCGGCTTGAGGGTGGCACCCGTTCCCACCGTCCCGTGAACGGTTACGAAAATCGAAACCCCTACGCCTTGACCACCTTCTTCTTGGCGCCCTTGACGTTCTTGCAGGCGTTGCGGGTGTCGATGACGAGTTGGGCGTTATCGACGATGAACTGGTAGTCGTAGGAGCTGTGGTCGGTGGAGATGACGACGGCGTCGTAGGAGGCGAGCATGTCGGCCGAGAGCTTCTTGGAGGTCATCTTGAGGTCGTGCTCGCGCATCTTGTGGGTGCGGGCGACGTGGGGGTCGTTGTAGTCGATCTTGGCGCCCCGCTCCTGGAGCAGTTCGATGATCGTGAGCGAGGGGCTCTCGCGGACGTCGTCGATGTCCTTCTTGTAGGAGAGGCCGAGCACGAGGATCTTCGAGCCCTTGAGCGGCTTTTCGCGGTCGTTGAGCGCCTCCATGAGGCGGGAGACGACGTAGCGGGGCATGGAGACGTTGACTTCCCCGGCGAGTTCGATGAAGCGGGTCGCCAGCCCGTACTGCCGCGCCTTCCACGTCAGGTAGAACGGGTCGATGGGGATGCAGTGCCCCCCCAGGCCCGGACCCGGGAAGAACGGGGTATAGCCGAAGGGCTTGGTGCTGGCGGCCCGGATGACCTCCCACACGTCGATGCCCATGCGGTCGTAGAGCACCTTGAGTTCGTTGACGAGGGCGATGTTGACGGCGCGGTAGGTGTTCTCGAGGATCTTGGTGGCTTCGGCGACTTCGCAGCTCGAGACGGGCACGACGGTGTCGATGGCCTGCTCGTAGCAGGCGACGGCGGCGGCGAGGGAGTCCTTGTCGCAGCCGCCCACGACCTTGGGGATCGTGCGGGTGGAGTAGTCCTTGCGCCCCGGGTCCTCGCGCTCGGGGCTGAACGCGAGGTAGAAGTCCACGCCCGACTTGAGCCCGTTCTGCTCCAGCACGGGCTGCATGACCTCTCGGGTCGTGCCCGGGTACGTGGTGCTCTCCAGGACGATGAGCTGCCCCTTGCGCAGCGTGGCCGCGACCGACCGGGCCGTCTGCTCCACGTACGTCAGGTCGGGTTCGCGGGCCTTGTTCAGGGGCGTCGGAACGCAGATGAGGATGCAGTCGGGCTCGTGCAGGCGACCGAAATCCGTCGTCGCCTCAAACTGCCCGCGCGAGAGCATGTCCTGGATCATCTGCGCGGGGATGTGCTCGATGTAGCTCCGCCCGGCCGTCAGGGCCTCGACCTTGACGGGGTCGACGTCGAATCCCAGGACGTGCATCCCCGCGCGGGTGAACTCGCGAACGAGCGGGAGCCCCACGTAGCCCAGGCCCACCACGCCCACCAACGCCTGCTTCGAACGAATCCGATCCACCAACTCGCTGACCATGTGTGCTCCTCGCGGCGTCCATGAACGCCGATGCAAACCATTGTTTTACAGAGGGAATCTATATCCTCCGGCCGCGACAAGGGCAAGCCCTCGGCGGCGGGGAACTCCTTTCGCCTACAGTATATGGGGGAGGACGGGGATTTCTCGTCTCCCTCAGTGCGGCAGGAAATTGCGGGTCGCGGATCGCGGATTGTCGTGCGAGCACGGCTGTGAGCAGCGCAGCCGTGGCGCCCGCGAGAGCGACTTTGCGATTGCCCGGTCGGTGGCGCACGGCCCGTTGACGGAAGGGGGGGCGGGGGCGTAGGGTAGACGCTTTCGCTGCCGGGGAAGCACTCCCGGGCGCAGAAAGGCAAAGACCCATGCAGGTACCGTTTCTGGATCTCAAGGCCCAGTACCAGCAGGTGCGCGAGGAACTCGTGTCGGCCGTGACGGCCGTGCTGGACAGCGGGATGTTCGTCAACGGCCCGGCCATCGAGGACCTGGAGCAGGCGATGGCGACGTACTGCGGGACGGAGGCCGGTATCGCCGTCTCCAGCGGGACCGACGCGTTGCTGGTGAGTCTGATGGCGTTGGGGGTGGGGGAGGGGGACGAGGTCATCACCACGCCCTTCACCTTCTTCGCCACGGCGGGGTGCATCTGGCGGGTGGGGGCCAAGCCCGTCTTCGTGGACATCGAGCCCGACACGTTCAACCTCGACCCCGCCCGGATCGAGCCCGCCATCACCCCCCGCACCAAGGCCATCCTGCCCGTGCACCTCTACGGGCAGGTGGCGGCGATGGACGCGATCTGCGCCATCGCCCAGCGCCATGGCCTGTCCGTCATCGAAGACGCCGCCCAAGCCATCGGGTCCACCTACCACGGCCGCAAGGCCGGGGCGATCGGCACGACGGGGTGCTTCAGTTACTATCCGACGAAGAACCTGTCGGCCGTCGGGGACGCGGGGCTGATCGTGACCGGGGATGCGGACCTCGCCGCCCGCCTCCGCCGCATCCGCAACCACGGGCAGGGCGAGACGTACATCCACACGGTCGTCGGGGGCAACTTCCGCATGGACACGCTGCAGGCGGCGGCGCTGCTGGTGAAGCTCAAGTTCCTCGACGCCTGGAACGATGCCCGCCGCCGCCACGCCGCCCTCTACACCGAAATGCTCTGCGCCGTTCCGCAGGTGGTCACGCCCGCCGTTCGCGAGGGCAACGACCCGATGTGGCACCAGTACGTCATCCGCGCCCCCCGGCGGGACGCCCTGCGCGAGCACCTGAAGAAGAGCGGGGTGGGGGCGGCGATCTACTACCCGCTGCCCCTGCACCTGCAGGAGTGCTTCGCCGCCCTGGGCCACGCGCGCGGGGACTTCCCCGCCGCCGAACTCGCCGCCGAGGAGGTCCTCGCCCTGCCCATCTACCCCGAACTCTCCGAGGAACAGATGGCCTACGTCGTTTCCACCATCGCCGGCTTCTATGCTTGACGCAGAGCCATGACGATCCCCACGGGCACGACCGGCCGGCAGTTGGCAGGCATCCTGCGCTGGATGCTGCTGGCCGTCTTGGCCGCGGGCGTGTGGGCGTGGTGGTCCCCCGGGTACGGCGGGTGGGGCGGGCTCGTCGTGGGCACCCTCGCCGTCTGGGCCCTGTGGCTGCCGTGGCGGACCCACGTCGGCGAGACCCGCGTCCCGGCCAACCCCTGGCACCTGGCGATGCTGCTGCCCCTGCTGCTCCTGCTGGGGCACTACGCCCGCGGCCTGCTCGGGCGCGAGGGCCCCGGCGGGCCCGCCCTCCAAGGCGCCGTCGAGGCCTCCCTCATCACCCAACTGCTCCTGGTCTCCCTGGGCGTGCTGCTGGTGCAGACGCTCCTCCGCCCCAGCCTCGCCATGCCCGCCGCCCTGTTCGTCCTGGGGGGAGGAATGGTGGCGGGGGGGCTGATGGGCCTGGCCTGGCGAAACCTCGCCCCCGCCGCCGAAAGCCTCGCCCTGCTGGGCCTGGCGGGCGCGTGGATGATGGCGGCCGTCCTCTGGGGCGCGGGCCGCCCCCCCCTCCCGCACCGCCACGTGTGGGCGAGGAGGCTCCTGTCGATCCTCCCCGCGGTCGCGGCCGGGGCGATCCTGTGGACCCATCGCTGCAGCGTGGGGCCCGGGCTGGTCTTCGGGGGCGGGGCGCTGGTGTTGGCGGCGGTGGGCGCCGGGGCGTGCCGCGTCCGTTGCGGCGTGGCGGGGGCGGTCATGCTGCTCGGGGGGCTGGTCGTCTGGTACGCCGCCCGCGCAAGCTGCCCCACGTGGGGCGACTTGCCCTTCAGCGTCCTGGGGCAGGGCGAGCGCGGACTGGGGGAGGCGCTGCTCCGCTTTGGGGGGCTGGAAGTCCTCGTTCGCGCCACGGGCTGGCTGGGCGCGGGGGCGCTGCTGGGGATCCTCGCGGGCGGGCTGGTGTGGGCGATGCGCATCGAGCACCGCCCGGGCGAGCCCCCGCGGGTCCTGCTGTCGGTGCTGTGGGCGGGGGGAACGGCGACGGCGACGGGGGCGGTGCTGGCCCCCGGAGGGCTCGCCATCCCCGCCCTCGCCGCCGCGGCCATGCTGGCGTGGGGCGCTTTCCCCCACGTCACCGGCCGCACGGTCCGGCGGTACCCGGGCGGGATCGTGCTGGGCCTGCTGCTGACGCTGCTGCTGGTGCTCGGGGCGGGCCGGCGGGTGGGGCTCATCTACTGGATCGCCGACGAGTTCCAGCGCAGCGACAACCTGCTGCACGCCGCGGGGGGCTTCATCGTGGCTCTGGCGGGCGCGTGGGTGCTGGGGGCGCGGCGGATGTGGATCGGCCTCGCCGTCATCGCCGCCGTCGCCCTCCTGGGCGGCCTGGCGGAGTACATCCAGGCCCGCGCCGTCGGCTGGCGCTCGGGCGAGGCCGACGACTGGGCCGCCCATGCCCTCGGGGCCGCCCTCGCCCTGCTCCCGTACCTGCTGGCGATGGCGGCGAGATGGTACGAGTCCCCCCACGCGGTGGACCGGCGGGCGTTGAGGTAGTCGGCCCCGCCGGGCGACGGGTGCAGTCGCCTGCGCCGCCTCAGTCGCCTGCGATGCCCCAAACGCGTGCGATGCCCCAAACGCCTGCGATGCCCGAAGCGCGTGCGAAGCCCGAAGCGCGTGCGTTGGGGGTCTCCTGACCCCCAACGTCCTGGAAGGCCAACGAGCGCTTCCGCGACAGCG
>JAWLCQ010000285.1:0-4617 GCA_041687095.1 Phycisphaerae bacterium | reverse complement strand
ACGCGCAACCTCCTGCGCCCCCCACGTCTTGCGCCGGGGGTCTCCTGACCCCCGGCGTCCGGGAGGGGCGAGGGGCGCGGCCGCGGCAGCGTCGTTGGATCGCCCCCATCGCGGCGGCGGCCGCCGCGACCGAAGCGCCGCCATAGCGCTGTCGCGGAAACGTTTGTTGACCTTCCGGGACGTTGGGGGTCAGGAGACCCCCAACGCACGCGCTTCAGGCAACGCACGCGCTTCCAGGCAACGCCCGCGCTTCAGGCAACGCCCGCGCTCCGGGCAACGCATGCGCTCCAGGCAACGCACGCGCTTGGGACAACGTACGCGCCCTGCGTTGCGCTGCCTACTTGCCTTCGTACCGCCGCAGCGCGCGGGCGGGGGTGAGGGCCTGGCCTTCGGCGGCGGGGGCGACTTCGCGGGCGGCGACGCGGCGGAAGACCAGCCGCTCGGGCTTCTCCGTGCTGCGGAGGCGGAAGACCCAGTCGACGATCATGGCGTCGGTGACGACCTTGCGGGAGCGGCACACGCCGAGGCGGCCGACGAGGGGCGGCCCGCCCTCGGGCGCGTCGGCGGGGGCGTGCAGTTGCCAGCCTCCCGCCCCGGGGCCCTCCGCCAGGCCGGTGGTGGGGGCGTCCTTCTGGACGACCCCGCCCGTCAGGTACGCCACGGGGTAGTGCGAGCGGACCTCCCCGGTCTGGGTATCGCGGACGAGCAGGCGGAAGTGCGTCGCGGGCAGGCGGTACCAGCCATCGGCGTCGGCGGCACCGTCGGCGAGGCCCGCGCGGATCACCACCACCTCCGTGCTCGCCCCCTCGGCCAGCAGCGGGCTGTCGGGCACGTCCTTGATCCCCGCGGGGAGCGGGAACTGCTGCGCGAGTTCGAGTTCGTCGGCCGTCGCGGTGATGGTCCCGACGAACGTGCGGTCGGGCTCGTCCTTGGTGGGCGGCTGGAGGATCTGGTTGCGGGAGCAGTAGAGTTCCAGGAGGAGGTTGTCGTGGACGGTGTCGAAGGGCTTGTCGGCGCTGAAGGATCCGCGGGACAGGAGGGTGACGAGGTTGAGGACGGCCTCGTCGGGGTAGAAGGGGGCGACGCGCTGCTCGCGCTTGAGGGTATCGTCGAAGGGGCGGTAGGTGAAGACGGACGCGCCCAGGGGCAGCATCTGGAGGATGATGAGGATCATGCCCGTGAGGACGGTCCCGGTGACCAGGCCCAGCGCCCCCCCGAGGATGCGGTCGCCCCAGACCCCGAAGACGACGTTCCCGCCGATGAGGCGGTCGACGGCGAGGCGGAGGAGCAGCAGCGGGACGGCGAACAGCGCCAGCAGGGCGATGGGGGGCGCGTAGTAGGCGTAGGCCCCGTCGGCGAAGAGGGCGGCGAGGGGTTCGTAGAAGGTGAAGGCGATCATCGCCGACACCACCGACAGGATCGCCATGATCAGCGCACTGAACGCGCCCTGCGTCACCTGGAAGAACGCCAGGCCGATCACGAGCACGGTCGCAAGGATAATCAGAAGCATAGGGCTTGGGTCCTCTACTTGGCGGAGGGGGTGGAGGTCTTCTTGGGCTGGGAGACGCGCAGGACCTCCTGCACGCTCGTCTGCCCGCCGATCACCTTGCGCAGGGCCTGCTCCTGGAGGTAGAGCATGCCCTTGCGGCGCGCGGCGGCCTTGATGTCCCGCAGGGAGGCGTTCGACGCGACCATCTCGCGGATCTCGTCGGTGATCTCCAGCAGCTCGAACGCGGCCGTCCGCCCGTAGAACCCGGTGCCCTGGCAGGCGGAGCAGACGATGGTGCGGCCCTTGTCGTCCATGGGGGCGTTCGAGGGGGGGCGGAAGAACTTGTCGATCTTTCCGGCGGGCAGGTTGGCCTTGGCGAGGAGCTGGGGGTCGGGGCGGTAGGGTTCCTTGCAGCGTTCGCACAGGGTGCGGATGAGGGTCTGGCACAGCACGCCGTGGAGGTGGCGGACGGCGAGTTCGGGGTCCCCGCAGGCCTTGACCCAGTCGGCGAGGGCGCGGAAGGTGTCGGGCGCCTCGTCCCCGATCAGGACGGTGCGGCCCTCGGCGTACTCGGCCAACTGCCGGGCGGGGGGCCCGGTGGGGAGGGCGTCGACCATGATCATGTCCGGGTCCCGCCGCAGGACGGAGGCGACGGCGTCGGGGAGCTTGGCGGGGAGCCCGTAGGCGTGCTGGGTGATGTTCTCCAGGTCGATGGCGGGGGTGGACTCGAGGGTGTCGATTTGCTTGGTGAACGCGTCCTGGTCGCGGATGAGCGAGTACATGGTGCTCGTCACCCCGTTGTGGGCGGCCCCGGACACGAGGATCAGCCCGTGGGCCCGGGCCATGGAGCGGACCTTGCCGAGGATCTCCTCGCTCATGCCCAGCTCGTCGATCTTGGTGCGGACGGCCTCCTGGACGATCTTGAACTGCAAGCGCTGCCCGCTGGTGGACCCGGCGGTGGCGACCATGATGTCGATGGGCTTGCTGGCGAGGTCGACGGAGAGGTGGCCCTGCTGGGGGCGGCGGCGGTCGTCGGCGTCGAGCCCGGCGAGGGGCTTGAGGAACTGGATGACGGCCTCGCCGTCTTCGAGGCTCATCCCGGGCTGCTTGGTGACGACCCCGTCGATGACGAGGCGGAGTTCCATCTCGTGGGTGGTGGGGAGGAGGTCGACCTCGCTGGCGCGGCGCCAGATGACGTCGTGGAGCAGGTCCTGGGCGAGGTTCCAGGCGTGGACCTCGTCCTCGGAGGCGGTTTCGGCGTCGGGGGGGAAGCGGATCTTGCCGTTGGCCCCGTAGAGCTTGAGCCTGGTGACGATCTCCTCGCGGGAGGTCCTCTGCCCGGAGAAGAGCCCGGCGAGGTGCTCGCCGGTGAGGATCCGCCGCTCGGGGCTCACGCGGGAGTTGCGGTGGACGACGTAGGCGGCGAGCCCGGCGAGGGCGAGGATGACGAAGGCGGCCATGCCCAGCAGGTACAGCGGCAGGAGCAGCCACAGCACGATCCCCGCCGTTCCCGTCGCGAGCACGACGGCGGACCAGAGCTGGCGGCGGGTGTGGACCTCGCGGGTGTCGGCGTAGACCCAGGGCCCCGCGTACAGCCAGGGGATCGTCAGCGCGAGCAGCCCGAGGATCTTGACGATCGAGAGGTAGCCCCCGGGGGCGGGAAGTTCGGCGATCAGGTGTACCATGCACAGCTCCATCTGGTGGTCATCGGTTGAGCAGCCCGGCGCGGGAGGAGGAGATTCCCTTGATCCGCATGCGAAGCTCCTCCACGTTGGGGGCCACGTCGTACGCCACCTTGGGGTCCAGGTAGTTGCGTTCGATCAACTGCAGCAGCGAGGTCGTGAACGTCAGCATCCCGTCGCCCTCGCACGAGCGGAGGACCTCGATCAGGTCCCCCTCGCGCCCTTCGCGGACGAGCTGGCGGACGCTGGGATTGGTCAGCAGGATCTCGCACGCCGGGATGCGGTCGATCCCCGGGGCGATGCAGGGCAGGAGCTTCTGGCAGACGATGGCGCGGAGGTTCGAGGCGAGGACCTCGCGGAACCGGTCCCGCATGTCCGCGGGCAGCAGGTCCAGCACGCGGTGGATCGTCTGCGCGGCGCTGGAGGCGTGCGTGGTCCCGAAGACCAGGTGCCCCGTCTCCGCCGCCTGCAGGGCGGCCATGAACGTCTCGCGATCCCGCATCTCCCCGATCAGCACCACGTCGGGGTCCTCGCGCATCAGGTACTTCAGCGCGACGTCGAACGTCGCCACGTCGATCCCGATCTCCCGCTGCGAGACCAGGGCCATCTTGTCCTCGTAGAGGTACTCGATGGGGTCCTCGATCGTCACGATGTGGCAGGGGCGCGTGCGGTTGATCCGCTCCAGCACGGCCGCCAGCGTGGTGCTCTTGCCGCTTCCGGTGGGCCCGGAGACGAGGACGAGCCCGGGGTTGGGGGCGGTGAGGGCCTCGATGCCCGGGGGGAGGTGGAGGGCGTCGAAGTCGGGGATCTCCCGCGTGACGCGGCGGATGGCCAGCGCCACCTGGCCGCGCTGGCGGAAGACGTTGATGCGGAATCGATCCGCCCCTTCGAGTTCAAAGGCGACGTCGACGTTCCCGATCTCCTCGAACTGCGCCCGCTGCTTGGGCGTCAGCAGCTCCAGGGCCATCGCCTCGGTCTCGCTGGGGGGGAGGGGTTCGGCGCGGGTGGCGGAGACCCTGGTGTTGATGCGGATGTGGGGCGGCCCGCCGGGCTTGAGGTGCAGGTCGGACGCGCCGGCCTTGCTCATGGCGCGGAAGTAGCGGACGAGGCGCGACGGGGGCGGGGGGGGCGTCAGCTCGGGGGCGGGCGGGGGCGTGGCCGCCGCCTCGGCCGCCGCCTCCTCCTCGCGCTCGCGCTTGCGGACGAAGCGCTTGACGAGCCGGAGATCGCCGAGGAAGCAGCGCAAGAGGGCGAAAACCCGCCTCCTCGCCGATCTTTGCGGGCTCCGTTCGGATGAGCAAACGTAGTGGGTCCAGGATCAATCCGTACATCGCCACGACAGACGTCATGATTGGTCTCGTCCTCGTGTTCGTCGTAGCGCTGGTTGCAACGACGGCCGTTGGGGCGAGTCGAGAGGCCCAGCTCCGGGGTATTTCGCTCACGGGC